>NZ_JACHVQ010000002.1:0-300000 GCF_014190805.1 Flexivirga oryzae | reverse complement strand
GGCGGTCGACGCCGGCGTCGGCGGGCTGATGATCTTCGGCGTGCCGGAGAAGCGCGACGAGATCGGTTCCGGCGGAACCGATCCCGACGGCATCCTGAACGTCGCGCTATCCCGCCTGCGGGACGAACTCGGCGACGACACGGTGCTGATGTCGGACCTGTGCCTGGACGAGTTCACCTCGCACGGGCACTGCGGTGTGCTCGACGCGCAGGGTCGGGTCGACAACGACGCGACGCTCGAGCGGTATGCCGACATGGGCGTCGCCCAGGCGGAAGCGGGCGCGCATCTGGTCGGCCCGTCCGGGATGATGGACGGTCAGGTCGCGGTGATCCGCCGGGCCCTGGACGACGCCAGTCACACCGATGTCGGGATCCTCGCGTATGCCGCGAAATACGCCTCCGCGGCATACGGGCCGTTCCGTGAGGCAGTGGAGTCCACCCTGCAGGGCGACCGGCGCACCTACCAGCAGGACAGCGCCAACCGCACCGAGGCGTTGCGTGAGGTGCAGCTCGATCTGGACGAGGGCGCCGACCTGGTCATGGTCAAACCGGCGCTGCCCTACCTGGACATCGTGCGCGACGTCCGTGAGATGAGCGATGTGCCGGTCGTGGCCTATCAGATCAGCGGCGAGATGGCGATGATCGAGGCGGCCGCCGCCAACGGGTGGATCGATCGCGACGCGATGGTGCTGGAGATGCTGACCTCGATCAAGCGGGCCGGCGCCCAGGCCGTGCTGACCTACTACGCCACCGAGGTCGCCCAGCGCCTGCACGGCGTCTGACCGACAGGCTCACAAACGATCGACAGGCCCACTAGATCGAGCGATCTCCGCTCGATCTAGTGGGCCTGTCAGTGTGTTTGTGGGCCTGTCGGCAAAGACGAGCGGAACCTGACACTCGGGGGTCTGTCAGGTTCCGCTCGCGGATAGAGGCTAAGGGCTGGAGCGCCTCAGCGGTAGTCGGAGGCTACGGGCAACTGCCGCAGCGTCGTTGGACGCCACGGGCGACGCCGCAGCGGGTGACTCGTCACCGCTGCGGGCCGTGGCCGCGCAGCAGCCGGACTCGCTCAGGCCTGCGCCTTCACGAACTCCAGGTCGAGGGTGATCTTGACCTTGTCGCCGACGACGACGCCGCCACCCTGCAGCGGCATCTCGATGTCGACGCCGAACTCCTTGCGGTTGATCTCGAGGGTGGCCTCGAACCCGGCGCGGGTGTTGCCGTACGGGTCGGGGCCGATGCCGCCGAGCTCCACGTCGAAGGTGACGGGCTTGGTGACATTCTTGATCGTCAGGTCACCGGTCAGCTCGGTCGGGGTGAGCTTGGTGGACCTGAAGGTCATGGTGGGGTAGGTCTCGACCTCGAAGAAGTCGTTGGTGCGCAGGTGGTTGTCGCGGTCGGCGACACCGGTGTTGATCGAGGCCATCGTGACCTCGGCCGCCACGCTGGAGTCCTCGAGGGACTCGCCGACGGTGAGGGTCGCGGTGAACTCGTCGAACTTGCCGCGGACCTTGCTCACCATCATGTGGCGCACCTGGAAGCCCAGGGCGCTGTGTGCGGGGTCGATGTTCCAGGTGCCGGTGCTCAGGCCATCGAGGGTGGTGGTCGTGGTGCTCATTGCGCTCCTTCGGGAGGACGATCTGGTGGTATGGCGTGGCCGCCGTGTCGGTAGCCATCATGTCCAACAATGATTGATATTTCAATTATTCCCTCGGTGCGCGAAGAAATCCGGCCACCTATGCTGTGACCGTGCCCGAGCCCGCCGTACCCGAAGCCGCGACGCCGCAGACCGACGCGTCGTGGCTGACCGATGACGAGCAGGCGGCCTGGCGCGCCTACCTGCGCGGCAGCCGGCTGCTGGAGTTCGTGCTCGACGCGGAGCTGCAGCGGGCCGGGATGTCCCTCGCGGAGTACGAACTGCTGTCGATGCTGTCCGAGGCGCCCGGCCACGTGATGCGGATGAGCCGACTCGCCGACCTCACCGTCCAGTCGCGCAGCCGCGTCACCCACTCGGCCACCCGGCTGGAACGGCGCGGCTGGGTCGAGCGGCGCAAGGCGGTCGACGACGGCCGGGGGATCGAACTCAAGCTGACCGACGAGGGCTGGGCCGCCGTCCAGGACGCCGCCCGCGTGCACGTCGCGAGCGTCCAGAACCACCTGATCCGGCAGATGGACCCGCAGCTGTTCGCCTCGCTCGGCGAGGCCATGAGCAGCGTCCGCGACCACCTCCTCGGAGTCCACTACAACCCGTAGGAGATCGCGCTCGGCCGCCTGAGACAATGGCGGTATGACGAGCACGCCCACCGAGCACCCGACTGTTCACGACGAGGCGTCGGCGGCGCTGCTGCAGCGCGCCCGGGCGGTCACCCCGGGTGGCGTCAACTCGCCGGTCCGCGCCTTCCGCGCGGTCGGCGGCACACCCCGCTTCATCGCCTCCGCGAAGGGTCCGTGGCTGACCGACGTCGATGGCAACCGCTACGTCGACCTGATCTGCTCCTGGGGTCCGATGATCCTCGGCCACGCCCACCCCGACGTGCTGGCCGCCGTGCAGCAGGCCGCGACCCAGGGCTTCAGCTTCGGCACGCCGAGCGAGAACGAAGTGGCCCTCGCCGAGGAGATCGTCTCCCGCGTCGCGCCGCTGGAGCAGGTGCGGCTGGTCAACAGCGGCACCGAGGCGACGATGTCCGCCCTGCGGCTGGCGCGTGGCGCGACCGGCCGCAGCACCGTGGTGAAGTTCGCCGGCTGCTACCACGGCCACGTCGACCCGCTGCTGGCCGCGGCCGGTTCCGGGGTGGCCACCTTCGCGCTGCCGGACTCCGCCGGCGTCCCCGCCTCGGCCGCGCACGAGACGATCGTGCTGCCCTACAACGACGTCGCAGCCGTCGAGGCCGCGTTCGCCGAGCACGGCGACGAGATCGCCTGCGTGATCACCGAGGCGTCCCCGGGCAACATGGGTGTCGTCCCGCCCGCACCCGGTTTCACCAGCGCCCTGCGCCGGATCACCAAGGAGCACGGTGCGCTGCTGATCTCCGACGAGGTGATGACCGGCTTCCGCTGCTCCGCCGCCGGCTGGTACGGCCTGGAGGGGGAGCCCGAGGGCGGCGCCCCCGACCTGTTCACCTTCGGCAAGGTCATGGGCGGTGGCTTCCCCGCCGCGGCCTTCGGCGGCCGGGCCGACCTGCTGGCCAACCTCGCGCCGGACGGGCCCGTCTACCAGGCGGGCACCCTGTCCGGGAACCCGGTCGCGACCGCGGCCGGGCTGGCGACGCTGCGCGGCTGCACCGCCGAGGTCTACGACCGCATCGGCGTCGTCGCGCACGCGATCGCCGACGGCGCCTCCGCGGCCCTCACCGCGCACGGGGTGCCGCACACCGTCCAGTGGGCCGGCTCGATGTTCTCGGTCTTCTTCCGCGAGGGCGCCGTCCGCAACTACGAGGACGCCAAGGCGCAGGACACCGCCGCGTTCGGCCGGTTCTTCCATTCGATGCTGGATCAGGGTGTGCACCTGCCGCCGAGCTCGTACGAGGCGTGGTTCGTCAGCGCGTCCCACGACGACGCCGCGGTCGAGCACGTCCTGGCCGCGCTCCCGGCAGCCGCGGCGGCCGCGGCCGGCTCCTGAGAGGGCGACACAGAAACCGATGCGACACTCCCAGCGTGATTTCCGTGAGCCGACCGGCGGTGACCGGTGACTGAGACCGTCGTGCACCTGGTCCGGCACGGGGAGGTGGACAACCCCGGTGGTGTCCTCTACGGCCGGATGCCGGGCTTCCACCTGTCCGAGCTCGGCCGGCAGATGGCCAAGCTGACGGCGGCATACCTCGCCGACCGCGACATCACCCACCTGGTCTCCTCGCCGCTGGAGCGCGCCCAGGAGACCGTCGAACCGCTCGCCGAGGCGCTCAAGCTGCCCGTGGAGCTGGACGACCGGGTGATCGAGGCGGGCAACGACTTCGAGGGCCTGACCGTCGGCAAGAACCCCAAGCAACTGCTCAACCCGCGGTTCTGGAGCAAGCTGACCAACCCGCTCAAGCCCAGCTGGGGTGAGCCGTATGCCGAGATCGCCGAGCGCATGGACGCCGCGACCCGGGATGCGCGCGCGCAGGCGGAGGGCCACGAGGCCGTCATCGTCAGCCACCAGCTGCCGGTCTGGATCGCGCGCCTGCACTTCGAGGGCAAGCGGCTGTGGCACGACCCGCGCCGGCGGCAGTGCACGCTCGCGTCCGTGACCAGCGTGGTGTTCGACGACGACCGGTTCGTCCGCATCGACTACGCCGAACCCGCCCGGGAGCTGCTGCCCGACGCCATCGAGGCGGCCGGCTCTGCGTTGGGAAGTGGTCGGAAATGACCGCGCGCAGGAGGGGTATGGCGGCAGCGCTCGCGCTGACCTGCCTGGCGACCCTCGGCCTCGCTGCCTGCAGCAGCGACGGCAACTCGATCACCAAACAGGCCAACCAGGGGGACGACAAGAACTACCTGGCCGGTGACGGCACCCTCGCCCAGCTGGCGCCGGGCCAACGCGGCAAGCCGGTCGTCCTGTCCGGGAAGCTGCTGGACGGCGCGGCCTGGTCGACCAGGAACTACCCGGGCAAGGTCATCGTCGTGAACGTCTGGGGTTCGTGGTGCCCGCCGTGCAAGTCCGAGACCCCGGACCTGGAGAAGGCCTGGGTCAAGCTCAAGAAGAAGGGCGTGCTGATGGTCGGCGTCGACCGCCAGGAGGGCCCGCAGACCGCAGCGGCCTACCTGCAGTCCGCCGGTGTCACCTACCCGTCGCTGCGCGACGACGGGGGAGCGGCACTGGTCGCGCTGCAGGGCAAGGCCTCCGCGACCCCGTCCACCCTCGTCCTCGACAAGCAGCACCGCATCGCCGCCCGGGTCTCCGGGCCGACGACCACCGCCACGCTCACCGGGCTCGTCGACGACGTGCTCGCGAAGGGGTGACCGCACTCCGATGACCGCGAACGCCGCGCAGACGGTTGCCACGGGCAGCCTGCCGATCGCCGTCGTGCTGGCGGTCGCTGCCGGTGTGGTGTCGTTCGCGTCGCCGTGCGTGCTCCCTCTGGTGCCGGGTTTCCTCGGTTACGTCACCGGGCTGACCGACGAGCGGCGCAAGACCCGGTTGGTGACCGGCGCGCTGCTCTTCGTGCTCGGCTTCTCCGTGGTGCTGGTCAGCGTCGCCGCGGCATACAGCTGGGTGCTGAACCTCAAGTACCTCCACCAGGACGTGATGATCCGGGTCAGCGGTGTCATCGTGATCCTGCTGGCCCTGGTCTACCTCGGCTTCATCGGCCAGCGCGGCATCCCGGTGCGGTGGAAGCCGTCCGCCGGGCTGGTCGGCGCCCCGCTGCTGGGCGCGGTCTTCGGCCTCAGCGCCAGCCCCTGCGTCGGACCCGTGTATGGCGCGATCCTCAATCTTGCCAACCCGATCGGTGACTCCTGCGCATCGCGCGGGGTGACCCTTGCGGCGTTCTACTGCCTCGGGCTCGGCATCCCGTTCCTGCTCATCGCGGCCGGCTGGTCGCGCGCGGAGTCCTGGTCGCGCTGGCTGCGTGACCACCACCGGCCGATCCAACTGGTCGGTGGCATCCTCATGCTGGTCGTGGGACTGATCATGGTGTCGGGGCAGTGGTTGCACCTGATCTCCTGGATCCAGATCCGGCTGACCGGCTCCGACACGTTTGTTCCGGTGATCTGATTGGCTGAAACCACCACCAAGCCGGGCAAGAAGGCCCGCCCGAAGCCCGGCCGCAAGCAGCCGGTGCTGGCGCCCAAGATCGGCGTCGTCGGCATGCTGCGCTGGCTGTGGCGGCAGCTGACCTCGATGCGCACAGCGCTGTTCCTGCTGCTGCTGCTCGCGGTGGCCGCGGTGCCCGGGTCGATCTTCCCGCAGCGCAGCATCGACGCCTCCCGCGTCGCCACCTACCTGCAGGACCACAAAGCGATCGGGCCGTGGCTGGACAAGTTGTCGATGTTCGACGTGTATGGCGCCCCCTGGTTCGCCGCCATCTACATCCTGCTGCTGATCTCGCTCGTCGGGTGCGTGCTGCCACGTTGCGTCATACACCTGAAGGCGCTGCGCTCGCCGTTGCCGCGGGTGCCCAAACGGCTCACCCGGTTGCCCGCCACCGCGGAACGCAACATCGACGCACGACCCGAGGACGTCGTCACGGCGGCGCGGGAAACGTTGCGGCGCAAGGGATACCGCGTCCGCGTCGACGACCCGGTCGACGGCGTGCAGGCGGTCACCGCAGAGGGCGGGCGGTTGCGCGAGACCGGCAACCTGCTGTTCCACCTGTGCCTGCTGGTGCTCGTCCTCGCGGTCGCGGCCGACCACCTGCTGGGCTGGCGCGGCGACGTGATCGTGCCCGAGGGCAGCGAACCGTTCGTGAGCGCGGTCGGCAGCTACAACACCCTCGACCTCGGCCCGTGGGTCGACACCGACAAGGCGATCAAGCCCTGGAGCATGAAGGTCGACAACCTCGACGTCACCTTCGAGAAGAACGTCCCGAAGAGTTCGCCGCAGTACGGCCAGCCGCGCGACTTCCGCGCGACGGTGACCACCAGCGCGACACCGGACGGGACCAAGACCACCCGCCGGCTCGCGGTCAACGACGCGGTCAAGCTGGACGGCACCTCGGTCTACCTGCTCGGCAACGGCTACGCGCCGATGATCACCGTCAAGAGCCCGACCGGGAAGGTGCTCTACCACCAGGAGACGCCGTTCCTTCCGCAGGACAACGGCTACCGGTCGGTCGGCGCGATCAAGGTGCCGGCGGCGTCGCCGAAGGAGCTGGGCTTCTACGGGTTCTTCCTGCCGACCGCATCGTTCAGTAATAGCCAGGGGCCGATCTCGACCTACGCCGGCCTGGACGACCCGGCCCTGGTGCTCGGCGCCTACCAGGGTCAGCTCTTCCCGGACAGCCAGCCGCAGTCGGTCTACACGCTCAACATTGCGAAGATGACCCGGATCATGGACGGGAACAAGCCGTGGAGCGCCGTGGTGCGGCCCGGGCAGACCGTCAAACTGCCGGACGGCACCACGATCTCGATGAGCAAGACCATCCCGCGCTGGGCGGGCCTGTCCGCCCGTTACGACCCGGGCAAGGGCACCGCGCTGCTCGCGGCACTGATCGGGCTGGCCGGCCTCATCATGTCGATGACCCTGCGTCGGCGCCGGATCTTCGTCAAGGTCAGCACCGGCGGGGGCGACGACCCCGAAGGCTCCGCGGGCGACGGGCGTAGTCTGATCACGGCCGGGGCTCTCGCCAAGGGCGAGGACCCGCGTCTCCAGGTCGCGCTCGACAACCTCCTCGACGGCGTCGAGGGACGACTAGGAACAACCCCCACATCCCAGGCAGGTCCGGCTCGATGATCAGTTTCACGTCCACGCCCAGCATCTCCTTCGGCGGTCACGCGACCGACGTCGGACTGTCCAACCTGTCCAACAACTTCCTCTACGCCTCGGCGGTCGTGCTGGCGCTGGCCATGCTGTCCTTCGCGCTGGACCTGGCCGGTCACCCGGGCCGGGTGGCGCGTGCGGAGGAGCGCGAGGCGCAGCTGGCGTCGGGCAGCGGCGCGGCCGCGGCGGCCGACGGAAGCGGTCACACGACCGTCCTGGAGCGCACGGCACAGGCCGAGGGCGCCATACCACCGGAGAAGCGGCAGTGGGCCGGCATCGGTATGTCCCTGTCGTGGCTCGGCTGGCTGCTGCTGACCGCGTGCGTGGTCTTCCGCGCGGCGTCCGTGGGGCGCCCGCCGCTGGGCAACATGTACGAGTTCGCCATCGTCGGGGCGTTCTTCGTGATGACCGCGTTCCTGGTCTGGAGCCTGAAGAGCGACATCCGGTCGCTCGGCATCTTCGTGGTCGGTCCGACGCTGCTGACCGAGATGCTCGCCGCGCTGGTCTTCTACACCGCCGCCAGTGAGCTGATGCCGTCGCTGAAGAACTACTGGCTGACCATCCACGTCACCGTCGCGATCCTGTCGGTCGCGTTCTTCACCATCTCCTTCTCCACCACGATCCTGTACTTCGTGCAGAAGTGGCGCGAGGACATCCACGACACGAAGTACACGTTCATGGACGCCGTGCCCGGCTCGGAGGTCCTGGACCGCACCACCTACGGGCTGCTGATCATCGCCTTCCCGCTGTGGACGTTCACCCTGATCGCCGGCGCCATCTGGGCGCAGAAGGCCTGGGGCCACTACTGGAGCTGGGATCCCAAGGAGGTCTGGACGCTGGTCATCTGGGTCGTCTACGCCGCCTACCTGCACGCCCGCGCGACCGCCGGGTGGAGCGGCAAGAAGGCCGCCTACCTGTCGCTGGCCGGTTTCGGCTGCGTCCTGTTCAACTTCTGCGTCGTCAACGTCTTCATCGTCGGCATGCACTCCTACTCGGGTATGTGATGATCCGCTACACCATCTGGCGACTGCTCATCTTCGTGGTCGTACTGCTCGTCCTGTTCGCCGTCGGCTTCCGCAGCTGGGCGCTGCTCATCCTGTCCGCGCTGATCTCGCTGGTCGTGTCGTTCTTCGCGTTGAGCGGGGCGCGTGAGCAGTTCGCCGAGCAGGTGGACCGCAAGGTGTCCGAGCGCCGCGCGCGCGTCGAGGCGTTCCGCAACGCGGACGACGACGACCTCGACGAGGACGAGTAGCCCACTACTGTCGTCACTTACTCGCGGGACCCGGCGCCCAGGCCGGCCCCGATCGCGATCAGCTCCTGTATGACGCGCCGCACCGCCGCCCGCTCCGCCCGGTCGCGCCGGGCCATCGCCAGCACCAGCCGTGCGCTGTCGACGTCGCGCAACCGCAGCAGCCGCACCGCCGGGTTCGGGCGGGTGGTGAAGCGCGGCAGCAATGCGATGCCGACACCCGCCGCGACCAGCGCCTCCACCACCCGGTTGTCGCGCACCTCCTGCACCACCTCGGCGGGCCGGCCCGCGGCGCGCTCGATGCGCTCCAGCAGCCGGCGGAACGGATACCCGGGCGGAGTCGCCACCCACGGCTCGCCGATCGCCTCGTCCGGTGCGATGCTGCGCCGGGTCGCCCACCGGTGATCGACGGGTATGACGATGTCGAGCGGCTCCCGCACCACTTCCTCGATCGCCAGGCCGCGCCGGCGCTGCGGCACGGCGCGCACGGTGTGCCCGATCACGACGTCGTAGTCGTCGGCGAGGCCGACGAAGTCCTCCTCGGCCACGTCGACGTCGTCCAGTCGCACGTCGATCGGCACGTCGCGCAGCCCGGTCAGCAGCCGTGGCGCGAGGTATTCGATGGCGCTGGGCAGCGCCGCGACCCGCACCTCCCCGGCGAGCCGATCGCGGAACTCGTCGAGGCGAGCCTGGGCCCGCGCAAGCGCCGTCTCGACATCGAGGGCGGCCTCGGCCAGCACACGGCCCTCGTCGGTGAGCCGCAGCCCGCGACCGTCCGGTTCGACCAGACGGACGCCGAGATCACGTTCGGCCGTGCGCAGCTGCTGCGATACCGCGGACGGGGTGCGCCAGGTCGTGGCCGCGACGGCGGCGACGCTGCCGCGGTCGCGCAGCTCGCGCAGCAGGGTCAGATGTCTTGACTCCATGAAGGGATCCTAACGAGATGATCCACAAATTCTTGCTGGACCTGAAGAGTGTTCGGGCGCACGATCGACCCATGCCGATCCGTCACCGCCTGCTCGCCGGGCTCGTCGCCGTCCTCTGGGGCGTGAACTTCCTGGCGATCCACGCGTCGCTGGAGCAGTTCCCGCCATACTTCCTCGTGGCGCTGCGCTGGACGCTGATCGCGGTGCCGACCGTCCTGTTCGTGCCACGCCCGCAGGTGCCGCTGCGCTACCTGCTGGGGTACGGCATCGGGTTCGGCGTGCTGCAGTTCGCCTTCCTCTACAGCGCGATGGACGCGGGTCTGCCGACCGGCCTGGCCTCGCTGGTGCTGCAGTGTTCGGCACCGTTCACCGTGCTGCTCGGTGTGCTCGTGGGGGAGCGGCTCACACCGGCCCGGGCACTCGGCGTCGTCGTCGCGGTCACGGGGCTGGCCATCGTCGGGTCGCAGCGTGTCGGCGGGGCCACCTGGTGGCCGTTCGTGCTCAGCCTGTGCGCCGGTCTCGGCTGGGCGTTCGGCAACCTGTCGAGCAGACTGGCGAACCCGCCCAAACCGCTGCACCTCACGCTGTGGATGACCGTGGTGCTTCCGGTGCCGATGCTCGGCCTCTCGCTGCTCGTGGAGGGACCGCGACAGATCGTCGACTCGATCACCACCTCGGGGCACGCCTGGGTCGCCTGGTCCGGCCTGATCTACACCTGCGTGCTCGGCAGCGTCGCGGGCAGCGGTATCTGGACCTGGCTGATGGCACGGCACCCGGCGAGCACCGTGGCGCCATACTCCATGCTCGTGCCGGTCGTGGGACTCAGCACCGCCTGGGCAGTGCTCGGTGAGCGGCCCGGGCCGGTCGAACTCGTGGGCGCCCTGGTGGTCGTCGTCGGTGTGCTGCTCACCTCCAGGGCACCGGGATCGGCTCCCGCGCCGGCGCAACCGGAGTTGGCGGTTCACAGCAAGGCCACAACTGGTTGCCCGGTAACGCATCAGTGACAGGGCGAGTCTTGGCGTAGTCGAAGAACTTGAGGAGCCAAGACATGAAGGGTCGTCTCGTAGCCGTCAGCACGGCACTTGCCGTCGCAGTGGTCGCCCCTGCCAGCGCCGTCGCCACGCAGCACGTGTTCGCGGATCGCGTCACCGTTTCCGGTGCGGCGCCGTCCGTGTCCATTCCCAGCAGCAGCCCGTCGACCGGTTCGTCCGGGTCCGGTTCGGGCAGCTCGGGGTCGTCCGGCTCGAACGGCTCGGGCTCGAACGGCTCGGGCAGCACCGGATCCGGCGGTGACACCTACGGCGGGGGCGGGTCGTCCGGCTCCGACGGCAGCGGCGGCTTCGGGCCCTGGTCGCAGACCTCCAGCAGCCAGGTCTCCGGCACGCCCGTCTCGTCCTGGCCCGGCGTGGTCATGGTCGACACCGTGCTGACCAACGGGGAAGGTGCCGGCACCGGCATCGTGCTGACCTCCGGTGGGATCGTGCTCACCAACTACCACGTGGTCGAGGGCTCCACCTCGATCCGTGTCAAGGCGGCGAACGGCGAGACCTACACGGCGAAGGTCCTCGGATCGGACGAGACGCACGACATCGCGGTCATCCAGTTGCAGGGTGCCAGCGGCCTGAAGACGGCGTCGCTGGACACCGGCAAGGCGATCCTCGGTGAGAAGGTCACCGCGGTCGGCCAGGGCGGCGGCCTCGGCACGCTCTACAAGACCAGCGGCTCGATCACCGCCACCAACCAGCGGATCACCGCCTCCGACGACGGCAGCGGCTCGGACGCCGAGACGCTGAAGGGCCTGTTGCAGACGGATGCGCAGATCGTCCCCGGCTACTCCGGCGGACCGCTGGTCGACTCCGACGGTGAGGTCATCGGGATCGACACGGCTGCTTCGTCCGGGTCTCCGGTCACCGGGTACGCCATACCGATCTCCTCGGCGGTGAAGATCGCCAACCAGATCGAGGCGGGCAGCAAGTCGTCCACCGTCCACATCGGCTCTCGCGCGGCCCTCGGTGTCGAGATCAGCACCCAGTCGTCGACCGGCTACGGGTACGGGTCCGGCGACACCCAGACGTCCGGTGCCGCGGTCGTCGGTACGACCTCGGGTGGTGCCGCGGCAGCCGCGGGCATCACCTCGGGTTCGACGATCACCGGGATCGACGGCAAGACCGTCACCGGGGCGAGCACCCTGACCGACGTGCTGGAGACGAAGTACCCGGGAGACAAGGTCTCGGTGACCTGGGTCGACGCCCAGGGTCAGTCGCACACGGCCACCGTCACGCTCGGAACGTCGCCCGAGAACTGACCCCCAAGCCCGGGGTGCGCGGTTTTCCTCCTCCTTTTCCGCGCTCCCCGAACCTTGAATCGCCCACTGTCGTCAGCGGACCGCGAGTTTGGCGCAACTCGTGATGCTGGTGACGGTGGGCGATTCCGCGTGAGCGGTCCGCTCAGAGCTGGTGGTCCAGGAAGAGGCCGAGGCCGAAGAGCACGCCGTACAGCAGGATCGTCATACCGGTGCTGGCCAGCGGCGGGATCAGGTCGCGTCCCTTGGCGCCCCCGGCCACCGTGCGCGCCGACTGGGCCGCGGGTGCGAGGCCGACCAGTGCGATGAACGCCCACGGGCGTTGTATGCCGGCCACGATGACCGCGACCAGTGCCACGAGGAACAGCGCCGTGAACAGCTGCCGGGTGGCCGCGTCGCCGATACGCACCGCCAGGGTGCGTTTGCCGGACTCGGTGTCGCCGGGGATGTCACGCAGGTTGTTGACGACCAGGATCGCGCAGGCGATGGCGCCGATGCCGACGGATGCGGCGACCGCGCTGAGATCGACCGATCCCGCCTGGGTGTACGTCGTACCCAGTGTTGCGACCAACCCGAAGAAGACGAAGACGAAGACTTCGCCGAGTCCCATGTAACCGTAGGGGTGTTCGCCGCCAGTGTACTTCCAGGCGGCGATGATCGCGAGCACTCCGGCGACCAGCAGCCACCAGGTGCCGGACAGTGCGACGAGCGCCAGACCGCACACCGCCGCCGCGCCGAAGCAGGTGAACGCGGCGAGTTTGACGCTGGACGGCTCGGCGAGACCCTGGCCGACCAGGCGGACGGGTCCCACCCGGACCTCGTCGGTGCCGCGGATGCCGTCGGAGTAGTCGTTGGCGAAGTTCACGCCGATCTGCAGCAGCAACGAGACGAGCAACGCCAGCAGCGCATAGGCGGGGTTGCCGTCACCGAGGGCGTATGCCGCGCCCGTGCCCGCCGCGACGGGTGCGACGGCGACCGGGAGGGTGCGGGGGCGGGATCCGGCGATCCATTCGTTGAGCGTGGCCATGGGCGTACGTCGAGCTACTTTCGAGGAGAGGGCGGCCGTCAGTCGGCCACTGGTTGCGCAGCCAAAGTCTGCCATCCGTCGCGGGCCGCCAGCGCTGCGCGGTCCGGCTTGCCCGGACCGCGCAACGGCAACTCGTCGACGATCAGCAACCGTCGCGGGAGGGCGTATGCCGGGAGCCGGTCGCGCAGTTCCTCCCGGATCTGCTGCAACTGCAGTCCCTTCCGGGTTCGTATGGCGAGCGCTACCGCCTGCCCCCACTCGTCGTCCGGCACCCCGAGCGCGACGGCCTCGAGGATGTCCGGGTGTTGTGTCGCCGCGGTCTCGACGACACGCGGCGCCACCTTGACCCCACCGGTGTTGATCAGGTCGTCGACCCGGCCGAGCACGTGCAGGCGGCCGCCGCTCCATTCACCCAGATCGTCCGTGCGGAAGGTGCGGGTGCCGTTCTCGCGGTGGGCGAACGTGGTGGCGGTGAGCTCCGGCCGACCCAGGTAGCCCGACGCAATGGTGTTGCCGCACAGGGTGATCCGTCCGTCCTCGGCGATCTCGACGGTGGTTCCGGCCAGGGGGGACCCGCTGTAGACGCAGCCGCCGGCGGTCTCGCTCGAGCCGTAGGTGGTGAGCACAGTGGCGCCGAGCCGGTCGGCGTCCTCGAGCATCCCCGGATCTGCTGCGGCTCCGCCGAGCAGGATGCCGTCGAACCCGGCGACTGCGGCGCGAGCCTCGTCGCTGGCGTCCAGCAGCCGGTGCAGCTGCGTCGGCACGAGTGCTGTGTAGCGGCGCTCGTGAGTGAGATTGCTTGCTGCGTCGATGAATTCGCGCACGTCGAACTTCTCGAGCGCGACCGGGGTCGTCCCTGCGCGCAGGCTGCGGATCAGGACTTGCGTGCCCGCGATGTGCTGCGCCGGCATCGGCAGCAGCCACTGGCCGGGCCCACCGAGCCGCTCGTGGGTGGCGTCGGCGCTCGCGACGAGGGCGTCGCGGGTGAGCATCGCTCGCTTCGGGGTGCCGGTCGAGCCGGAGGTGCTCACCACGAGGGCGAGGCCGTCCGGCACCGGTGCTGTCGGGTCGAGCTCGGGAGCGTGATCGCCGGTGTAGGGAACGACGGCGGACCCACCGTCCAGTGCTGCCGCCAGTGCATCGCGATAACCGGTCAGGTCCGCGGCGCGCACGCGGAAGGGTTGCAGGTCAGGCACCCACCCAGAGTAGATACTCCGCCCGCGGTCCTATCGTGTGGCGTGGCGCCGCGGGCGCCATACACCCGACAGCGACGAAGGAGACACCCGATGAGCCGGCCGATCGCAGTGGTGACCGGGGCGAGCAGCGGTATCGGCCGGGCGACGGCCCGCAGGCTGGCTGCGGAGGGTTTCGAGGTGGTGTGCGCGGCGCGGCGTACCGAGCGGGTCGAGGCGCTGGCGGCCGAGATCGACGGTCGCGCCGTGACCTGTGACGTGACCAGGGCCGAAGACGTCGCCGCACTCGCGGCGGCCGCCGGTGGTGAGGTGAAGCTCCTGGTCGCCAACGCAGGGGGCGCGATCGGCACCGAGACGGTTGCCGACGCCGCGCTGGACGAGTGGCGGACGATGTACGAGACCAACGTGCTCGGCGTCGCCGCGACCATCCAGGCACTGCTGCCGGCGCTGATCGCGGGGCGCGGCACGATCATCACCGTCGGATCCGTCGCGGGGCTGGTCGCCTACGAAGGCGGTGCGGGCTACTGCGGGGTGAAGGCTGCGGCCCGCATGCTGATGATGTCGCTGCGGCTGGAGCTGGTGGAGGAACCGGTGCGGGTCTGCGAGATCGACCCCGGACTGGTGGCGTCCGACGAGTTCTCGCTGGTGCGTTTCCGGGGCGATGCCGACAAGGCCGCCGCGGTGTATGCCGGGGTCCGCGCCCCGCTCACCCAGGAGGACATCGCCGACTGCATCGCCTTCGCCGCGACCTGCCCGGAACACGTGAACATCGACCAGCTGGTCGTGCGCCCGCGCGCCCAGGCCGCCGCGCACAAGCTGGTCCGCGAGGACGCGTAGCCGCACCCTCCTTGCCGAGAGGCCCACAAACGGTCGACAGGCCCAGAAATCCGACCCGTTCTGGCGCGATTCGGGGAGGAATTACTGAGCCTCTGGGACGTTGCTGAGCCTGTCGATCGGTGGGTGGGCGGGGGTCCGGTGGACCTGCGTGGGCGGACGGTCGGCGTACCCGGCATAGTGGCGGTGTGCAGACTGACGAGGTCCTGAACCTGCTGCAAGAAGTCGCCGAGGCCGTCATCGAGCCGCGGTTCCGGGCGCTCGCCGACGGCGAGGTGATGGAGAAGAAGCCCGGCGACCTGGTGACGGTCGCCGACCGGGAGGCCGAGGTCGAGATCACCAAGGCGCTGCGGGCGGCATACCCCGACGCCCTGATGATCGGCGAGGAAGCGGTCTCCGCGGACTGGAGCCGGCTGGACGCCGCCGCCGATGCGGACCACTGGTTCACCATCGACCCCGTCGACGGCACCCGCAACTTCGTGCACGGCTCGAAGGACTACGCGGTGATGGTCGCCGAGCTGCGCCGCAACGAGGTCGTCCGCGGCTGGATCTGGCAGCCCGAACACGAACTCGCGTATGTCGCCGAGCGCGGCGCCGGCACCTGGTGCGGCGACCGCCGGCTGCAGGTGACCGAGCGCGACACCGCCGACCCGCGGGGCCGCACGTCGCGCAGGTCGCTCATCGGGACGTCGTTCGGCGAACTCCCACCGATGGAGCTCACCTGGGTGAGCTGCGGCATCGACTACCCGAAACTCGCCGAGAACGCCTGCGACTACTTGTTCTACAACGGCGCGCTGCCCTGGGACCACGCCGCCGGATCACTGATCGTCGCGGAGGCGGGTGGCGTGACGACGTATGACGACGGCCGACCCTACGACCCGACGACCACCAGGTCACCGCTGATCGTGGCCGGGAGTGCCGGTGTCTCGCAGGCCGTCCTGAGCGCGCTCGACGGCGCACCGGTCGAGTAGCGCCGGGTCACGTGCCGGCCGACACGTTGTCGGCCGCGCTCGCGGGCAGCTGGTAACCGCGCAACTGCCGCCCGGTGGCGATGATTCCGGCGACGGCGGCGACGCAGGTCACACCCCCGAGCGACATCGCCGGCCCGGCGCCGATCACGTTGCCGACTGCGCCGGCCCGGAAGTTGCCGAGGTTGGGGCCGCCGATGCCGACGAGCTGCTCGAGCGCGCTCAGCCGGCCGCGGAACCGGTCCGGTGTTGCGGACTGGACCAGGGTCGTGCGGCTGGTGACCGCCCAGGTGTCCGCCGCGCCGGCGATCGCCAGCATGGCCAACGTGACGACGAGCAGGTGCGATGCGCCGGCGACGATCAACGCGACGCCCCAGGACATCGAGCAGACGACCATCACCAGGCCGGGATGGGCGCGATGCGTGATGACACCGCTGCACACGGACCCGGTCACACCGCCGACCGCGACCGCCGTCGTCAGCCACGCAAGCGTCTGCGCGGTGCCGTCGAAGTTGTCGTGATTGAGCGCCGGGAAGAGGGCGAACGGCATGGCGAGCAGGGTGGCCGCCAGGTCGCACAGCAACGCACCACGGACCACGGGCTGTGTTGCAGCGAAACGGAATCCGGCAACCGCGGCGCCCACTCCACGATCGGCCGTTGCCGCCTCGGGTGGCCGGTGCAGGCCGCGCAGTCCGGCGAGGGCGGCCAGGAAGCTCGCGGCGTCCAGCAGGAAACACACCGGCAGGCTGAAGCGGGTCGCGACCAGCGCCGCCAGCCCGGGCCCGATGAGCATCGACAGCTGGAACGCCAACGACGTCAAGGCGTATGCCGCGGCCAGTTCCTTCGATCCCACGACGGTCGGGGTCAGTGCCCGGCGGGCGGGCCCCGCCAACGAGCTGAGCGCCGCGGCGACCGCGGTGAACAGGATGAGCACGGTCACCCAGTGTTCGAGCACCGCCCACGCCATCAGCAGGCTGCAGCACAGCATGCCGATGGTCGCTCGCCGGGCGAGGGCCGCCCGATCGACTGAGTCGATGAACATCGATCCGGCCAATGCGATTGCGACCATGGGGATCCCGGATGCCAGGCCGAGCAGGCCCACCATCAGTGATGACCCGGTGAGGTGCCAGACGGCATACATCGCGGCGAAACTGTTGAACTGCCCGCCGACGGCGGAGATCGCGCCGCCGAGCCAGAGGTTCCGGAAGGCGGGGCTGGTGCGCAGGGGGGTGACGTCGGCGAGGACCTTCACGAGTCCTCCCGCAGGTGCTTGTCGAGCGCTTCTTCGAGGCGTTCGGCGAACGGCTGCTTCGCCAGCGCGGCCTTGATCGCGTCGACGGCCTGCATGATCGGGTGCGCGATCTCCTCGTCGAGGGCGCGCACGACGGACTCGGTCGAGCGCCATTCGGCCCGCAACAACGGGATGAGGTCGTTGGCCTCCTCGGTGAGAGTGACGATGCGCGACCGGGCGTCCTCACCCGGCTCGCTGCGCACCAGGCCCGCCTTGGCCATGGACGCGACCGTCTGGCTCATCCCCGAGTGGGACACCTCCTGGGCGCTCGCGAGCTCCTTGACGGTGAGCGGTCCGCGTCGGGACAGGGTGATGAGCGGACCGACGAAGCGGCTGCGGATGGTCTTCCCGCGGGAGGTGTAGAGCCGCTCGATGTCCTGATCCATCGTGTGCAGCAGTTGGAACAGGGGCCGGTAGTAGCTGCTGTCGAGCAGGTCGATGTCGGGCATCCGGCAAATATAACAGTGCTTATACATTCATGGAAGCCGGTGCCCGAGAGGGCCGGCCGGGGCTACTCGGGGATCCCCGGTCCGACGACCTCGAGCCCGTAGCGCGGCCCGACGTCCGCCCATTTCGGCAGCTCGACCTCCGGGGTCTGCCCGTCCGGGCCGGGCAGGCGGCGTTCGAGAGCGGGGATGCCGACCTCGTCATACAGGCTCATCAGGCCACCGGGCGTGGTGAGGGCCAGGAACCGTGCCGGGGCGGAGCCGCGGATCCGGAACGCGTGCGGAAGGCCCTGCGGCAGGTAGATGAACGATCCCGGCGCGAGTTCGTAGGTCACGTCGCCCGCTCGGTAGCTGAGTTCGCCCTCCAGCAGGTAGAACGCCTCGGACTCCTTGGTATGGCGGTGCAGCGGCGTCGCGATGCCCGGCGGCTGGGTCACCAGGGAGATGCCGAGGCGGCCGTCGGTGTCCGCCGCTGCGGCCAGGTGCTCGAAGAGTCCGCCCATGGCCCACGTCGCCGGCCCGGAACCCGGGCTGCGCACCACTACCCGATCGCTCATGACTCGCTCCAATTCATCCGAAGTTACTTCGTATCAATTGATAGCGTAAGAACCATGGCGAAGCAGGTCAAGCGTCGATACAGCTCGGCGCAACGTGCGCAGCAGGCCGCAGAGACACGTCGCGCGGTGCTGGTGGCCGCGCGGGAGTTGTTCGAGGAGAAGGGGTATGTCGCGGTCGGTGTCGGCGAGGTCGCCCGGCGAGCGGGCGTCAACCTCGACACCGTGTATCGCGCGGTGGGCCGCAAGCCGCAGTTGCTGCTGGCGGCGATCGACCAGATCCTCGGCTCGTCCGATCAGCCGGTGCCCGCGGAGCAGCGCGACTACGTGATCGCCGTCCGCGCTGCGGCGACGGCGGGGGAGAAGTTGCGCACCTACGCCGACGCGCTCGGCACACTGATGCCGCGGGCGGCACCGCTGTTCGCCGCGTTGCGTGAGGCGGCGCCCGCCGACCCGGAGTGTGCTGCGCTCGATCGGCACATCTCCGAACGACGTGCGGCCAACATGCGGCTGCTGGCGGCCGAGCTGCGCACCGCCGGGCAGGTGCGGGAGGAGCTGGACGACGACCGCGTCGCCGACCTCATCTGGTCCACCAACTCGCCGCAGTGGTTCGACCTGGTGACCTCGCGCGGCTGGAGCGCGGCGGAGTACGCCGACGCGCTGTACGACCTCTGGTCCCGGGTGCTCCTGACGTCCCCGTGACTATGCCGTGCGCGCGGACAGCTCCGCGTGACAGGCGGTCACGCGCTCGCGCCACCACTGCTCGCGGTCCGCGGTGGCGCGGTGCCGCTCGAGCAGTGCCGGGTCGGGCTGCGGCCGCCGTACTCCGAGCGAACCGCCTTGCGGGACCAGCGGATCCAGCACCACGTCACCGGCCATCAGCTCCAGCGTGCCGAGGCCGCAGGCGAAGGGCAGCTCCGGCAACGCTGCGGCGAGCGCGACACCGGCAGCGATGCCGACCGAGGAGTCGATGGCGCTGGAAACCACTGTGGAGAGAGCGGATTCGGTCGCGATCCGCAACGCAGCCGACACACCGCCGAGCGGCGCGACCTTGACCACCGCGACATCCGCCGCGCCGAGCCGCGCGACCCGCAGCGGGTCCTCGGCCTTGCGGATCGACTCGTCGGCGGCGATCCGTATGTCAATCCCGTTGTGCGCCAGTCGTTTCCGCAGGTCAATGAGCTCGTCGACGCTCGCGCACGGCTGCTCCACGTATTCCAGGTCGTATGGCGCCAGCGCCGTGATCGCCGAGACCGCATCGTCCACCGACCAGCCGCCGTTGGCGTCGACGCGCAGATGTGCGTTCGCCCCCATGACGTCACGGACCGCCGCCACCCGGGACACGTCGTCGGCCAGGGCCTGGCCGCGCTCGGCAACCTTGACCTTGGCCGTGCGGCAGCCGTCGTACCGGGCGAGCACGGGCGCGACCTCGGCGGCGGCGACCGCCGGCACGGTGGCGTTCACCGGGACGGCCGCGCGCACGGGCGCAGGCCAGGAGCCCCACGCCGCATCCACCGCGGCGCCGAGCCAGCGGGACGCCTCGAGGGCGTCATACTCCAGGAAGGGTGAGAACTCGCCCCACCCCGACGGCCCTGCGAACAGGGCGATCTCGCGGTGCAGCACCCCGCGGAAACGCACCCGCATCGGGATGCTGACGACGTGCATGGTGGCGAGGAGTTCGTCGAGGGGTGGTGTGGCGGTCACGGCATACGACCGTAGCCATAGAGTCGGGCGCGTGATCAGTGAGATCTTCGACGAGAGTGCATGGGAGCCGGTCGACGGCTTCGACTTCACCGACATCACCTACCACCGGTGTGTGCGGCCCGGCCCGGAGAAGGGCACCGTGCGGGTCGCGTTCGACCGGCCGGAGGTGCGCAACGCGTTCCGGCCGCACACGGTCGACGAGCTCTATCGCGCGCTGGATCACGCGCGGATGACGCCCGACGTGGGTGTCGTGCTGATCACCGGCAACGGTCCGAGCGTGAAGGACGGCGGCTGGGCGTTCTGCTCCGGCGGCGACCAGCGCATCCGCGGCCGGTCGGGTTATCAGTACGCCGAGGGCGAGACCGCGGACACCGTGGACGCGGCGCGGGTGAAGGCGCAGGGCGGACGGTTGCACATCCTGGAGGTGCAGCGGCTGATCCGGACCATGCCGAAGGTCGTCATCGCGGTGGTGAACGGCTGGGCGGCCGGTGGTGGGCACAGTCTGCACGTGGTGTGCGACCTCACGATCGCGTCGCGGGAGCACGCGCGCTTCAAGCAGACCGATGCCGACGTCGGCTCGTTCGACGCGGGATACGGCTCGGCATACCTGGCCAAGATGGTGGGGCAGAAGAAGGCCCGCGAGATCTTCTTCCTCGGCCGGACGTATGACGCCGAGGCGATGTACCGGATGGGTGCGGTCAACATCGTCGCCGACCACGCGGAGCTGGAGGCGGAGGCGCTGCAGGCGGCGGCCGAGATCAACGGCAAGAGCCCGACGGCGCAGCGGATGCTGAAGTTCGCGTTCAACCTGACCGACGACGGGATCATGGGGCAGCAGGTCTTCGCCGGCGAGGCGACGCGGCTGGCGTACATGACGGACGAGGCCGTCGAGGGCCGCGACTCGTTCCTGGAGAAGCGCGACCCCGACTGGTCGCCGTTCCCCTGGTACTTCTGAGCCGTATGGCGTGGCGGCGCAAGATCCCGGAGACCGACTTCGTGCGGTTGCAGCGCTGGTGTGAGTCGAAGGTGGCGCCGCACCTGCGGCACGAGGTGCGGATCGAGTGCCACATCCGCGGCACGCACGTCACGCTGTGCGAATCGCGACCCAACTGGGGCGGCGACGGCGGCTGGCGGCACCGGAAGTTCTTCCAACTGCGGTACGACGAGGAGGAGCGGCTGTGGCGGCTCTACTCGTACGCGTGGCGCACCGGACGGTGGTGGCGTTACCGGCGTCGCCCCGTGTACGAGTCCGGGTCGATGGCGCGGACGCTCGCGGAAGTCGACTTCAACTCGGAGCGCATCTTCCAGCCCGACCGCTTCTGACTCGAGAGCCGGGAGCAAAGCCATGGTGTGGACGTCGTCGGAGTTGGCGAAGTCGACCTTGCTCAGCTGGTCGACCAGATCCCTCAGCAGGTAACCGCTGAGCAACCGGTTGTTCACATGCGCGAAGATCGACGCGAGCGTGTCCTCGGTATCTCCCACACGTCCCGAGCCCTTGAACTCGCGAAGGTAGGGCAGCAACTCGCCATTGACGAACTTCAGCAGCGGATCGCCGGTGAGATGCTTTCGGCCCAGTGCGACCACTGGAAGCGGTCCACGATGGTGTCACTGTGGTGATCTCTCGGTGAGAGCGTTGACATAGGTGTCGGAGACGAGGGCGTATGCCGCAGGCACGGTCTGGGCGGAGAGGCCCAAGCCGGTTGCGAATGCTTCGTATGACCGTTGCCAGTCGGCCGGCGGTGTGGGAAGCGGGGTGGCCGGAGTTGCCGAATCGCGTTGCGAATACACCGCATCGAGACGGTGTCGCAGTCGGCGTGGGTCGTCGACGAAGCCGGCCTCGATCAGCAGTACCAGGTCGACGAGATCCTTCACCCGAGACGACGGGCGGTCGTGTGCGTAGAGCCGCGCGAATGCGTGGAACTTCTCGGCCGCGTGCTGGTAGACATCGACTGCTTCGATGGTCACCGGTCCTGCGCCGTCGACCTGCACCGGCAGTGGCACCACGAGTTGTTCGGTCGCCCCCATCACTTCCTGCACCTGGCCGACCAGATCGAGCTTGATCTGCTCGAAACGAGTGCCGTCCAGAAGCGCGGCGACCGATATGCGCCATGCGTTGGCCTCTGCGTCGTCGCCGCGCAGATGGGTCGCGGCACCGACCTCGAAAGTGAAGCCGTCGTCGATATCGGCCGAGTCGAGTAGATCGTCGAGCTCCTCTCGCAGCTCTGTGGGATCGGCGACGAGTGCCAGTTGACCGACGAAGTCGACATCACGTGTCGAGCGCGCTGTGCCAGGAAGCCGAACCTCCAGGCAGAAGCCGCCCTTGAGGATGAGCCCTGCCGGTGCCAGCCGGGCGATCAACCGCTGGAATACGAGACTCCGCCGCACTCGATTGGCATCCTGGTCCTGCTCGGCGGCCAGTCGGCGGATGTGGTCATTCACGGCCTGCGTGCGCCGCGAGGAGGTGCTCATGCCTTCGCTCGCGTGAGTGCGCGCTCCAGTCGAAGGGCTGCCCGGTCACTTGCGTTCGCGGTGAGGCGCAGCAGGCGGCGCGGCGTCGTCATGGAGCGCTCGAGCGCGTCGGAGACTGTCTGGTCGACGATCTCCTGGGACGTATCGCCGTCCGCAATGTCGAGCAGGGTGCGATCCACGGAGGTGAGTTGCCATGAGCCGCGTCTTTCGATGTCGCGGTCGGCGAGCCGACCCGTGTGCAGGATGACCGCATCGTCGCGTGCCCGGAATCCGACTGGCACGGTCAGGTGCACGCGGGCTGGGTTGACATCCGACAGTCCGTGGACGGCTAGGGCCGAATCATGGGAGATCACACCCACGCCGCCGCTCCACAGGACCCACCGTGCGTAGGTGTCGGCCGGCCCGCTCGGCCATTCCGGTAGTCGGAAGAGACCGCGATCCACGCGCAGCCAGTTGCCGTGATCGACGTGGTACTTCTGCGCCTGGTAGCTGTACCCGACCTCTTTTGCCTGAGCCGCGGAGAAGTAGCCGGACTGGCCGAAGGCGACCTTGTGGAGCTGGCGTCGTAGATCCTGACTTGGCCCGGGCACGCGCCCACCATAGCAGAATGAACTATATGAAAATTTTAGTTTCATGTGTGAATGGTTCGTCAAACTAAAGTTTTTTCTGGCATTCAGATAGACGTAGCCCTGCGCTGCGTCGACGATGCCGGGCGTTGCGTCGAGCACGTAGTCGACTCGGCCGTCGGGAAGCTCGCGTTCGGTGTTGCCTGCAGACACACCTGTCGTGCTTTGACGGGATATTCCGCATGGATCTGGTCGTCCTGCCACCCGGAGCCGGCGAGCGCTGGCAGCACGAAATTGCGGCATGTGTCTGCCTCCGACCTGCCGAACGCGCCCCCCGCCATACCAGCAAGGTATCTGGTCCTGGCGACAGCACGACGCGCCTCCACAGAACGCGTTCGCGGGGACGTTGAGTTAGCTGCCGGCCCCTGTGTCTCTCATCGAACGGACCCACAACCCACCCAGCGGACCTTCTTGTATGCCGGGCACTGGTAGCTCTCGAGGCAGACCGGGTCCGCTCGATCAGTGGAGGGATCAGCTGGAAAGCTGCTGGTGCTCCTGCGCATCCGCGACGCTGACCGTCGTACGTCCGATCTTGTCCAGGGTTCTGTCGAACACGGTGATCAGGAGGAACGCCGCCGCGACGCCGATGACGACCGAGCCGAGGATGTGCAGCCCGCCGGTGGTGGCGCGGGCGCCATACACGTTGCCGTAGATGACGCTGGAGATGATCGCGCCGAGGTACATGAACGTCCGCAGCAGCCCGGCGGAGGACGCGATGCGCTCGGGGTCGGCCTGGAAGTAGAGCGTGTTCTGTATCGCGAGGCTGTTCAGACCCTGCGGGATGCCGAGCACGACCATGCCGATGACCAGGAACCAGATCGGCGAGCCGCCGGTCATCAGGACCACCAGCACCCCGGCGACCAGTTGCGCGATCGAGCCGATGGTGAGCTTCCACTTGACCTCTGCGCGGCGCCCGAACGCGATCGCGAACACGATCCCCGACAGAAAGATCGGCAAGAGGACCAGGCCGGCGGCCGTGGCGTCGAGGTCGCGCCCGTCCTCGAGCCACTGGGTGAACCCGTAGATGAACGTGTAGGAAATGATGGCGGTGAGCGTCGCGCGCAGGTAGGTCAGCAACAGTGGCCCGTTCCCGACCAGCACGCGTACGTCGATGAACGGCTCGGCCGCGCGGAACTCCCACCGAACCAGGCCGGCACCGGCGAGGAGTGCCACGACGAGCAGCCAGCTCAGTCGGGCCGAGAGGTCCTGCAGGAAGACCAGCAAGCCGAGCATCGAGCCGGCGAACAGCACGATGCCTGTCCAGTCGATGTGCGGCCGCTGACCCGCCGGTGGTTCGAGCCCGGTCCGGCGTGGGAAGAAGATCCAGCCGAGGACCAGGCTCGCGAGGCCCAGCGGCAGGTTGACCGCGAAGGTGGCCCGCCAGCCCCAGGCGCCCACGAGCAGCCCGCCGAGGGTGGGGCCGATCACGGCAACCGTCTGGGTGGTGACCGACAGGGTCGTCAGCACCCCGGCGGGTGACCGTATGCCGGTGCGCTCCGCCTCCGCCCGGATCATGTGCATGGCCGCGGGGTATCCGGCACAGGTGCCGAGGCCCAGAATGACGCGAGCGACGACGAGCCACCACAGGCCGCTGTGTGCATTGGGGGCGACGAGCCCGATCAGGCCGGCCACGGCGACGAGCGCGCCGCCGGTGAGGAAGAGCGGCTTCACGCCGAAGATGTCGACCAGTCGGCCGACGAGCGGCTGCCCGATCGCGGTCGTGAGGTAGAGCGCCGAGATGAGCCAGACCGTCTCGTTGGCGGGTGCGCCCAGGGCGACCCCGATCGGCGTGAGCGCGACCGCGATGATCGCGGTGTTGATCGGGTTGAGGACAGCCCCGAGCATCATCGGAGCGAGCAACCGGGTGTCGAAACGATCGGCGGGTGCTGGCCGTGCCGCCATCAATCGAGGACCCGTTCGAGGATCGCGGTCGCCGCGGCGAGCGTCTCCAATTCAGCCGGCGTGACCTGCTCGGTGAGCACGTCCTCGAGCCAGGCGACACCGGCCTCCTTCTGCCCCTCGACCTGAGCCCAGCCGTCTGCGGTGAGGTCGACGATCTGGCGGCGGCCGTCGTTCGGGTCCTTGCTGCGGGTGACCAGGCCGAGCGCCTGGAGTGCCTCGACGGTGGCGGCCATCGACTGCGGGCGGACCCGTTCGGCGATGGCCAGGGCGCTCACCGTCGACACGCCGCCCTTGCTCAGCCGGGACAGCGCCGACGCCTGGGACGGAGTGATGGATTCGACCGGCGTGGTCTCCCGCAGCTTGCGCAGCAGGCGCGCGACGACGGCGCGAAGGTCGATCGCCACCTGGAACGGTGTGGTGGGCGCAGCCTGTTTCGTCATATGGACAGGTTAAACTGTACAGTTTGGACTGTCTAATTTCGCCTCCGGAAGGACCCTCGTATGACGACCGCGCTGCTGCTCATGGACTTCCAGAACGGGATCGCCGGCCGACCGGGCTTCGAGCCCGTGGTCGACGCAGCGGACGAAGCGCTGAAAGCCGCCCGTGCGCAAGGGATTCCGGTCATCTTCGTGCGCGTGGCATTCCGCCCCGGTTACCCGGAGGTCCCGGCGTCCAACCTGGCGTTCAGTGCGCTGGCCGCCGGCGGCAACGGCATGCATCACGATCAGCCACCGACGCAGATCATCGACAGGTTCGGTCCTCGCGACGACGAACACGTGGTCGTGAAGAAGCGCATCTCCGCGTTCGCGGGCAGCGACCTCGAAATGCTGCTGCGCGGTCTCGGCGTCGATGCGCTCGTGCTCGGTGGACTCTCCACCAGCGGTGTCGTGTTGTCGACGGTCCGGCAGGCGGCCGATCTCGACTACCGGTTGACCGTCCTCGCCGACGCGTGCGGTGACGGCGACCCGGAGGTGCACCGCGTGCTGACCGAGAAGGTCTTCCCGCGGCAGGCCGCCGTCACCACCGTTGCGGACTGGGCAGAGTCGCTGTCGTCGGCCGAGTAGCACGTCGTCAGTGCGAACTACGACACCGAGCGAAGTCCAGGTCGTACACTTCCCGTTGGGGAAGGCCGCGTCCAGCGGCCTCGTGGTGATGGCTCCGGTGTGCCGCCAAACACCGCTCGTATGTCGCGACGAGTCGCTGAAATTGCCGCTCTCTCAATTCATTTCGACGTCGACGAGGACCGCCCCGACTGGCCGACCGTGGGCATCGAGGTCAACGGCAGGAATCCGTTCGAGGCGGTGGCCTCGGGCTGGCGGGGTTTCGATCCGGCCGACATGTTCGGCCCGGAGCAGCCACTGCTGCCGATCCACATCGGTCGTCGGGTCGCCGTCCATCGCTGCTCGTGCGGCGAACCGGGATGCGGTGTGATCGCGCCGTACATCACTCGTTCGGCGGATGGACGGCGCATCAGCTGGTCGGACTTCCGTGACTACGTCGGCGTCTTCAGTGGGCCGGTGAGGGACGATGTGACGGGCGAGGACGGCGAGCCGTGGGAGTTGCCCGCCATACATTTCGCTGCGGAGCAGTACGAAGCCGAGGTGCGGAGAGCAGCGGCCGATCGATCGTGGGAGACACCTCGCCGTGTCATGGCGCGCCTTGTCGAGCAACGGATGCGCGACCGCGGGCTCGGGCTGACACCGGACTTCAGGCTGGGCTGGGTGTCGCCGGCCCGGCAGGCGGACGGTGTGGATCTGGCGTTCGAGCCGGTGGACACCCGGCCGAGATCGGGCCCGCGACAGGTGCTGCTGCGCATCCCGTGCGACACCGCCGATCCGCACCGAGCGGCCGGAGAGATCGTCCATCGGTTGTCAGCGACAGCGCCGGAGGATCGCATCTGGACCTTCGGGTGGGGATGGCAGGAGTGATCGAACAGCCCTGGAGGTGTTGCGGTTTCGTCATACCACGAGCCGCAGGGCGCGGTCGGCGCGCCCGATCCGCACGGTCTGCCCCCAGGTGAGGGTGAGCGCGTCCGCCTCGATGCCGTCGCCGAACGCGACGAGCCGGTCCGAAGCGACCGTGAGTGCGAGTTCGCCGCCGACCAGCTCGCCCTCGGTGACGCCGACGCCCGTCGCGGGCGACGGCCACGCCTCGCGGACGAACCACACCAGCCGGGGTTCGTATGGCGAGGGCAGTGGCAGCGCAGTGTGCCGCTCCAGGGCGATCGAGCGGCACCAGCCGGTGGCGCCCGTCCCGGTCGAGACGATGACGCCCGACGACGCCTGCGACTCCGGTCGTGCGCCCGGCGCGAACAGGTCGTAGCGCGCGGTCTGATGGCTCGGGCTCCCGACGAAGATCTCGTTGAGTGCGAGCAGCTCCTGCCCGTCGTCGAGGCCGGCGCGGACCATCGTGCGCTCGGCGACGTCGTCGGTGGACCGGAGTAGTTCGCCGAGGTCGCGGGGCGAATGTGTCACGAGCACACCGGCGTTGCGACCCGGCTCCGGGTCGATCCCGACAACCGGTTGTCCCTCAAGGTATTTCGCCACATTGGCGACCAGGCCGTCCTGTCCGACGACCACGATCACGTCGTCGGGTGCGAACAGGAAACGTGAGACATCCGCGCGTTCGACCGAGCCGCGTCGCCAGTCCACCGGTACTGCGGCCGTCACGACCTCCAGCGCCCGCTGGGTCACCCGGTGCCGCTCCTCCAATTCGGCGATGTCGCGGCCACGGCTGCGCAGGAAGAACGCTGCCTGCCCGCGGGTGCCGTGGGTGGCGAGCAGCTCGTCATACTCCGTGCGCCGGTGGACGACGACGACCCGTGGGGTCGCACTCATTTTGCGCCGCCGCCCAGCTGCGCGAGCGCCTTGCTGACCAGGTCCGGGCTCAGCACGAGGGTGTCGATCTGCGGCAGGTTGGCGGCCAGTTCCTTGACGGCCAGCGCCAGCAGGACCGCCTCCGGGACGTCCTGGTATGCCGCAACGCGTGCCGCCTCTGCGTCTCCCTCGGCGGCACCGGCGAGCCGGGTGCCCTCGGCGGTCGCTTCGCTCAGGGTGACGGTCCGCCGCGCCTCCGCCGCGGCGGCGATCGCGCCGGCGGCAGCCTGCTCCTGCGCCTCGCGCCGGGCGTTGGCACCGCGCTGGCTGACCAGCTGCTCCTCGCGCCGGGCGAGCTCGATCTGGGTCTGCAGCTCGTTCTCGCCGATCGCGCGCTCGCGCTCGACGGCCACCGCGCGCCGCTCGAACGTCGCCTTGTCGGCATCCTGCTGCACCTGCTCGCGCGTCGGGGTGCGCAGCGCCTTCTCGACGTCGGGCTCGGGTCGCAGGGCGACGACGCGGACACCCACGACGGTGATGCCGGTCTCGGCGAGGCGGCTGTCGTTGCCGAGCCCGCCCGCGATCACCGAGCGCACCGGTCCGACGCCGCCGGCCATGGCCGTCGGCAGGTCGACCGTGGCGAGCAGGTCGATGGCGTACTGCTGCGCCGACTCCACGAGCAGCCCCGCGACCTGGTCGAGCGGCGTACCCCGCCATACCCCTGTGTCGGGGTCGATCGAGAAGTCGATCCGGCCCGCGGCGGTCGCGGGATCGGTGACCCGGTAGGTGATCGTCGCCTGCACCGTGACGTCCTGGAAGTCGCTGGTGCGCGCGTGGAAGAGCAGCGGCAGCTCGCGGTCGTCGACCGGCACCTCGTTGAGCACCGCGGAGAGCGGGCGGAACCAGAACGACGCTCCGGTGCTCGAGCGGACGGTCTTGCCGTCCCGGATCTGTTGGACGTGTGCGGTGCCCGACCCGCGCAGGTGTCGGACGAACGGGTAGCGGGCGATGTCAGCCATGGCGACCTCCTTGGTGATCTATTGTCGTCGCAATGATGATAAAACATCGAAGCAATTAACGTCAAATCGACGAAAAAATGACATTTGGCGGCCCTCCCTTCCTGATTGACCGGCATACCAATGTTTTGACCGGCATACGGATTTGAACCTGATCCGTATGCCGGTCGATGCAGGGGTATGCCGCTCGATCAGAAGGCGTGGGGGTGCGCGGGTGGGGGTGCGGTTGCGTCAGGGGTGACGTGCGTCAGTGGTGGTGGCGGTGCGGGCCCGGGTGGCGTGACGCCTCGTGCGGCGCGAGCGCCTGCTGCAGCAGGTCGCGCAGCGTGTCGCGCTGCTCGGGGGAGAGGTGCCCGAAGAATTCGTCGCCGCGCCGTGCGCGCACCTGCTCGATCCGCTGCCGCAGCACCCTGCCCTCGTCGGTCAATCGGATCGTCACCGCGCGCCGGTCGGCGGGGTCGGGTGCTCGCTCGACCAGGCCGCGCTCCTGCAGGTCGTCGACCACCTCGGTCGCCGAGCGGGGCGCGATGTCCAGCCGCGCGGCGATGTCGCCCAACCGCGGTGGCGTGGCGCCGTACCGCGCCACCACGCCGAGGGCTCGCCCCTGACTCGGGGTGAGGCCGAACGGCTCCAGTTCACTCCTGCTGGACCGCCGCAGCGCGCGGGCGGCGTGCATCACCAGGTGGCTGAGCGAGGGCTGGTCGTCCGGGCCGCCGGGGGCGGCCGCGTGGCGGGGGCTGTACGGCATACGGGAATGGTATGGCGAGTGCAGTGGTTACACCAATGTGAGGTAACCTCACTAATGACTTCTACCGAAAGGCAGGTGCTGCCCTATGACAGCCACCACGACAGCTCCCGAAGCACCAAGCACGCGCCCCTCCGGCCCGCACGGCAACGAGACGAGCGGCGGCCACCCCGGCGGACGCGGACCCCGCCGCAAGAGCCCCGCCGACGTCGCGCAACTGCGCGAGCACCCCGTCCCGCTGCGGCGCATCGCCGCCCTCTTCACACCCCACCGCACCCCGCTCGCGATCGTCATCGCGATCATCGTGGTGAGTTCGCTCATCGGCCTGGCGACACCGTTCCTCACCAAGCACCTCATCGACGACGCCATCCCGCAGCAGAACGTCCACCTGCTGCTCCTGCTCGTCGGTGGCATGCTCGCCGTCACCGTCGTCAGCCAGGCGCTCGGCGTCATCCAGACCTGGATGTCCACCAAGATCGGTCAGCAGGTCATGCACGGACTGCGCACCGACCTGTTCACCCACCTGCAGCGACTCCCGCTCGGCTTCTTCACCCGCACGCGCGGCGGCGAGGTGCAATCGCGGCTGACCAACGACGTCAACGCGATGCAGGGCGTCGTCACCAACTCCGCGACCTCCGTCGCCACCAACATCACCACCGCCGTGGGCACCGCCGCCGCGATGGTCGTGTTGTCCTGGCGGCTGTCGCTGCTGAGCCTGCTCGTGCTGCCGCCGGCGATCTGGCTGACGCGTCGCGTCGCCCGCCTGCGCCGCAGCATCCAGTCCCGCGCCCAGCGCGCCCTCGCCGACATGCAGACCCAGATCGAGGAGTCGCTGTCGGTCAGCGGGGTGCTGCTGGCCAAGACGGTCGGCTCCGGCCCGGCCCTGTCACAACGCTTCCGCGAAACCTCCTCGGAACTCACCGAGTTGGAGCTCCAGTCACAGATGGCGGGGCGCTGGCGGATGGGCACCATGGCGATCGTGTTCGCCGCCATACCCGCCCTCATCTACCTCGCGGCGGGACTGCCGGCCACCAGCGGGGGTATGACGATCGGCACGCTCGTCGCCTTCACCGCGCTGCAGGCGGCGCTGTTCCGGCCGATGCTCGGGGTGCTCAACGTCGGTGCCGAGGTCGTGACCTCGATGGCACTGTTCAGCAGGGTCTTCGAGTTCCTCGACCTGCCCGTGACCATCGACGACCCGGACGACCCCGTGCGGATCGCCCCGCGGACCGCGCGCGGCGAAGTGACCCTCACCGGCGTTTCCTTCCGGTATGACGGGGCCGACCGCGACGCGCTGGACGCCATCGACCTGGCACTGCCGGCGGGCGGCCACGTCGCCCTCGTCGGCGCGACCGGGTCCGGCAAATCGACCCTCGCCGGCCTCGTGTCCCGACTGCACGATCCGACCTCCGGATCCGTTGCGATCGACGGTGTCGACCTGCGTGACCTGACCCTGCAGAACGTCGCGGACCTGGTCGGCGTCGTCTCCCAGGAGACCTACCTGCTGCACACCACCATCCGGGAGAACCTGCGCTACGCGCGGCCGGACGCGACCGACGCGCAGATCGAGGCAGCCGCGAAGGCCGCCCAGGTGCACGACCTGATCGAGGCGCTCCCCGATGGTTACGACACCCTCGTGGGGGCTCGCGGGCACCGCTTCTCCGGTGGCGAGCAGCAGCGGATCGCGTTGGCCCGCACCATCCTTCGCGACCCCGCAGTGCTCGTGCTCGACGAGGCGACCAGCGCGCTCGACAACACCACCGAGCGTGCCGTCCAGGGAGCGCTCGACGAGGTCAGCCGCGGCCGGACCACGCTGACCATCGCGCACCGGCTGTCGACCGTGCAGGATTCCGACCTGATCGTCGTGCTCGACCACGGCCGGATCGTCGAGCGCGGCACCCACGAGGAGTTGCTGGCCGCCGACGGCCGCTACGCGCGGCTGTGGAACTCCCAGGGCACTTCCGCCGTCAGCGTCGTGAGTTGACGCGTCCGGTTGGACGCGGTCCGCTGCGGCGTGGTCTGCTGACCTTGTCGCCATAGGGAATCGGGGGAGACCACCATGCAGTTGCCCAAGCGCCGCGGCCTGGCGCTCACCATCATCGGTGCCGTCCTGATGCTGATCCTCGCGCCCGCCGCGGCCGGCATCGGCGTCTGGCAGGGCGTGTCCAAGGGCATGAGCGCCGTTGACGACCAGCCCTGGATCTCCGCCAACAGCACGGTCCACGTCACCGACCACAACAGCCAGACGATCCTCGTCGAAGGCACCTACGAGAGCACGGATCCGCTGCCGGTCTGCGACATCACGGGCCCGGACGGCCAGCAGGTCCCGATCGACCGCGGGTCGGGCCGACTCACCATGGACTGGGGCGGCACCGCCTTCACCCGCGCCGGCACGTTCCTCCCCGAGGGTGACGGTGACTACCGGATCGACTGCGACGGCCTGCGCACCAAGGTGCTCGACTCCGACATCGCCAACGACATCGCCCGCCGGGTGCTGGTCCCGCTCGGCATCGGCGTCGGTCTGGGGGCGCTGGCCTTCCTGGTGGGTGTCATCCTGCTGATCGTCGGCATCGTCAAGCTGGTCAACTCCGGGCGGGAGCGCAATCAGGCCCGCATCGCCGCCACCTATCCGGGCCCGTACGGCGGGCCCCCGCCATACGGACCGCAGTCCAAGGGCCCCTACGGCCGCTAGATAGCCTGCACGGTGTGTATGACGCAAACCGCCTCGTCGTGGGGTTCGACCTGGACATGACGCTGGTCGACTCGCGCGACGGCATCGTCGCGTGCATGCAGAGTGCGCTCGGCAGCCGCGGTGTCACGGCGACGCCCGAGCAGCTGTGGCCGCTGATCGGCGCGCCACTGCTGGACAACCTGGCGCATTTCCTGCCCGCGGACCAGGTCGAAGCAGCCGCGGACGACTATCGCGCTGACTACCTGGTCCGGGCGATCGAGATGACCGTTCCGCTGGCCGGCGCGCGCGAGCTGGTGCAGGCCATCCACGGCGCGGGCGGCACCGTGCTGGTGGTCAGCGCCAAGAACCCGCCGGCGGTCACGGCAACCCTGGAGCATGTGGGGATCAGCCCGGACGTCGTCGTGGGTGACCTGTTCGGCCACGACAAGTCGGCTCCGCTGCGCGAGCACGGCGCCACGTCATACGTCGGGGATCACGTGGGGGACATCCAGGCGGCGCGCGCCGCTGGCGTCACCGCGGTCGGCGTGACCAGTGGCCCCGCGGACGCCGACGCGTTGCGCACCGCCGGTGCCGACCTCGTCGTCGACGACCTCTGTGAGCTGGTGCCACGACTCGCCGAGCTCGCGGCCGACTGAGCCGGCGATCATTCGGCGGAACGATTCGATGGATCGGCGGCTGACGGGTTAATCTTGCGCCGCGAGCACTCGGCCGGCCCGGACCGCCGCCGACGCTCCCACGCACAATCCCCGCAACGATCAAGTAGGTGTCACGGTGCCTTCCGGCAAGGTCAAGTTCTTCGACTCCGACAAGGGATTCGGCTTCGTCTCCGGCGACGACGGACAGGACGTCTTCCTGCCCGCGAGTGCGCTCCCGGCGGGTGTCACCTCGGTCAAGAGCGGCACCCGCATCGACTACTCGGTGGCCGAGGGCCGACGCGGAGCCCAAGCGCTCAGCGTCAGCCTGCGGGAGTCCTCGCCGTCGCTGGCAGCCCGACACCGCAAGCCCGCCGACGACATGGCGGTCATCGTCGAGGACCTGATCAAACTCCTGGACGACCTGGGCAACGGCCTGCGCCGGGGCCGCTACCCCGACAAGCGACACGCGGCCAAGGTCGTCTCCGTGCTGCGCGCCGTCGCCGACGATCTCGAGGTCTGACATGCCCGCGACTGCGAAGAAAACCGCCAAGAAGGCTGCGAAGAAGGCCGTCCGGCCAAAGGCCGCCAAGCCGGACAAGGTGCTGCTCGAGGCGACCGACCTGGCGCACGAGGCCGCGATTGCGATCGCCGAGCGCGGCGCGGTCGGCGGGCACGCCGGAGCCGTGATGCTCGGCGAGCGGCTGGCCATGCACTACTTCGAGTGCACCTCGCCGGGGTATGTCGGCTGGCACTGGGCGATCTCGGTCGCGCGGGCACCGCGGCAGAAGTTCGCGACGGTCTGCGAGACCAACCTGCTGCCCACCGACGCCGCCGTTCTCGCACCGGACTGGGTGCCGTATGTCGAGCGCCTCGCGCCCGGTGACATCGGCGCGGGCGACGAACGCCCGTATGTCGCCGACGACCCGCTGCTCGAGCAGGGTTTCGAGGCGACGGGCGAGGAGGACGTCGACCAGGTCGCACTCTTCGAACTCGGTCTCGGCCGTCCGCGGGTGCTGTCGGCCGAAGGCCGGGAGGCCGCCGCGCAGCGGTGGTATGACGCAGCCGGCGGCCCGAACTCGGAGGTCGCCCGGCAGGCGAAGGCACACTGTTCGACCTGCGGCTTCTACCTGCCGCTGCCCGGTGTCCTCCGCCAGCTGTTCGGTGTCTGTGCCGGCGAGTGGTCACCGTCCGACGGGCACGTCGTCTCGCTGGACCACGGCTGCGGTGCGCACAGCGAGACCGACGCTCCCGCGACACCGCCGGAGACCGTCGAGGCACCCGTGCTGGACGAGCTGGCCCTCGACTTCTCCTGAGCCGCGGGTTGCCGGTACGTCCGGTATGCCAAGCGCGTGGTATACGCCGCGTTCGGCATACTCCCGGCTCCCGCGTTCGGCATACCGGACTCAGCTCGGCTCGCGCCACCTGCGCTCGAACGGGAGCCGCCAGGCGTTGGGCGCGATGAGCTGGTGGATCTGGTTCGGCCCCCACGACCCGGGCGCGTAGGGGCGGACCGGCGGCGGGTTGTCCAGCAGCGGCTGACTGATCTCCCAGAGCCGTTCGATGCCGTCCGCGGTGGTGAACAGTGTGTGATCGCCGCGGACGGCGTCGTAGATGAGCCGCTCGTACGCCTCGAGGACGGACCCCGCCCAGTCGGTGTCCTGGACCGCGAACTGCATCGAGACCTTGTCCATCCGGAAGCCGGGCCCCGGCCGCTTTCCGTAGAACGACAACGAAACTCGCGCCTCGTCGGCGAGGTCGAACGTCAGGTGGTCGGGGCCCTGCTGACCCACACCCGAGCCGCTCGGGAACATCGACTTCGGTGGTTCCTTGAACGCGATGGAGATGATCCGTTGTCCTTCGGCGAGCTTCTTGCCGGTGCGCAAGTAGAACGGAACGCCCGCCCAGCGCCAGTTGTCGATCCGGCATTTCAGGGCCACGAACGTCTCGGTCTCGGATTCGCCGCCGACGCCCTTCTCGTCGCGATATCCCTGGTACTGCCCACGGACGACATCCGCCGGGTCCAGCGGCAGCATCGACCGGAAGACCTTGTTCTTCTCCTCGGTGATCGAGCCCGGATCCAGCGAGGTCGGCGGCTCCATCGCCGTGAACGCCAGCACCTGGAACAGGTGGGTGACCACCATGTCGCGGTAGGCGCCGGTGCCCTCGTAGAAGCCCGCACGTCCTTCCAGGCCGAGCGTCTCGGGCACGTCGATCTGCACGTGGTCGATGAAGTTGCGGTGCCAGATCGGCTCGAACAGGCCGTTGGCGAAGCGGAACGCGAGGATGTTGAGCGCCGCTTCCTTCCCCAGGAAGTGGTCGATGCGATAGACCTGATCCTCGTCGAACACCTTGTGCACCGAAGCGTTCAGCTTCACCGCGCTGGCCAGGTCGGTGCCGAACGGCTTCTCCATGATGACCCGGGAACCCTTGACCAGGTCCGCGGCCTCGAGGGTCTGTATGACGTCCAGCGCGGCCTTGGGCGGCACGCTGAGGTAGTGCAGCCGCTGGATCGGCGGCGCCATGTCCTTCTCCGCCTCGGTGACGACGTTGCGCAGCGCCGCGGGGCCGGCGGCGCCCGGCACGTAGTAGAGGCGCTTGGCGAACGCGGCCCAGACCTTGCCGTCGGTCGGGTGTTTCCCGAACTCGGTGATGGCCTTCTTGGCGAACTCCACGAACTCGTCGCGGGTCATGTCCTCCAGCGAGGTGCCGATCACCCGCAGGTCGGCGAGCAAGTGGGTGTCGAACAGGTGGAACAGCCCCGGGAGGAGCTTGCGTCGTGAAAGGTCTCCGGTCGCACCGAAGAGCACGAAGGTGGTCGAGTCCTGCAGAGCATCTGCCGTCATACCCCCACCTTCTACCCTTGTAGCGTCCTGAGGAAAGTCGCGGCGCGGTTTCCCGGGGTGTCGTCGTGCGGTGACCTCAGGCGGCGGCGGCGTTGCCGCGCCCCCGGCGGACGTAGATCCAGCCGACCGACCCGCCGATGAGGCCGGAGACGCATGCCCACGGCCACCAGTCGCGTCCGTCGCCGTGCAGCGCTGGTGTGACGAGCGTCAACACCAGGGCGACCACCCAGCAACCGATCCCGATCTCCAGCACCCGCAACACGTCGACCTTCACCGGCAGCAGGTCGTCGGCCGAGATCTCGGCGGGCTCGTCAGGGGTGGATTCGTTCACGGACACAGCCTAATCGCCACGGGATCGGCGCCGGTTGCCTCTACGCTCATGCCCATGACGACACCCGCCGTTGCCGCCGGTTCCCTCGATCGCTTCTTCAAGATCACCGAGCGAGGCTCGACCATCGCGCGGGAGATCCGCGGTGGCTTCGTGACCTTCTTCGCGATGGCCTACATCATCGTGCTGAACCCGTTGATCATCGGGACCGTTCGCGACGACGGCGGTCACGGCCACGTGCTCGGTGGCGGCACCGATCCGCACCTGGCGAAGGTCGCAGCAGCCACGTCGCTGGTCGCCGGAGTGATGACGATCCTGATGGGTGCGATCGCCAACTTCCCGATGGCGATCGCAACAGGCCTGGGGCTCAACGCTTTTGTGACGTTCTCGATCGCTGCGCTGCCGGGTATGACGTGGGCGGACGCCATGGGACTGGTCGTGCTCGAGGGCATCGTGATGCTCGTGCTCGTGCTGTCCGGCTTCCGGGTCGCGGCGTTCAAGGCGTTGCCGCCGCCGATGAAGACCGCGATCAGTGTGGGCATCGGCCTGTTCATCACGTTCGTGGCGTTCTTCGACTCGGGGTTCATCCGGGCCGGTGCGGGGACCCCGGTGCAGTTGGGTGTCAACGGTGAGCTGAACGGTTGGCCGCTGCTGGTGTTCTGCTTCGGGCTGATCCTCGTGATCGCCCTCTATGTGCGGAAACTCAAGGGCGCCATACTCATCGCCATCCTGGTGACCACGGCGCTCGCGGTGATCGTCGAGGCGATGGGCCGGCAGGGCGCGCTGACCGACAAGAACCCGACCGGCTGGGGCCTCAACGTGCCGAAGCTGCCGTCCGACTGGATCGCGACACCCGACTTCGGACTGGTGGGTCACATCAGTCTGTTCGGTTCGTTCAGCAAGATCAGCGTGATCACTGCGTTGCTGCTGATCTTCTCGCTGGTGCTCGCCGACTTCTTCGACACCATGGGCACGATGGTCGCGATCGGCAGCAAGGCGGACCTGCTGGACAAGGAAGGCACACCCGAGGGAGCGCAGACGATCCTGGTCGTCGACTCGGTCGCGGCCGCCGCGGGCGGGCTGGCCTCGGTGAGTTCCAACACCGGCTACATCGAGTCGTCCGCGGGGGTCAGCGAGGGCGCCCGCACCGGGTTCGCCTCGATCGTCACCGGTGTGCTCTTCCTGCTGTCGACGTTCCTGTCGCCGGTGGTGGCGGTGGTCCCGTACGAGGCGGCGACACCCGCGCTCGTGCTGGTCGGCTTCCTGATGATGCAGCAGGTCGGCGGGATCGACTGGCACGACTGGGACATCGCCATACCGGCGTTCCTCACGATCGTGCTGATGCCGTTCTCCTACTCCATCACGGTCGGCATCGGCGCGGGCTGTATCGCCTTCGTCGTGGTGAAGGTCGCGCGCAGCAGGGCCAGGCAGGTGCCGCCGCTGATGTGGCTGATCGCAGCGTTGTTCGCCATCTACTTCGCGATCGCCCCGGTCCAGGACATCCTCGACAGGATCTTCTGAGGGCACAGTCGGGCTAGCCCGACATCGTATTGGCCTGCCGACGGGATCGGCTCCGAAGTCGCTTCTTCCTAGCGTTGTGGACATGGCATATTCCATGGTGATGAGTGACGAGTCGGTGACGACGCCCGGGCCGGCCGGCCGGTCAGGCAGAGGTCTGCTGCCCGGTCTGTTGCAGCAGACCCTGAACTGCAGTCTCTACCTGCTCATCGCATGGCCGTTCCAGCTCGCGGTGTTCATCGTCAACGTCACGCTCATCTCGACGGCGTTCTCGATCCTGTTGGCGCCGTTGGCGATTCCGTTGTCGATCGCGGTCGCCGCGGGTGCCGCCGCGGTCGAGCGCCGCATGGTCGGCAAGTACGTCGGCCTCGACGCACCACCGGCGCGGCGGCTGGCGCGGGCGCCGCAGGAGCCGTGGACCGACTACGCGGTGCGGGTCGTCAAGAGCCCGGCGGTCTGGCTCGAGGTCGCCTGGAGCCTGGTCGCCTGGGTGGTGTCGACGATCACCTGGGTGCTGACGATCACCTGGTGGTCGATAGCGTTCGCGGGCATCACCTGGCCGGTGTACGGCTGGATGATCCACGGCCGCAACGGAAACCAGGACCTTTCGGACCTGATGGGCATGCACTCCTTCGGGGCTGCGGTGATCCTGAACGTCGGCGTCGGGCTGATCTTCCTGGTGACGATGCCGCTGGTGATCATCGGGATGGCCCGCGGTCAGGGCCTCATCTCGACCGCGCTGCTCGGGCGGGCTCAGCAGGAGGCGCGGATCGCCGAGCTGACGCAGGCCCGAGAAGCGGCGCGGCAGGCCGAATCCGCCCAGCTGTCAAGGCTGGAGCGCGACATACACGACGGACCGCAGCAGCGGTTGGTGCGGCTCAAGATGGACCTCGCACGCATGGAGCGGCAGGTCGGTGAGGATTCGCACGCCATCCTCGGGCTGCGCGCCGCGATCGCGTCGACGCAGGAGACGCTCGACGAGTTGCGCGCGCTGTCCAAGGGGATCGCGCCGCCGGTGCTCGCCGACCGCGGTCTGCTCGCGGCCGTGCGCGAGGCGGCCGGACGCGCGACGATCCCGGTCACGGTCGAGGCGGACCTGGGCGCGGTGATCCTCCCGCCACATCTGGAGCAGGCGGCCTACTTCGTGGTGTCCGAGGCGCTGACCAACGTCGCCAAGCACAGTGGCGCCCGCAGCGGGTTGGTGTCGTTGCAGGTGGTGGGCGCGGAGCTGTCGGTGTCCGTCACCGATGACGGGCAGGGCGGTGCACACGCGTCGAAGGGCAGCGGCATCGTCGGCCTGCAGAACAGGGTGCGTTCGGTCGGCGGCACGTTGACCCTCGAGTCCCCGGTCGGTGGTCCGACGACGCTGCTGGCGGTCTTTCCCTTAACCTGATTCGACGGATCTCGTATCCGGACTCGGGTCCCCGCGGAGTATCGGAGCGAGGGACGAGCGGAGAACATCGTGAGGGTGAGGGATGCGGGTTGTGGTGGCGGATGATTCCGCCTTGTTGCGCGAGGGTGTGCAACTGATCCTGTCCGACGCCGGCCACCAGGTGGTGGCCGGCGTCGGCGACGGCACGGCACTCGTCGAGGCCGCGTTGCGGGAGCGCCCCGACCTGGTGATCACCGATGTCCGGATGCCGCCGAGCGGCGCTGATGAGGGTCTTCGGGCGGCGGTGCAGATCCGGGAGGAGTGGCCGGCCGCACCGATCCTGGTGCTGTCGCAGTATGTCGTCGAGGCGTATGCCGACGAGCTCCTCGCTGCCGGCACCGGCGGCATCGGTTACCTGCTCAAGGACCGCGTCGGCGACATCGACGAGTTCCTCGCGGCGGTCGACTCGGTCGCCGGTGGTGGCACCGTGCTCGATCCGCAGGTGATCGGGCAGCTGATGACCCGGCGCCGTGATCCGTTGCAGTCATTGACTCCTCGCGAGCGCGAGGTGCTCTCGCTGATGGCGCAGGGCATGTCCAACGCCGCGATCGCCCAGCGGCTGGTCGTCACCTCGGGCGCGGTGGAGAAGCACACGCAGCGGATCTTCGCGAAGCTCAACCTCTCGCCCGACGACACCGCCGGTCACCGACGGGTGCTCGCCGTGCTGGCGTTCCTGCGGGGTTGAGACCGTTCAGTCGACGGCGGGCAGGTCGTCGGCGTCGACGATGCGGTAGGCGTAACCCTGCTCGGCGAGGAAGCGCTGCCGATGCGCAGCGAACTCCGCGTCGACGGTGTCCCTTGTCACCACCGTGTAGAAGTGCGCGGTGCGGCCGTCGCCCTTCGGCCGCAGCACCCGGCCGAGCCGCTGGGCCTCCTCCTGGCGGGAGCCGAACGTGCCGGACACCTGGATCGCGACGCTCGCCTCGGGCAGGTCGATGGAGAAGTTCGCGACCTTGCTGACCACCAGCTTGTTGATCTCGCCGTCCCGGAACTGCTGAAACAGCTTCTGTCGCTGCGAAACGCGGGTCTCACCGGTGATCAGGTCAGCACCGAGTCGCTCCGACAGCGCCTCCAGCTGGTCGAGGTACTGACCGATGACCAGCGTCGGCTGCCCGTCGTGCTGGCGGACCAGCTCCTCGACGACCGACTCCTTCACCGGGGCGCACGACGCGAACCGGTAACGGTCGTCCGGTTCGCTGGTCGCGTAGGCCATCCGGTCACTGTCCGACAGGGTCACCCGCACCTCGACGCAGTCGGCCGGTGCGATGTAACCCTGCGACTCGATGTCCTTCCAGGGGGCGTCATACCGCTTCGGGCCGATCAGCGAGAAGACGTCGGACTCGCGGCCGTCCTCGCGCACCAGCGTCGCGGTCAGGCCGAGTCTGCGACGGGCCTGCAGGTCGGCCGTCATCCGGAAGATCGGCGCGGGGAGGAGATGCACCTCGTCATACAGGATCAGGCCCCAGTCGCGGGCGTCCAGCAGTTCCAGGTGCGGGAAGACACCTTTGCGCTTGTGGGTGAGCACCTGGTAGGTCGCGATGGTGACCGGCCGGATCTCCTTGCGGGCACCGGAGTATTCGCCGATCTCGTCCTCGGTGAGGGTGGTGCGGGCGATGAGCTCGTCGCGCCACTGCCGGGCCGAGACGGTGTTGGTCACCAGGATCAGGGTGGTCGCCTTCGCCTCGGCCATCGCGCCGGCACCGACCAGCGTCTTGCCCGCACCGCACGGAAGCACCACGACGCCCGAGCCGCCGTGCCAGAAGCCGTCGACGGCCTGTTGCTGGTAGGGGCGCAGCGACCAGCCGTCCTGCACCAGCGCGATCGGGTGCGCCTCGCCGTCGACATACCCGGCGTCGTCCTCGGCCGGCCAGCCGACCTTGATCAGCTGCTGCTTGATCGCGCCGCGCTCGGAAGGGTGCACGAGCACCCGGGAGTCGTCGAGGCGCTCGCCGATCATCGGGGCGATCTTCTTGTGCCGCAACACTTCCGCGAGCACCGCGGTGTCGGTGGTGGTGAGCACCAGGCGCCCGTCGTCGTCCTTGCTCAGCCGCAGCCGGCCGTAGCGATCCATCGTCTCGGCGATGTCGATCAGCAGCGGGTTGGGCACCGGGTAACGGCTGTACCGGATCAGGGCGTCGACCACCTGCTCGGCATCGTGCCCGGCGGCGCGCGCGTTCCACAGGCCGAGCGGGGTCACCCGATAGGTGTGCATGTGCTCCGGAGCGCGCTCAAGTTCGGCGAACGGCGCGATCGCGCGCCGTGCCTCGGTCGCCAGTGGGTGCTCGACCTCCAGCAGCACGGTCTTGTCGCTCTGGACGATCAGGGGTCCGTCGGTCACTCAGTGTCCCTTCGAGAAGTTGCGGGCGGTCCGCACAGCCGCCCGATCAACGGTAACGACATCGCCGGGTCACTTCTTCCGCCATACCCCGCCCAGCCCCTTCGCCGACAGGCTCACAAACGCATCGACCGGCTCAGTTATGCGCCGGTTCTGGCGCGCTGGGACTGGGCCTCTCGGCGATAGGTGGGCCTCTCGGTGAAGGTGGCGGTTGGTTTTGCGCGTGGGTGGAGGGAGGCGGGTGGTGGGGTCGTCAGCCCGAGAACGGGCCGACCTCGGCGCCGGGGAGCGCGATGAGTTCGTCCGGCGGCACCAGGCACTTGCTGCGCCGCAGACCGGAGCCGATCACGACCGAAGCGGGCGCATCCGCCACGCGCTCGTCCACCAGGACCGGCCAGTCGGCGGGCAGGCCGACCGGCGTGATGCCGCCGTACTCCATCGCACTGAGGCGGACGGCGTCGTCCATCGGAGCGAACGAGCACTTGCGCACATCGAGGAACTTGCGCACCGCCTTGTTCACGTCGGCGCGGGTGGTCGCGAGTATGACGACCGCCGCATACCGCGTGAGGTCGCCGCGGCGGCCTGCGACCACGACGCAGTTGGCGGACAGCTCCGGCGCCGAGCGATAGCGCTCGCAGAAGGCCGCGGTGTCGGCGAGCTCCGGATCGATCTCGCTGACCTCCAGGCCCGGAACGGCCCCGAGCGCCGCGGCCACCGGATCGGCGAGGAGGTCCAGGTGCTCGGTCGCAGGCAGCCAGTCCAGCGTGCCGCGCCCGTCGGGTGTGTCAGCCATGGCGCCACCCTAACGACGGGACGCAGGCCGCCCTGCGTGTCGTGGCTCACAGGATGCGACCATGGGTGGCAGCAGGGGCGGATCGAACCATGAGGAGTGCACACATGAAGTCAGGTGTCATCGCCGAGAACTTCGACCAGAGCGTCCGGCCGCAGGACGATCTCTTCGGTCACGTCAACGGGGGCTGGGTCAAGGCGACCGAGATCCCTTCGGATCGTGGGCGGTACGGAACCTTCGACCGGCTCCGGGAGGACGCCGAGGAAGCCGTGCACCACCTCATCGAGGAGGCCGCGGAGTCGGCTTCCGAGCCGGGCACGCCACGCCGCCAGGTCGGTGACCTGTTCGCATCCTTCATGGACACCGAACGCATCGAGCAACTGGGTGTCGGTGCACTGGCCGACGATCTCGCGTTGATCGATGCGGTGGCATCGACATCCGATCTGGCCCGGGTGTGCGGTCAGCTGAGCCGACGCGCCGTCGACACCTTCATCGGCTTCTACTCCATTGCGGATGCGAAGGACTCGACACGCAACATCCTCTACGTGATGCAGTCCGGGATCGGGCTGCCCGACGAGTCCTACTACCGCGAGGACGAACACGCCGAGGTGCGCGAGAAGTATGTCGCCCACATCGGCCGGCTGCTCGGGCTCGCCGGGCTCGACGCCACACAGGCCGACGCGATCATGGCCCTGGAGACGCGCATCGCGAAGTCGCACTGGGACCGGGTCGCTGCTCGCGACGCCGTCAAGACCTACAACAAGCTGTCCCGCACGCAGCTGGACGAGTTGACGCCGGGCCTGGACTGGGACGCCTGGCTCGACGGCGTCGGTGGCGAGGCACGCATCCTCGACCCGGCGAACGTCGAACACCCGTCGTTCCTCACCGGATTCGCCGAAGCGTTGCGTGAGGAACCGCTCGAGTCGTGGAAGGCGTGGCTCACCTGGCGGCTGGTGTCGGACCGGGCGCCATACCTGCACGAGGCGATGGTCGACGAGCGCTTCGACTTCGCCGGGCGGACGCTGTCCGGCATCCCGGAGAACCGCGAGCGGTGGAAGCGCGGGGTCGCCCTCGTCGAGTCGCTGATCGGCGAGGCCGCGGGCCAGCTGTATGTCGAGCGCCACTTCCCGCCGCGCGCGAAGGAGCGGATGGAGAAGCTGGTCGCCAACCTGGTCGAGGCCTACCGGCGTGACTTCGAGACGCTGTCGTGGATGAGCGAGGCGACCCGCGCGAAGGCGCTGGAGAAGCTCGCGAAGTTCACACCTAAGATCGGCTACCCGGAGGAGTGGAAGGACTACTCCGCCATCGAGATCCGGCCGGACGATCTGATCGGGAACGTCGCCGCAGCGACCGCCTGGGAGGTCGACCGGATGTTGCGACGGGTCGGGGACGAGGTGGATCAGAAGGAGTGGTTCATGACCCCGCAGACGGTCAATGCCTATTACATGCCGGTCATGAACGAGATCGTCTTCCCCGCCGCGATCCTGCAGCCGCCGTTCTTCGACGTGGACGCCGAGGACGCGGTCAATTACGGCGGCATCGGGGGCGTGATCGGTCACGAGATCGGGCACGGTTTCGACGACCAGGGGTCGCGGTACGACGGCGACGGCAACCTCGTCGACTGGTGGACCGACGACGACCGGAAACGCTTCGACGCGCTGTCGCAGAAGCTGATCGAGCAGTTCAACGGCCTCGAAGGGCGCGATGCCCCCGGCAACAAGATCAACGGTGCCCTCACGATCGGTGAGAACATCGGCGACCTGGGCGGCGTGACGATCGGCTACCAGGCGCTGCAGATCGCCCGGGAGAGCCAGGAGTCGCCGGAACTCGACGGATTCACCCCCGAGCAGCGCTTCTTCCTCGGCTGGGCGCAGGTCTGGTGCAGCAGGGCGCGCGAAGCCGAGGCGAAGCGGTTGCTCACCATCGACCCGCACTCGCCGGCTGACGCACGCGCCAACGTGGCACGTAACCTGCGCGAATTCGCCGACGCCTTCGGTGTTTCCGAGGAGGACGGCATGTTCCTCGCCGAGGACGAACAGGTGCGCATCTTCTGATGCCACAGCCCGTCCTGCGGACCGAACGCCTGGTCATGGTGCCGCTCTCGGACGGGCATCTCGAACTCGAGGTGCAACTCGACGCCGATGCTGAGGTGCTGAAGTACCTCTGGAAACGCCCGCGCTCGCGTGCCGAGGTGACTGCCTCACATGGCGAGCGTATGCAGCTCGGGCGCGAGGTCGACGGGCTCGGCTACTGGGTCGCGTTCCGTCGCACCGACGGAAAGGACACGGCTGGAGCGGAGTTCATCGGATTGATGATGTTGCCACCCGACCATCCGGAGGACCGGCCGGTGACTGCGGACGCAGCGGCCCTCGGCTATCGCATTGCCCGCAAGCACTGGCGACAGGGCTTCGCGTCCGAGGCGGCGGGCGAACTGTTGCGGCACGCCTTCGAAACCGTCGGCGTGCCGCGGGTCGTCGCGGACACGATGGCCGTCAACACAGGCTCACGCGCGGTCCTGGCGAGGGTTGGGATGCGTTATGTGAGAACGCATTTCGTGGAGTTCGACGACCCGCTACCCGGTACCGACCAGGGTGAGGTGCTGTATCAGATCACCCGCAAGGAGTGGCGGTCCCGTCATTGACCGGCATGCCCACGCATTGAGCGGCATACGGATTCAAGCCTGATCCGTATGCCGCTCAATGGAACGGTGCGCCGCTCGATCAGTTGATCGCGGTGCCTGTCACGACAGGGTCGTCGTCACATCGTCCAGCACGAACGACGTCTGCAGCGAGTAGTCCTCGGTGCCAGTGAAGGTCAGCTTCACCGTCTGTCCGGCGTAGGCCGACAGGTCGATCGTGTGCTTGGTGTAACCGCTGGCCGCGTTCGCGTTGGAGTAGGTGACCAGGGTCTTGGAGCCCGCCTTCACGGTGAACTTGTCGTAGGCGGTCGAGCCGGACTCCGACGTGTCGATGTGCAGGTAGAACGCCAGCTTCGCGGTGCAGCCCGACGGGATCGTGATGCTCTGCGACAGGGTGTCGGTGTGCGACTGGCCGTAACCGTCGAACCACGCGTCGTACGAACCGCCGTGCGTGGCCTCGTACGAACCCCACTGGCCGATGATGTTGCTGTTGCTCTCGGTCCAGTTGGCGGTGCCCGACTCGAAGCCGGTGTTCTTGACCAGCTGACCGGAGCAGGAGCCGCCGGTGCCACCGCTGCTGGTGATCGTCCAGTTGAAGGTCGCGGTGCCGGTCTTGCCGGCCGAGTCCTTCGCGGTGACCGTCACCGAGTAGCTGCCCGCGGTGGTCGGGGTGCCCGACACCAGGCCGGAGCTGCTGATGGACAGTCCGGTCGGCAGGCCGCTCGCGCTCCAGGTGTATGGCGCGGTGCCGCCGCTCGCGGCGAGCTGCAGCGAGACCGCGGTGTTGACCGCGCTGCTCTTGCTGCCCGGGTTGGTGACCGTGACACCGGCGGTCGTACCGGCGCCGAATCCTGCCACGCCGTTGGGGGTTCCGTTACCGGTCGGGCCGTCCCAGCCGGTGCCTGCTGTGCACAGGACCGTGCCGCAACTGCCGTTGTTGCCGCTCGTCACGTCGTTGAAGCCACTGGTGTGCGAGTAGGACAGGTCGTTGCCGTAGGTCGAGTTGCCGGCTGCGCCCGCGAGCGCGGCGGTCGCCGCGAGCAGCGGTGACGCCAGGCTGGTGCCGCCATACACGCTCCAGCCGCTGCCGCCGTAGGTCTGATAGACCGCGAGGCCGGTGGCCGGGTCGGCGTCCATCGAGACGTCGGCTTCGGCGCGCTTGCTGCAGCTCGTGCTGACGCCGCTCTGGAAGGACGGCTTGGCCACGTATGCCGAGCAGCCCGAACCGGTTCCCTCGGAAGAGCTTGTCTTCCATACGGATTCGGTCCAGCCGCGGCTCGTCCCGCTCGCGCGGGAGAGCGAGGTGCCTCCGACAGCGGTGACGTACGCCGACGTCGCCGGGTACTCGGCGCCGTAGTCACTGTCGCCGGCGCTGGCGGTGATGAAGACGCCTGCGTGCTTGAAGTAGGAGTTGTCGGCGCTCGTGACGCTGCTGTCCTCATCGCCTCCGTAGCTGTTGGAGACGTACTTCGCACCCTGCGAAACCGCTTGGTTCACAGCCGCGCCCAGGTCGTCCATGCTCGCCGAGTCGGCCTCGACCAGCAGGATGTGGCATGCCGGGCAGGCCGCGCTGACCGCGTCCAGGTCGAGCGAGATCTCGCCGGCCCAGCCGCTGTCGGCGCTCGGCAGGCTCGTCGTCGAACCGCTCTGGCTCATCTTGGTGAAGCAGCCGTTCGCGGTCGTGCACGCGGGCAGGCCGTACTGGCTGCGGTAGGCCGCGAGGTCGGACGCTGCATTCGGGTCGTCATACGCGTCGACAATGGCAACCGTCGTGCCGGATCCGGCGGTGCTGCTCGGCAGGTTGTAGGCCGACTGGATGTCGCTCGGGCCGTAGCCGGACGGGGTGGCGTTCGGGGTGACGGCGTGAGGGACGATCTTGTTGGGCTCGACCGGGTTGGTCTGCTTCAGGGCGAAGCAGGTCGCCCAGCCCTTCTGGACCGACTGGGAGCAGGTGTGCTCCACCTTGACGGCGCCCTTGATCGGGGTGCCGGTCATCGTCGGGGACGGCGAGGTGTGTTTCGCCGTCCGGTGCGCCTGGTGCGCGGCTGTGCCGTGCAGCGGATGTGCGTACGCCATCCCACCGGTCATGGCGAGTGGCAGTGCGGCGACAACCCCCAGGAGTGCGACGCCAGCGGCTTTTCGCCGTGGCCCACGTCGCGTTGATGACGACATCAGATGTCCTTTCGCGTAACATTCTGAGTGTCACCACTGGTTAGTGGTGGCAGCCGAAGTTACTGCCGGGAACGCTCAGCGAGGGGCAAAGGGATGGCAAGGATTTGGTCAATTCTGCGGGCCGGCGCGTGACGTCTCCGATGCCCACGGACCTTGCCGACATCCAGACTGCGCTGCGGGAGCTGGGCCTTACGTCATACGAGGCGAAGGCGTATGCCGTTCTGGTGCAGCGCAATTCGGCAACCGCGGTCGAGCTCGCGCGACGTGCCGTGATCCCGCGGCAGCGCATCTACGACGTCGTCGACGGACTGGTGCAACGCGGCCTGGTGCGGCCGATCAGCGGTGACGTCGCGTCGTTCGCGGCCACCGACCCCCGTGTCGCGATCGCCGGTCTCATCGCCGAACACCGGGAGCGTTTCAGCAGGCTGGCCCGCAACGCCGACGAGGCGTCCGAGACGCTTTCTGGTCTCTGGCACAGCGGGCAGCAGGAGCAGGCGCCGCTGGCCTTCGTGGAGTTCCTGCGCGACCCGGCCAGCCTGGGCGCGCGCTTCGTCGACCTGCAGCGCCGCGCGACGAAGTCGATGTTGTTGTTCACCCGTCGCCCCTATGTGGTGGAGGACAACACGATCGGGCTGGAGGCGACTCGCCGGATCGCGGAGGCGGGCGGCGATGTCCGGTGCTGCTACGAGGCCGACATCCTCGACTCGGCCGAATCCATCCAGGAGATAGCGCAGTTCGACGCGGCGGGGGAGCGTGGCCGGATCGTCGCGTCGGTGCCGATGAAGCTGTGCCTGGTCGATGACAGCTATGCGCTCTTCTCCCTCACCGATCCGGTCGCGGGTGGCCTCACCGCGACCAATGTGCTCGTCGAGCATCCCGACCTGGCCAGGTCGCTGAGCTATGCGTTCGAGGCGCTCTGGGCCACCGGGCGCCCGATCCTGGATGCCGCCCGTGAAGCGGGCCACGACATCTGACACTTGCCGACAGGCTCACAAATGCATCGAAAGGCTCAGTAATCGCCGCGGTTTCGGGGCTTTCCGAGGCGTCGTTTTGAGCCTGTCGGTGGTAAGTGGGCCTGTCGGTTAGTGGCAATGCCGCGCAGTTAGCCGGTGTGTCCGGGTGTCAAGGAACTGGTGGTGTGTATGCGTGTCGTGATGGTGGTGGTGTAGTTCGTCCTGTCGACGGATCCTTTGGCCCGGTGTTTGGAGATCGCCCGTTTGACGATGCGGGGGCTGGATCGTGATCGACGGTGTGGGAGGACGTTGGCCAGCAGGGCGGTTCCGATCCGCCCGATCAGGTCGGTGACCGGTTCGGTGAGTACGATTGCCGCGCAACAGATTCCGTCTCGCGCGGTGTTCAGCGCGATAGTGAAGCTCAGTTGGGTGGGTTCGGTGCCGGCGCTGGCCAGCGCGGTGTCTGCGATCGCGGTCCGTAGCGACTGGGCCACGATCAGCACGGCATAGACCTCCTGGGCGATACTGGCCGGAGTGTGTGCCCGCAGCACGCGCCCGTCCAAGAGGGTGGCCTTGGTCTCCCGGAAGCTGGTTTCGATCTCCCACCGCTGGTGGTACAGCTCGACCACCGCCAGCGCCGGGTACCGCTCGGCGTCGGTCAGGGTCGTGATCAGCCGGTAGGTGCCGGTCCGGTAGCGGCCGGATCCAGGCGCCAACTCGACGCGGATCACCGCGTCGATGACACGCACCCGAGTGGCGCCGATCAAGGCGATCGTCGTGCCGTCGCCCAAGGACTCCACGACGGTGAATCGACGACCGTTCTTACACCGGATGAGCAGCTGCGCGCCGGTGTCGGCGATCTGGGTTATCAATGCCGCGGACGCGAAGTTGCGGTCGGCCAGGAGCACCATGCCCGGGGCCAGGCTGTCCAGCAGATGCGGTGCGTAGCTGGTTTCCCCGATCCGGTAGGACCCGAAGGCGGCATCGATGATCGTGCGGGACCCGCACGCCACGATCGTCAGCAAACGCAGCATCGGATACCCGCCCGGGGCGCCGGGCCGGCCGGTCTGCCGGCCGAACGCGACCGCGTTGGCGGTGGTGTCGGGTACGAACATGCTGGTGCCGTCGATCGCGCACACCCGCAACCCGCGCCAGCGGGGTGAGCCAGCCGCTGGGCCACGGACCAGGTCGAACAGTTCGGCCAACGGCCGCACCCCGATCCGCCGGAAGGCTTGCGAGAGTGCGGAACTGCCCGGCACCCTCATCGCCGCACCGGCACCGGTGGTCAACCGTGTCAGGACCTGCCGGTAGCCGACATCGGCGAACAACACCCCGGCCAGCAGCACGTACACCACGACCCGGGTCGGTAGCCGCCGCAACCGTTTCTGTGCTGCTCCCGCGGCATCGATGGCCGCGTCGACCAAGTCGGTGGACACCACACGGGTCAACTCGCCCAGGTGGCCCGCTGTGAACGGATCCTCGGGCACATCAAACGATTCGGACGTGACAGACTGAGCGCGCAACGGGACTCCATTTGGTAGCAGAGCGTCTTGTGAGGACAGCTCTTCACTACCGGGAGTCCCGTTGCTTCATCCCGCGACACGCCGACAACCACGTCACACTGGTAACACCAGCAACACCACTAACTGCGCGGCATTGCGGTTAGTGGGTATGGCGCTCTCTCAGGCCGGCACGACGCCGGAGATGCGGTGGATCGAGAAGGTCCGGATCTGATTGCCGTCGTCGACCACGCCGGTGACCCGTCCTCCGTCGACGCGATCCGGGCGGAACAGCGCCCGGTGCAGTTCACCGTCGACGTCGGAGAAGCCGATCCAGACCGGCGCCCGGTCGGCGGCGGCATCGTGCAGCATCGCCAGCGTGACCGTCGGGTCGGTGGACGGGATCCGCGGGCCGGGCACGCTCGAAGCGGTGCGCGCGGCCGTTGCCGCCTCGCCGCGACGCAGGTGCGCCACCAGTTGTTCGAGCGCCTGGTCGGTCACCGCCGGAACCTCCGGGGGCGCACCCGAGCGTGCGGCCGTCGCGCGTGGGCGGTCATGGCCGACGTGCACCACGTGACCGTCCTGGCCCTCGGCCACCGGTGAATAGCCGTGCTGACGCAGCATTTCCAGCACTGTGGTGGGGTGGGCGGGCGAGATCACAACGGTCGGGGCGATCTTGCGCAACTGCAGAGCGGACAGGTTGCGGTCGCTCGTCATCGCGTCCAGGGTCGCCACGTCGTCGTTGCGCAGGTAGCAGCCTGCGGTGCCGACGCGGGTCTGCCCGTGCCGCCGCGCGACGTCGAGGACGAGATATTCCAGCGGCTGCGGCACCGGCGTCGGACTGGCGACCGTCAGGCGCTCCAACAGATCGGACGCCGACCTCCCGGCGTCCAGCGCGCGCCGGATGCTGGCGTCGGTGAACCGATAGACCGTGGCCCCGCCGCGCGACTCGACCTCGGCGGCGTCCTGCATCAGGTGCGCCAGCTCGTCGGCGAGCGGTCCCGGCGCCACCGCGGTCAGATCTGCTTGCAGCAGAAGGTGATCCACCGGTGCAGGCAACGAACCACTCATCGCGGCGGCGAGACCGTCGCCGCCCACCAGCGCACGGCCCGGCGCGGCGAGGACACCGCGACCGGTCACCCCGATCCACGCCGCTTCACGCAGCACCTCGGCAACGCGCGTGGGAGCCCCCAGAGGAAGGCGCAGCGGGCGACGCCAGTGCAGCATGGCGTCGACGTACTCGACGGAGACCGCGATGTCCGGCTCGACCTCGGCCAGGATCTGCAACACGTCGTGGCGCCGGGCACGCATCATCGGCCAGGACACGTCGCCGCTGAGCACGTTGATCGTCCCTTGCTCCGAGCTCGTCCCCGCCAGGAACGCCGCGCGCCCACTGGTCCACCACGCCGCCGCCAGCGCCGCCCAACGATCGGCGGGGTCACGGTCGACCCAGTCGTCATACGTGCTCGTCGGCAGCCAGCTCGGTTCGAAGTCGCCGTCGTTGGCGACCAGGCCCGCGCCATACGCCAGCTCGATGACGAACGCCGCGAGCCCGCTGTCCACATCGAGTGCAGCAGCCGCGGCACGATGATCGCGAACGCTCAGGCCACCGGAGCGCAACACCCGCGGAGGGGCCTGATCCCACAGCCGCACAAGGGATTCGACGTGCCACAGGATGTCCAGTGCGGCCCGTGCCGCATCGGCATCGACGTCCCGAGCCACCAACCGTTGCGTCGGCGGTGTCGGCGCGCTGAGACCGTCCTGGTAGAGCCGGCCGCCACGCAGCGCGAGGCCGACCTCCCGCGGGAGGATGCCGCCGTCCTCGGTGCGCACGACCAAGCCGGCGGCGACGAGTTCATCGAGCACCCCGGAGGCCGAGGCGCCCTCGAAACTTGCGCGAGGGTGCTGCCACCGCAACCGGTCTATGGCGGACCGGCCTGCCGCGCTGAGCTGTTCGTATGACGTCACCGCTCCCGCACTGCGATCCGGCACGCCGAGCTCCCGGCCGGTCGGACCCAGCCGCGCGGGCGCGCTGAGGATCTCGGCTGCGGCACGCACGGCTCGGTATCCCTCGGGGCTGCGCCACAGCAGCGCCTGGTCCCACAGCGCTCGACAGATCGTCTGCACCTGCCGTTTCGGCGCGGCGAGCAGCTGCGCTGCGTTGTCGGCGCCGCCGACCAGCACCGCCTCGAGCACGCGGAGCCGGTCGGCCGACAGGTGATCCAGTGCGCGCTGCACGCTGCCACGGGTACCGGCGCGTGCAGCAAGCCCGGTCAGATCGGCGGCTGCAGGGCGCATCAGATCCGGGCGCGCAGCAAGCAGCACGCGCAGCTGCTCATCGCTGCGCGCGCGAAGGTCATCGGCGAAACTGCGTGCGGATCTCGGCACTGCCCAAGGATATGTCGAGCCCGGCGCACCCGAGGTGGCCCATTGCCCGGGAACGGTCGGCGGCTGCGCCCCGTCCACTGACAGGGGTCTTCTTCTGCCGGCATTCAGTGTGACGGTGCACAATGCAGCCCGCCGGGCCGAGTCGGACACGAGGGGGAGCATGCAAGCACTGGATCGAGGTCGCCGTCGGTGGCCGTTCATCACGGCCGCTGTGGTGCTCGTCCTGCTCGACCTGTTCGCGGTGCTGGTCTTCATCACCGGGGTGTTCGACAGGACGACCGACACCGGTGGAAAGGTCGGCGGGCTCGTCGTCAGTGGCTGCGTCATCGTGCTGGTGACCTGGCTCGCGACCCGCGCAGGTCGCGCCGCCCGCCGCCGTGGTGTGCCCGAGACGCTTCCCGGGCTTCCGGTGGTCTCGACCGCCCGTCGAGCAGGCGGCGTGACAGTGGCGATCGTGTTCCTCGGGTTGGCGGCCGTGATCCTCTGCGTCGAAACCACCGGCCTGATACGCGGCGACACCTCTGGTGCAGGGGCCGGGTTGACCGGTGCGGCCATGTGCGCCGGGGTGGGGATCCTCGGGGTGAACATGTCCCGGACCCCGAGTGCCGCGCAGCGGGCGCGGGTGCTCGGCGCGCAGGCCCGGGCCGTGTCGCAGGGCGTCCAGCCGATCGTCGGATCGGTGGTCGGCCCACCGGACCCGCGCCTGTTCACGACGCCGTCCTGGGTGCGCGCGCCGGTCGATCGCTCCGCCGGCTACTCCGAGCAGCTGAGTGAAGTGCCCTGGCTGCTGCTCACCGGGTGTGTCCTGGCCGGGGTTGCCGTCATCTGGGGTATGGCGCGCCTCGGCGGCGGCTGGGTGGGTGTCCTGATGGTCCCGCTGATCGTGATCATCTTCCTGCTGGTCGCGATCCTCATCTTCGTGCCGTACGGGATCGAACTGCGCGGCGGAGTCCTCACGATCGGCGCGATCCTCGCACCACGGATCGGCCGGGGCTGGAAACGGCAGGACATACCGTTGGAGGAGGTGGTCGCGTGGACGGTGTGTCCCCGCACCCGCGCGCGGGTCGCGGTTCCTCGGTCTCCTTTCCCGGAAGGGGACTTCGAGCTGCCCGCACGGCCCGGCAAACGGGTCGGCAACTGGGGCAACTTCACCGGGATCGGCGTGCGCACCGTCCTCGTCGTCCGGGTGGATCCGGCCCGCGTGCCCGCGGCCATGCCGTCGGTGATCCTGAACGGCTACAGCGTCAGCGACACCCGAAACACCGCCGTGGACCTCGGGGTCTACGTCATCGGCACCCGTCACGCCGCCCGGTTGGCGCGGACCTTGGACAAGGCGATGCCGTCCCGGCGGTCACTGACCTAATGTGAGAGGCGACACATCGCCAGCTCCAGGAGGTCATCGATGTCCGAGACCAGCCACCCGTCATACAGCAGCGGCACGTCCGGTGCGCCCCTGCTCGGCGACACGATCGGCGACAACCTCCGGCGCACCGTCGAGCGTTTCGCGGCGCGTGACGCCATGGTCGACCTGCCGAGTGGACGTCGGTGGACGTATGCCGAGTTCGACGCGGCCGTCGACGAGGTGGCGCGCGGTCTGATGGCTGCCGGCATCGACAAGGGCGATCGCGTCGGCATCTGGTCACCCAACTGTCCGGAGTGGACGCTGGTGCAGTACGCCACTGCACGTATCGGCGCGATCATGGTGTGCGTCAATCCGGCATACCGCTCCCACGAGCTGTCGTATGTCGTCAACCAGTCGGGCATGCGGATGCTCGTCAGCGCGCAGACCCACAAGACGTCCGACTACCGCTCGATGGTCGAGCAGGTGCGTGGCGAATGCCGCTCGCTGACCGACGTCGTCTACATCGGTGACCCGACCTGGGACGCGCTCGTGGCTGGCGCGCCCGGGACGACGGCGGAGGAGCTGGTGCAGCGGTCCGAAGGGCTGTCGGCCGATGACCCGATCAACATCCAATACACCTCGGGCACAACAGGATTCCCCAAGGGTGCCACCCTTTCGCACCACAACATCCTCAACAACGGCTATTTCGTGGGCGAGTTGGTGAACTACACCGAGCAGGACCGCATCTGCTTGCCGGTGCCCTTCTACCACTGCTTCGGGATGGTGATGGGCAACCTGGCGGCTACCTCCCATGGATGCTGCATGGTGATCCCTGCGCCGTCGTTCGAGCCTGCTGCGACCTTGGAAGCCGTTGCGGCGGAGGGCTGCACGTCGCTGTATGGCGTGCCCACGATGTTCATCGCCGAGCTCGCCCTCATCGACAAGGGGGAGGACAGCTACGACCTGAGCACGTTGCGCACCGGGATCATGGCCGGCTCGCCGTGTCCGGTCGAGGTGATGAAGCGGGTGATCGCCGAGATGAACATGGCAGAGGTGGCGATCTGCTACGGGATGACCGAGACGTCACCGGTCTCGACGATGACGCGGGATGATGACAACCTGGCCCGCCGGACCGAGACCGTCGGCCGGGTGATGCCGCACCTGGAGGTCAAGATCGTCGACCCGGCAACGGGATTGACGGCCCCTCGCGGTGGCACGGGCGAGTTGTGCACCCGCGGCTACAGTGTGATGCTCGGCTACTGGGAGCAGGCCGACAAGACCGCGGAGGCCATCGACCGGGCGCGTTGGATGCATACGGGTGACCTCGCGACGATGGACGACGACGGTTACGTCAACGTCGTCGGCCGGATCAAGGACCTGGTCATCCGCGGCGGTGAGAACATCTACCCCCGAGAGGTCGAGGAGTTCCTCTACACGCACCCGAAGATCGCCGACGTCCAGGTGATCGGCGTCCCGGACGAGAAGTACGGCGAGGAACTCATGGCGTGGGTCATCATGCGCTCCGGTGAGCAGCCGCTGACGGCCGATGACATCCGGGTGTTCTGCGACGGCAAGCTGGCTCACTACAAGGTCCCGCGCTACGTGCACGTCACCGACGAGTTCCCGATGACCGTCACCGGCAAGATCCGCAAGGTGGAGATGCGGGAAGCAGCCACTAAACTGCTCGCCAATGACTGACACACAACGCATTTCACCGTCCGGTGAGCAATGGGAGATCGGCCACGGTGACCAGCGACTGACCGTGGTGAGCGTCGGCGGCGGCATCAGGTCGTATGTCGCCGGCACGCGTCCCGTCCTGCACGGCTACCCGGACGACGCGCGCGCCGACGCGGGCCGCGGACAGCTGCTCATGCCGTGGCCGAACCGGATCGCGGACGGCAAGTACACCTTCAACGGGAAGGCCCAGCAGTTGCCGCTGACCGAGCCGGCACGACGCAACGCGTCGCACGGGCTGGTGCGGTGGGAGCAGTGGTCGCTGGTCGAGCGGTCCGAATCCGCTGCCACCGTGGGGTTTCGGCTGATGCCGGGGCCGGGCTGGGACGGTATCGTCGACCTGACGGTGCGTTACGTGCTCGACGACGGCGGCCTGACAGTGACGCCGTCAGCGACGAATGTCGGGACGGTTGCGGTGCCGTTCGGCTTCGGTGCACACCCCTACCTGACGGTCGGGGAAGGGGCGGTGGACGAGCTCAGTTTGTCGCTGCCGGCGCGGAGCTACTGCACCGTCGACGACCGGTTGCTGCCGACCGGGGTCGAGCCCGTCGACGGCGCGGACGTCGATTTCCGGACCCCTCAGCCGATCGCCGGCACCCTGCTGGACACGGCGTTCACCGACCTGACAGCCGACGACGACGGCCGGTGGCGGATCAGTATCAGCAGCGAAGGACGCTCGACAACACTGTGGGCAGAAGCGGATTCGTTCCCCTACACACAGCTCTTCACCGGCGACTCGCTGCCTGGCGACCGTGCCCGGCATACCGGAGTGGCGGTCGAGCCGATGACCTGTCCGGCCAACGCATTCGTCACGGGCGAGGCGCTCGTGGTGCTCGAGCCGGGGGACACCTGGTCGGCGTCCTGGGGCATCTCCTACGACGGCTGACCAACCCACCGAGAGGCTCACCAACGACCGACAGGCCCACGTATACGGGGGCAAACCCGGACGTATACGTGAGCCTGTGGGCATTTTCTGGGCCTCTCGGTGAAGAGGTCAGTGCGCGAGCCAGCCGGCGTCGAGGGTGAGCGCCGCGCCACTCATCGACCAGGCGCCGTCCCTGCACACGTAGCGCACCGCCTCGGCGACCTCCTCCGGCTCGATCAGACGACGGACCGCGTTGGAGGACAGCATGACCTGCTCTACGACTTCCGACTCGTCGAGCCTGTGCGCCTTCGCCTGATCGGCAATCTGCTTCTCCACCAACGGTGTTCGCACATAGCTCGGGCAGATCGCGTGTGTGGTCACGTCGGAGCAACGGGCACCCGCCTCCAGCGCGAGCGCCTTGGTGAAGCCGATCAGCGCGTGCTTGCACGCGACGTAACAGCTCTTGTACGGCGAAGCCACCAACCCGTGCACCGATGACACGTTGATCACCCGGCCCCAACCCCGCTCGTACATGCCCGGCAGACACAGCTTCGTCAGGAGGTATGGCGCGGTCAGCATGACCGCAATCATCGTGTCCCACTCCTCCTCCGGAAACTCCTCGACCGGGTGAACCCGTTGGATGCCGGCGTTGTTCACGATGATGTCGGCGTTGTCGACCTGCGCGACCAGGCGGTGTATCTCCGACGGATGCCCCAGGTCGCACGGCGCGATCCGGACCCGCGGGTGGGCTCTGGCGAGCTCGTCCAGCGGCGGTCCCGCGAGGTCGACAGCCGTCACCGCACACCCGTCGGCCGCGAGCTGCTGCGTGACGGCCAGCCCGATCCCCGATGCGGCGCCGGTGACGATCGCGTGCTTTCCCCGCAGCGTCTCAGGCACTGGCGGCCACCCCCAGGTAGCGCTGGATCTCGGTGCTCTCCCTCAGCTCCGAGGCGGGGGCTTCGTGGCGAACGAGTCCCTTCTCGATGATGTAACCGCGATCGGCGTATTTCAATGCGAACAAGGCGTTCTGCTCGGTGATGAGCACAGTGATCTTCTCCTCCTTGAGGATGCCCAACCATCGGCCCAGATCGGACACGATGGCCGGCGACAAGCCCTCGGTGGGCTCGTCGAGCAATAGGATCCTGGGGACGCTGAGCAGTGCTCGCCCGAGCTTCAACATCTGTTGCTCGCCACCGGAAAGGTGCCCGGCGCGGCGGTCGCTCAACTGCTGAAGTTTCGGGAAGGTCTCCAGCACCCGGTCGAGTGTCCAGCCGCCCGAGTCGCTGCTCCGGCGTATCGAGAGCGCAAGGTTCTGCCGGACGGTGAGGGACGCGTAGGCGCGGCGGCCACTGGGAACGAACGCGATCCCGTGTCGCGCGATCCGATGTGTCGTCAGACCGGTGATGTCCGTGCCGTCCAGGGTGATCCGACCACGACGCGCCGGGGTGAGCCCGACGATGCTGCGCATCGTCGTGGTCTTGCCGGCGCCGTTGCGGCCGAGCAGGGCAACCGTTTCCCCGTCGGCGACATCGAGTGAGATACCTTGCAACACATGGCTTCTGCCGTAGTAGGTGTGAACGTCCTGCACCGACAGGGTCATGCTTCGCTCCCGAGGTAGATGGCCATCACTTCGTCGTTGGCACGGACCTCGGCCGCGGGACCGTCGGCGATGACCTTGCCCTGGTGCATGACGGTGACCTCGTCCGAGATTCCGAACACGGTGTCCATGTCGTGCTCGGAGAGGATGACGGTCAGGCCCATGTCACGGGTGAGGCCCTGGACGAGCGCGACCATCCTCTGGGATTCGAAGGGTGACATCCCGGCCGTGGGCTCGTCGAGCAACAGCAGCCGCGGCCGCATCGCGAGAGCGAGTGCGACCTCGAGCGCGCGCTGGTCACCGTGCGACAGGGTCTGCGACTCGACGTCGGCGAACTCCGAGAGGCCCACGCGGTCAATGACTTCCATCGCTTCGTCGGTCAGTCGCGAGTGGAACCAGCTCAACATGTCTCTCGTTCGTCGATGCCGGCTGACCAGTGCAGCGCGAACCGACTCCAGCACCGTCATCCGGGGGAAGATGTTCGTGGTCTGGAAGGCCTGCGCCAGGCCGAGCCGGGCAACCACGTCCGGCGGTTTCCCGCCGATCTGGTCGCCGTCGAAGTCCAGCCTGCCGGACGTCGGTCGGAGGATGCCGGTCAGCAGCCGGAACAACGTGGTCTTTCCCGCGCCGTTCGGGCCGATCACGGAATGGATGGTGCCCTCGGCGACCGTGAGGTCGACGCCGTCCACCGCATGGAAGCTGCCGAAGGCGCGCACCAGGCCTGATGCGACCAGGAGGTCACTCATCGGATCCGCCTCTCTTCAATGACTTTCGCAACTCGGACCACTTCACCTTGGTGAGCGAGCCGAGGATGCCGTCCGGCCAGAACATGACGATCAGCAACAGCACCCCGCCGAGTACGAGCTGCCAGTCGCTGACGTAGCGCACGAGTTCGTCGTGGCCGAACTGGTAGATGAACGCACCCAGCGCAGGGCCCAGGAAGGTGCCCATGCCACCGATCACCGCCATGAAGATCGGCGATCCGGAGGTCGTCCAGTCCAGCAGCTCCGGATAAGAGGATTGGCTGTAGATGACGAACATGGCACCGGCGAGTCCGCAGAAGAAGCCGGACACGACGAAGGCGATGAGCTGGTGCCAGTAGACGTTCACGCCCAGTGCCTGCATCCGCTCCCGGTTCTCCCGGATCGACCGCAACACCAGCCCGAACGGCGACCTCGTCACCTTCCACATGAGCAGCAAGCTGATCACGGTGATCGCGAGCAGGAAGAGATAGCCCCTGATCGGGTCGGTGAGGGCGCTCGGGACGAACGGTCCGAACACGCCGTTGGCACCCTGGGTGAAGTCGTACCTGGATTCGGCCAGCTGGTACGCCAGTTCGGAGAACGCCAGGGTGGACAGAGCGAAGTAGAGCCGCCGGGCGCGCAGTGCCACTAGCCCGACGGGTATGGCGACCAGCGCGCTCACCACGGGTGCGAGGAAGAAGGTGAGCCAGAACGACAGGTGCCAGTGCAGCCAGCCGAGCGCCACGGTGTACGCGCCGATTCCGTAGAACACCGCCTGGCCGAAGCTGACCAGTCCGCCCTGCCCGAGGAGCAGGTTCGTCGCGGTGGCGAAGACCACCAGCGCCAGGACCTCCTCCAGTGTCGTGAGCGTGTCTTCGCCGACGACGAAGCCGAGCACGACCATCAGGGCGGTCAGCACGACCGGTGTGGCGATGTTTCGCCAAAGTGTCGGACCCGGCCGAGTGGCAGCAGGTTTCGATGACTCCACCGTGGCGTCCTCGGACGTCGTAGTGGACGCGGGTGTGCCGTTGGTGGTCATCGTTCCGCCTCCCCGAACAGGCCCCAGGGGCGGATCGCGAGCACCAGGATCATCAACGCGTAGATGAACGTCGAGGCCCAACTGGGGGTCCAGACCGCGCCGAGGGTCTCCACGACGCCGATGACCAGTGATCCGACGGCGGCGCCCACGATCGAGCCCAGGCCACCGATCACCGCCACGATGAACGCCGCGACGATGATCTCCGCGTCCATGCCCGGTTGCACGGCCTGCTGCGGCGCGATCACGACTCCGCTGAGTCCTGCCAGCAACGCACCGAGGGCGAACACACCGGTCAGGATCAGCGGCACGTTGGTGCCGGACGATGCGAGCACCTCGGGGTCGTCGACCACGGCCCGGATGCGCCAGCCCAGTTTGGTCCGGCTCATCAGCGCCCACAGTCCCACTGCCACCAGGACGGCGACACCGATCACGAAGAGGTTGTAGATCGGAACAGCGGCACCGGCGAACTGGAAGTGCCCGCTCAGCGCGCTCGGCGGCTTGATACTACGGACGTCCTTGCCCCACAGGCGAAGCGCGATGTCCGCGAAGATGAGCAGCAGCGCGAAGGTCGCCAGCAACTGGGTGAGGTGCTCCCTGCGGTACAGCCGACGCAGGACGAGCACCTCGACGAGCGCGCCCATCACGGCGACCGCCAGTGGACACACCACGAGGGCGACCCAGAACCCGGCTCCTGCCAGGTGCGCGCTCAGCGTCGTCGCGAAGTACGCGCCGTACATGTAGAAACTGCCGTGTGCGATGTTGATCAGCCGCAATGCCCCGAACACGAGGGTCAGGCCGGCGGCAACCATGAAGAGCGTTCCCGCCGTGGTCAGGATGCCGATCAGGTTGGTGATGATCGAGCCACTGTCCATGTCAGGACCCCCTCGCGAGGCGGTCGTCCGGACGCCGGGTCACTGCTGCAGTGCCTTCGCCTCGTCGCAGGTCAGCGCGATGTCGTTGAACGGCGCCGTGAAGATGTTGTCGTAGAGGTGCAGTCCGCCGTACTGCGAGCTCGCCGTCTTGCTGATCGTGCCCACATACTCCGGCACTTCGGCCTGGTGGTCGCACTCGCGGATCTTCATGTCGCCGATGATCGTCGGCACCGTCGCGCCCGGGATCTCCTTGATGACCTTGTCGGAGTCGAAGCTGCCGGCCTTCTTGACGCCATACGCCCACTCCTGGGCCGAAGCGTACGCAAGGATCGCCCATTCGGTCGGATACTTCTTGTACTTCGCCTTGTAGGCGGTGACGAACTTGCTCATCTCCGGGTTCTTGATCGCCCAGAACGCCGCCCGGTCGAACCCGATCGCGCCGGTGGGTGCGGCACTGCCCAGCGCATCCAGCGGCGCATAGGCGTACATCGCAATCACGGTGGTGTCCTTGAAGAATCCGAACTGCGACGCCTGCTTCGTGAACGCCACGAGGTCACCGCCGTACTGCGCGTTGAAGACGTACTGCGGGTGCGCCGACACCAGCGCCGACAGGTAGGAGCTGATGTTGCTCGCGCCCAGCGGCGGGAACTCCTGCTTGACCAGCTTGTAGTTGACGTGCAGCTTCTTCAGCGCCTGCAGGAAGCCGTCGACGGTGTCGTGGCCGAAGCTGTAGTCCGGCGCGAAGGTGGCGATGGTGATCTGCTTGCTGCCGACCTTCTTGGCGAGGTAGTCGGCGACGGCGCGCGGCTCCATCGTGGTGTTCGGGACGTTCTGGAACGCGTACGGCGTGAAGGTCTTCGTCATCAGGCTGACGTCGTTGGAGGTGTGGAAGAAGATCGGCGTCTTGTACTGCTCGGCGACCTGTTCCTCGGCCGACGCGACCGCACTCGACACCGGGCCGAAGAGCGCAACAGCCTTGTCCTTGGTGATCATCGAGCGTGCGTTGGCAGCACCGGTCGCCGGTTGGGCGTTGTCGTCGGCGCTGACCACCTTGACCTTCTTGCCGAGCAGGCCGCCCTTGGCGTTGATGTCGTCGACCGCCATCTGCAGGCCCTGCAGGCCGGTCTGGCCGAGGTTCGCGATCGACCCGCTCAGTGACGTCGACTCGCCGACAGTGACGCTTCCGCCGGATCCGCCTGCGCCACTTCCGGATCCGCCGCTGCTACCGCACGCTGCGAGCGGACCGACGAGCAGGGTTGCAGCCAGCACGGCGGTGAGGTTCTTGCGCATCATGATCTTTCGCCTTGTCTTTCGAGGGTGTTGGAGGGCGTGGGGTATCGCCGCCGGACGGGACGCTCCCGTGCGGCGGTGGCGTACGTGTCTTCTAGGGGGAGTTGTCGGTGTTGAGCACCTGCTGGAGTCGTATGGCGAGCAGCAGGTTGCCCGATTGCCGCCCGTCCTCGAGCTGCACGTGACAGGAGGCGCGCATCTCGCTGAGGCGGTATTTCACCGTGCTGACGTGCACGGAGAGTGTTTCGGCCATGTCACGTTGTCGCCCGCTGTGGACGAGGTAGGCCTCGAGCGTCGGCAGCATCCAGGACCGGTGCGAGATCGGCCCGAACGGTTCGAGCACTGCGCTGGCGAAGCGTCGAGCGCGTTCGGGATGGCGGAGCAACTCGATCAGCGGCGCGAGCTCCAGGTAGTCGTAGACGCGACGGGAGGTGTTGTCGGCCGCACGGCCCACCCGGATCGCGTCGGTGGCCTCGACGTAACTGCTGCGCGAGTCGCGACCGCTGCGGGCGCTGCCGCCAAGGCCTGCTGCCAGTGAATCATCCTGCGAGACAATGTGTTCCAGTTGCTGACGAAGCGTGCTGCGATGCACGACAGAGGTCATCGGGACGGCTGCGACCACGCTGGTGTGGCGCACGGTCCACAAGGTCGCGCCGGCCGATCGCTCCATGGTGTGGCCGAGGCTCTCGAGTTGGCACAGACTGCGATCGTTGGCCACCTCGAGCACCGCGAGCACGTGCGGCCGGCACAGTTCGGAGTTCCGCGTCTCGGAGTCACCGGTGTTGGTGAGTATGGCGTTCAGCAGCGCTGAGCGGCGGTACTCGCGTTGCTGCGCGACGCGGTGGGACTCCTCCAGGTAGCACGACTCCACCTGGGTGCACAGCAGGTCGCTGTAGTCGAGCACCCACGCCGTCACGCGGTCGGCCGACTTGCGCAGGCTCGAGGACGCCCGCCAGTCCGGGCTCTCGGTCATCTGGGTCCACATGGAGCGCACGCCGAGTCGGTAGGCGCGCAGCAGTGCGCTCAGGTCCATGCCCTGCGCGGCTCGGCGGCGGGCACCGTCCTGGATGAGGGCCATCAGATCCGGGTCGGCCGGGCTGCCGCTGCGCAGCATACGCAGCCAGCACCGCACCAGCACGGAGGAGACGGAGTGCACATCGGCCAACATGCCTTCGTCGGTGATGGTCGCGTACTGCGGGATCTCCCGCACGTAGCTGATCACCATGACGTCGGCGATCTCGTCACTGCTGGGCTCGAGATGATCCGCGATCGCTACCAGCGCGCGGCGAGCGGCGGGCGACAGCGTGGCATACGTATCGATCATGCGACCGAGCGCCGGTTCGGGAGCCGAATACGAAGGCACGGCGCTCACGACTCACCTTTCTGCTATCTGAATCATCTCTCATATACGGTGCCGGGTCGAGTGGGATCAGAACAAGTGGCGGTCGTGGTCAAAAAGCCGGTCGAAGTTGTCCCGAACGGACACATGGCTGACCGAACGGACCAAAAACACATCCACAGGACACGAAGCACCGGCCCCGTGAAGCCGATTTTCGTGTCCTCTCGAGTGCGTTCGTGTCCTGTCGGTGAAGAGGGGTCAGGGGGTGAGCGCTGCTGCCGCTGCGGCGGCGAGTTCGGCGCGGAACTCCCGCTGACCGGCCCGATCGATCGGCACCTCGCACACCCGGATCCCCTTGGCGGGCCGGGAGATCCGCTCGGCCAGGACGTCGGCTTGAGCGACATACTCGTGCTCGATGTGGTGTGCGGCGCACAGCTCACTGACGTTGGTGTCGGTCGGCGTCGCGAAGATACGCTCGTACGGCCCGGCGAGTGACTCGCGACCCGGTTCGAGTGTTCCGAAGATGCCGCCGCCGTTGTCGTTCATCACGATGATGGTCAGGTCGGGGCGTGGCTCGCGCGGGCCGATCAGCAGCGCGTTGGTGTCGTGCAGGAAGGTCAGGTCGCCCATCAGCGCGAACGACGGATGCGGGGCGCGGGAGAGTGCGAAGCCGATTGCCGAGGACACGACTCCGTCGATGCCGGACAGTCCGCGGTTGCCGACCGCGACGACGCCGGGCATGATCTCGCGCGGGTCGCGGGCCAGGTCCACGTCGCGTGCGGTGTTCGACGACCCGAGGTACAGCCCCGACTCGGCGGGCAGGTTGTGCACGACGGTGCGTGCGATCGCGGGACCGCTCGGCCAGCTGCCTTCGATGAGCGGCTCGGCCGCCGCGGCGACGACCTGTCCGGCGGTCCGCCACTGCGACGCCCACGCGCGATCCACGCAGGACGCCACGGCCTGATGGCTCCGCTCGATGTCGTCCCAGTCGTGGACGCGGCGCACCACATGTCCTGGATCCGCCCACGAGGTCAGCGGCGTGACGGACTCGACCGTGACGGCGGGATTGCGCAACAGCCGCGCCACCTCCCGGTCCAATGTGACGCGCCCGCCGACCAGCACCCGCTCCGGGAGGTGCTGGTCGACCCAGTCGTGTGCGCGCAACACCAGCGGCCCGTTAGGCGTCACCCGGCCACGTCGGTAGGCGCCGAACGGCTCGGCCATGATCGGCCAGCCCGCCGCGTCGGCGAGTTCGGCCAGCTCGGACGAGTGGTGGGGGGTGGGCAGGTGGCCGAGCAGCACGAGGGTGCGCGGCACCGGTGCGATGCCCGGACCGGTCACCACGCCACGCGGGTGCGAGTCGGGCTGCCGCAGGCTGAGCCACGCCTCACCGTGCGGCCGGCCGTCCAGGCCCTCGGGCCAGTCGACGTCGGTCTCGTCGAGTTGATCCGGCACGAGCGGATCGCGGAGCGGAACGTTGAGGTGGACCGGCCCCGGGTCGCCGGACGGGTAACCGCGCGACTCCGCGACGGCGCGGCCGATGACCGAACGCCAGATGCCCTGTTGCCCGGCGCGACGCTCGGGGGTGCCGAACTCGTGGAACCACCGGGTTGCCGAGCCGAAGATCTTGACCTGGTCGGTGGTCTGGTTGGCACCGGTGCCCCGCAGCTCCTGCGGTCGATCGGCCGTCAGCAGGATGAGCGGCACATACCCCTGGGACGCCTCGAGCACGGCCGGGTGCAGGTTGGCCACCGCGGTGCCGCTGGTGGTGATGACCGGGACCGGCATACGGGCGGTCTTCGCCAACCCGAGAGCGAGGTATGCCGCGGACCGTTCGTCCACCCGGACGTGCAGCCGGACCCGCCCGGCCCGCTCCGCCGCCTCGGCGGCATACGCCAGCGGCGCGGAGCGAGAGCCCGGCGCCAGCACGACATCCCGCACACCCTGTCGGATGAGCTCGTCCAGCAGCACGGTCGCGATGGCGGTGGAAGGGTTCACGCCTGCCATCTTCGCGCATCACCCCTTGCCCGCCGGTGACGGCTTCCTCGGCGAGCGACGGCCCAGCCACATCGTCAGTCGACGAGGGGATCGTCGGTCGCCGGGAGCGGGCCGTCGGCAGCACTGACGGTGGCCGCCTTGGTCCCCGGCAGCTCACGCTGGATGAAGCGTTCCGCAGCGTGTGCTGCGGGCCCGGTGCCGAGGGCGGCGACCACCACGATGCCCGCGATGACCAGCCAGCCGGGGCCACCCCAGCTCAGCGCCAGGAAGGTGTATGCCGCCGGTGCCCAGCGCCCGCCGAGCGTCCCGAAAACCTCTGCGACCCCACCGTATTCGCCGCGCCGGCGAGGGTCCATCAGCAGCGACGCGAACGCGAAGTTGCCGGCCGAATTCGCCAGTTCCGCGCCCGTCACGGCGACGTGCCCGAGCCAGACCAGGAAGATCGTGAGCAGCCCGGTGGTGCTGTGCGTGACCATCGTGATGAGGCAGGACAGCACGAAGAAGGCGGCGGAGATCCAGATCGCCCGGATCGCGTGGTCGACCGTGCGCACCCCGCGCGAGGTGTATGCCGGGAGGAAGATGCACAGGACGGTGTTGGTGCCGAACAGCCAGGCCAGCAGCCAGTGCGGCGAGTCGGTCGCCTCGACCAGCCACAAGGGGATCACCACGTTGAGCAGCACCTGGTTGGTGAACATCGTCCCGGCGAAGAGGTTCAGGACCATCCACCCGACGTTCTGCAGCGGCCCTCTCCCCGGGATCCGTTCGCGGCGCGCAGTGGGATCGCGGTCCGCTCGCTTCGCCCGGTTGGCGACCCGCAGGTCGTGCGACGCGCGTGGCAGCCGGGAGATCCAATAGGCGTTGAGCACTCCGATCGCCAGCGTCAGCAACGGGAGCCAGCGCATGACCGTGAGGTTGTCGAAGGCCAGCGCCACGCCGCCGATGATGGCGCCGAGGGTGAAACCGACGTTGAGCGAGGAATACATGTACGCCTGCGTCTCGACGCGCTCCGCCTCGGGCATGACGTCGAGGATGTAGGCGTTGCGGCCCGCGCCGCCCGCGTTACCGATGATCTCGAAGGCCACCACCATGAGCAGGTATGGCGCGAAGCCGTTCATGAACGGCCACAGCCCGAACATCAACGCCCCCACGAGTGCGCCCACCGACCACATGCGCTTCGGGCCGAGCACGTCGACCACGCGACCCGCCGGATAGGCCACGATGAACGACACCACGCCGGCGACGGTCAGGCCCAGGCCCACCTGCGCGGCCGACAGGCCGACGACCTGGGTGAAGAACACCGCGCTGCCGGTGAGAAATGTCCCTTCCCCGGTCGCGAACAGCAGGGACTGCAGCGCCAGCCGCTGCGACAGCGGAGTCGGTGGGATCAGCTGCCGGAGTCCGGAGCGCACGCGGGTAAAAGACACAACTGCCAGTCGACCACGAGGGACCGACAACCGTCACCTGAGTTTCGGCTGTGCGGGTGCCCGGGTGTCGCGGGTGCGGCGTCAGCCGAGGTCGGCGACGAGGGCTGCCATGGTGCCGCCCAGTTCGGTGAGCGCCTCGCGCTGCTCGTCGGATTCGACCCGCAGGATCTCCACCGGTTGCGCGGCCAGCCGCCACTCGAGCCCGGTCGTGATGGACTCCAGCGACCGGCGCGCGCCGGTGGTGTCGGAGCGGCCGTGGATCCAGAACGAGTACGGCCGGCGCGACACCTTGCCCCGGGTGTCGTCGTAGGTCGAGTCGAACGCGTGCTTCATCGCACCCGACATGTAACCGAAGTTGGCCGGCGTGCCGAGCAGATAGCCGTCCGCGGACAGGAAGTCGTCGATCGTGACCTGGAGCGCTTCGACCACGTGCACCTCGAGCGGCGGTAGATCCTCGTGTTGTGCGCCCGCGAGCACCGCGTCGAGCAGCGAGCGCAACCGCGGCGTGGGGGAGTGATGCAGGACGAGCAGCGTTCTCATGGAGCCGTTCTCACGATGGCGACGGAGTCCGGGCCGATGTTCACGGGGGTGTCGTCGCCGCCGGTCACCGCGCCGAAGGCGAGCACCAGCTCGCCGGGCATGGCCGCCTCGTAGGACCCCAGATTGGCCACCACGACGTGGTTGCCGCGGTGCACCCGGATCGCTGCGCCGTTGCGGTACACCCGTGGCGCGTCGGCGGCGGTGAAGTCCGGCACCGCACGTCGCAACCGGATCAGTGCGGCATACCAGTCGAGCAGCCGTGCGTGCTCGGCGTCCTGCAGCTCGGCCCAGTTCAGCTTGGAGTCGGTGTATGTCGAAACCGCTTGCGGATCAGGCACATCCGAATCCCATCCATGGGAAGAGAATTCGCGGCGTCGTCCCTCGGAGACTGCGCGCGCGAGGTCCGCCTCCTGGTGGTCGGTGAAGTACTGCCACGGGGTCGACGCTCCCCACTCCTCGCCCATGAAGAGCATCGGTGTGTATGGCGCCGTCAGCAGCAACGCGGCACCGGCGGCGAGCCGACCCGGGCTGACCAGCTGCGCGAGGCGGTCGCCCGTCGCGCGGTTGCCGACCTGGTCGTGCGTCTGCAGCGATGCGACGAACCGCCACGCCGGTGTGCGGTCCAGGTCGACCGGTCGTCCGTGGTGCCGGCCGCGGAAGCTCGACCAGGTGCCGTCGTGGAAGAACGGCGTCCGCAGCACCTTCGCCAACGCATCCGGATCGGCGAAATCCGCGTAGTAGCCCTGGGTTTCACCGGTCAGTGCCACATGCAACGCGTGATGGACGTCGTCCGACCACTGACCGGTCAGGCCGAGTCCGGCGCCCGAGTCGTCACGGGGTGCGACCGTGCGCGGGTCGTTGCGGTCGGACTCGGCGATCAGGGTCAGCGATCGGCCGAGCTCACCGGAAAGGGCGTCGACCCGCCGCGCCAACTCCTCCAGGAGGTGCTCGGCGCGACCGTCGTGCAACTCGTGCACCGCGTCGAGCCGCAGACCGTCGAAATGGAAGTCCCGCAACCACATCAGCGCATTGTCGATGAAGTAGCCGCGCACCTCGTCGCTGCCGCGGTCGTCCAGATTGACCGCCGTGCCCCACGGCGTGGAGTAGTGGTCGGTGAAGTACGGGCCGAACTCCGGCAGATAGTTGCCGCTCGGACCGAGGTGGTTGTAGACCACGTCGAGCAGCACCCCGATCCCGCGCGCGTGGCAGGCGTCGACGAAGCGCTGACAGGCAGCTGCGCCGCCGTACACCTCATGCACGGCGTATGGCGCCACGCCGTCGTACCCCCAGCCGCGGGAGCCGGGGAACGACGCGACGGGCATCACCTCGATGAGTGAAACACCCAGTGCAGCAAGATGATCCAGTCGTTCGACAGCGCTGTCGAACGTGCCGTCCGCGGTGAAGGTGCCGACGTGCAACTCGTAGACCACACCGCCGTGCAGCGGCACGCCCGTCCAGTCGCCGTCCGTCCACTCGTGCGCGCCGAGGTCGACGACGGCCGAGCGGGCGTGCGGCCCCTCCGGTTGCGACAGCGAACGCGGGTCGGGCCGCTCATCGCCGCCGTCGAGTACGAAGGCGTAACGGTTGCCCGGGAGGGCATCCGCCTCCAGACACCACCAGTCGCCCTCGCGCCGCATCGGCAGCCGCGCGTCGCCCAACGCCAATTCGACGCTGTCCCGGGCATTCGGCGCCCACACGCGGAACTGCTTCATACCAGGTGCTCCAGGAGCGCGACCGGCCAGTCACGCAGCACGTCGGCGACCGCGAGCTGGCCGTCGCTGGTCAGCGTCACGTCGGAGAGGTGGTCGCGCCACTCGCCGGAGGCCAGGTCCAGGGTTGCGTCCGCCCACCCGCCGGACCGTTCGAGGCGTGCCGGCGCCCGAGTCGCGAGGGCCAGGAACGTCTCCCGGCCGCCGCGGCCGATCGCCCCGGTCAGCCGCCCCGGCGGTGCGGAGCGGGTGAAGCCCACGACGTGCTCGGAGCTGGAAACGGCCGGGCGGTAGGAGGATTCCGGACCGAAGACGCGTGGATGCGCTCGTCGGGCATGCAGTGCGGCCGTGACGACGTGCAGCTTCTCGGCGTCGGTGCCGGTGGGCGTGTCAGCCACCAGGAGCTCCGCACGTGCGTCGAAATCGACGGGCCGCCGGTTGTCCGGGTCGACCAGCGCAAGGTCGACCAGCTCGGTCCCTTGATAGATGTCGGGGACTCCCGGCATCGTCATCTGCAGTAGTTTGGCGCCGAGGGTGAGCGCCCGAATGCTGTTGCGATTACGGTCGATCGCTGTATCGATCGCATCCCGCACCGGGCCCCCGGCCGACACCGACGTCGCGAAATCGATGACCTGCTGCTCGTAGGCCGGGTCCTGGTCGGTCCATGTCGTCTTCAGGCTCGCCTCGCGCAGCGCCTTCCGCAGATAGCCGCTCAGCCGCTCGTCGTCGATCGGGCCGACGCCGAGGAGCGTCTGCCACACGAAGTGCGCGGTGCGCGGGTCGACCTTGGCCGACTTCGCGGCCTTCTGCGACTCCCGCGAAATGGCCTGCCACGACTGGGGGTCGCCCCCAACCGCGATGAGCCGTGCGCGAACGTCCTCGCTCCGCTTGGTGTCGTGGGTGGACAGAGTGGTCATGGTGAGCGGCCACTTGGACTGCTGCTGGGTGCTCCAGGTGTGCAACTCGTCCGCCGCCGACTCACCCACCCGGCTCGGGTCGCTGCCGACCTCGTTCATGGCGACGAACTCGGCCCAGCGGTAGAAGGTCGTGTCCTCGATCCCCTTGGCCATCACCGGGCCCCAGGTCTGCTGGAGCCGGACGGCGAAGTCCAGGGCCGCCGCGCCCTCGTCACCGAGCATGGTCAGCGGCTGCAGTGCGTCGAGTTCGGCCCGCAGATCTGGTCGTGCCGCAACGGCGGTCGCGTGTGCCTCGTCCAGCAGGTCGTGCGCGACGCTCGATGTGCGGTGTCCCGGACGGACATAGGCCCGGTACACCGGGCTGGCGACGAGGAGTTCGACGATCGCCTCGCGCAACCGGCCCGCTTCCAGGTCTGGCAGAGCCTCCGCCGCGCGGCGGGTCAGCCGGGACACCTCGGGCTGCAGCGACCGGCTGATCACGTGCCGCTTCGCCACGTCGACTGCGTGCGTGTAGTCCGGATCCCCGCCGGCCGCCGTCCAGGCCGAGCGCAGCGTGGCCACCGGCTCGGGATCGGCGAGCGCCGACTGGATGACGCGCAGCGCGTCATACCCCGTGGTGCCGGCGCACTTCCAGCCGCGCGGCAGCGTCTCACCGGGCTCGAGGATCTTCTCGATCCAGACCTTCGTGCCGCGAGATCGCTTGTCGGACAGGCGTTCCAGGTAACCGGTGGGGTCCGCGAGACCGTCCGGGTGGTCGATGCGGAAGCCGTCGATCAGGCCCTTGTCGTTCAACTCCAGGAGCAGTGCGTGGGTGGCGTCGAAGACGTCCTGCTGCTCGACCCGGATCGCGATCAGCGTGTCCACCTCGAAGAAGCGTCGGTAGTTGAGGACGTCGTCCTTGGCACGCCAGTGCGCGAGCCGGTAGTGCTGTCGCTCCAGGAGTTCGGCGACATCGTCGGTGGTGTCGGTGCCGACCGACAGCGGCCAGCTGTGATCGTAGTAGCGCAGCACCGGTTCGTCGCCGGTCCGGTCGAGGGTGATCTCCCCGTCGGCGAGCACCTCCCCGAGCGGTTTCCCGAGGAACGGCAGGCCGATCCGGCCGCCGCCGGCCTTCCAGTCGATGTCGAACCAGTGCGCGGTCGCCGCGTCCCGCCCGTCGCGCAACAGCTCCCACAGCTGTTTGTTGAGCGACTCGGGTGCGCTGATCGCCATGTGGTTGGGCACGACGTCGACGACGATGCCGAGGCCCCGGCTGTGTGCCGCCGTCGCGAACTGCTCGAACGCGCCACGTCCGCCCAGCTCGTCGCTGATCCGCGAGTGGTCGACCACGTCATACCCGTGCATCGACCCGGGGGCCGCCTGCAGGATCGGTGAGAGATAGACGTGGGAGACACCCAGGGTCGCGAGGTAGTCCAGTTGTGTCGCCGCATCCGCAAACGTGAAGCCTGCGTGCAGCTGCAGCCGATAGGTGCCGGTCACGTCGCGAGCCATGTGCCCATCATGCCCGGAGGGCAGGTCCGCGCCGATCGACCGGGGCGGTGTGTGGCAGTCGCGCTCATATGACCCGGCTAGAGTCCGCGCATGGCTCGTCGGATCCTGCTGTGGTTCGCAGCGACGGTTTTCGTCCTGTTCTTCGGTGGAGTGGCGATCGGCGGAGTGGTCTCCGGGATCGTGGCGTCCCAGCGGGTCGGGCACGAGACGGCGACCGCCACAGCCACCGTGACCTCGAAGGGCGTCTGCAGGAGCAAGGCGGCCAAGAGTGGCCACGGCGTCTTCTCCGTGGGCGGCGTCCGCTACCCGACTGACGTTGCGTGTCAGGCGAAGGTCGGCGACCGGGTGCCGGTGAAGTACGACCCGTCCGACCCCTCACACAACCAGGACCGCGAACACCGCACCCGCGGCTTCCTCATCGGAGCGGTCGGGCTCGTGGGTCTGCTCGTCGGCGGCCGGCCGCTGATCCGCGCGCTGCGGCGAGACGGTGGGCAGCGCGTTCAGTGAGCGGTCACCGGGTCAGCTGGTGCATGCAGGTGCTGGCAGACGGACGGTAGCCGAGCCTTTCGTAGAGGCCCAGCGCACCGGACGCGTTGGCCGTGTCGACGCCGAGCCCGGCCGCTTGCATGCCGGACTCCTTGAAGCGGCGCATGGATTCGGCCAGCAGCGCCTTTGCGACGCCACGCCCGCGGTGGCTGCTCAGGACGCCGAGCTGGTCGGTGTATCCCTCGGTGTAACCCTGTGGTTCCCAGTCCTGCTCCCAGGCGCAGTTCATTGCGGCTCCGACCACGCGGTCTGTCGCGTCGTCGATCGCCAGCACCGTCCACGCCGGGCGGAATGCATGCGAGTCGATCTCCTCCTGCCACATCTGCGGGGTGGTGTCGGTGTGGCCCCAGTGGTCCCGGAACGCTTCATCCATGGCGACGTGCACCTCGTCGCTGCGGCTGGCATCCCAGTCGGTGAGGTGGACGCCGTCCATATCGCGTACGTCGGGCAGCTGCTCCAGGGAACGCGTCATCTCGAAGAAGTAGCGCTCGGTGGGCAGCCCGTGCCGTGTCGCCAGGTCGCGAACGTCCGTCTGCTCGGTGGGAGCGGACAGCAGCATCACCAGCGGCCCGTAGTCCTCGCGGCGTGTCGCGTCGTCCCAGGCCCGCCCGTGTGCCAGCTCCCACGACAGCACGGCATCGCCGATACCCTCACCTCGCCGATCCGGCCGGACGGCGCCGCCGAGGTAGACGCCGCGGCCCTCGGTGACCACCCGGTTGCAGCCGGCCCAGGCGGTCGCGACGACACGACCGTCCTGGTCGCGCCCGACGAGGGTGTCCTCCTCGGGTACCGACCGCGGCGAGTCCCAGAACTCCTGCAGTTTCTCCAGCGAGGTGCGCTCGGGGTTGTCGTCATACCTCTCACACTCGGCGTAGAACGCGGCGATGTCTGGCAGTTCCTCACGCGGGAACGGCCGCCAGCTGATGCCCGTGAGTTCGTCCAGCCGGAGATGGGCCGTCGACTCGGTGTCCGGCATCACGCGCCCTCCTCGCCGTCGACCCGCGCGGCCTCGTCGGAGGTCAGCAGGATGACGTTGCCGTCCGGGTCGTCGACCATGGCGGCATACGGCCCCTGGGTCTGCTTCGGCGCCATCCGTCCGTGATGACCGGCGGCGGTCAGCTTCTCCCACATGGCATCGACCCCCGCGTCCTTGCCCGCATAGAACTCCAGCAGTTGCTGGTAACCACCCGTCGGCCGCTGCCAGGTCGGGTCGTTGGTGCCGGCGAACCCCTCCACCAGCAGCAGACTGACTCCGCTGCCCATCCGCACGATCGAGATCGGCCGTTCGGCGGGCGGGTCGGGCAGATCGAGGCCCAGCTGCCGGTAGAACTCGATCGACCGGTGGATGTCGCGCACCTCGAGCACGACCATGCTCAGTTGCATCTCCATGAGGCCATTCTTGGCACGCACGGTGCGGATCCGACAGCCATTTATCTCGGGGTATGGCGGTCAGGGCGTGCGGGAGTCCCCCCGGTGGGGAGGTGTGAGCGGGTATGGCGGCCCGGGCGTGCAGGAGTCCCCCCGGTGGGGAGCTACGCGCGCTTTTCGGCAGGAAACCGTGCGGGAGTCCCCCCGGTGGGGAGGTGTGAGCGGGTATGGCGGCCCGGGCGTGCGGGAGTCCCCACTGGGGCGACCTACGCGCGCATTTCGGCAGAAAACCATGCGGGAGTCCCCACTGGGGTGACCTACGCTCGGTCGGCGCACCAGCACCAGCACCAGCACGTCAGCACGTCAGCACGTCAGCACCAGCACGAGCGGCACGACGTCAGGACACCGGCTTCGCGCCGCAGCTGTTGCCGCCCGAGGTGACGACCGAGGTCGTGCGCTGCCAGGACGCGGGGTCGGAGGTCCTGCTCACGGGCCGGATGACGTAACCGTTCGCGCGGTCGACCCGGGTCGGCTGGAACTTCTCGGTCGACGTGATGTGCCCGGCGGCGTCCCGGGTGAAGGTCACCAGCGCGATCATCCCGTCCTGCGCCGCCTGGGTCGACACGGTCCCGCCATACGCGACGATGCCGGCGGTCTGGTCCGACAGGGCGTTGCCGAGGCTGTAGTTGACCATGCGGCCGTCGATCCGCTGGCACCGCTGCACCACGTGCGGGTGGTTGCCGATGATGTAGTCGACGGTGCCGGAGGAGAGCAGTTCCCGGGCGAACCGGCGTTGTTCGTCCGTGGTGTGCTGGTCCTGCTCCTCGCCCCAGTGCATCGACACCAGGACGAGGTCCGCACCTTGCGCCCGCGCTGCCCGGGCGTCGGCCTCGATCCCGGACGCGCCGATCACGTCATACAGGTTCGTCCTCGTCCAGGGCGCGGACGCGGGCACGTGTTCGGTGTTCCCGACGGTGTTGTCCAGCGTGTAGGAGTAGGACAGCTGCGCGATCGTGAAGCCCTTGGCGTGGTAGATCGCCGGTTGTCCCGGATGGGAGGCGTCCGACCCGGGTCCGGCCGCCTGGAGACCGGCCGCCGCCATGATCGTGCGCGTGTCGCGCACGCCGGCGAGGTTCTGGTCGAAGGTGTGGTTGTTCGCCGTGCTGCAACCGTCGAACCCGGCACGCTTCAGCCCGGTGGCGAACGCCGCCGGGGCGCCCATGATGAAGCCGTGGCTCAGGTTGGCGCCGGTCGCGCCCAGCGGCGTCTCCAGTTGACAGATCGCGACGTCGGCGGAGCGTATGACGGGGGCGACCTGCGCGAAGATCGGCCCGAAGTCCCAGCCGGCGCCGCGACGTGCGGCCGCCAACACGGCCGGGTGTGCTATCTCATCACCTGAGACGGCGACGGTGACCGAGCCGGGCCTCTTCGGTGTGCTGGACGTCGCGGCCGGTGAACTGGTGACCGATGTGGCCGACGCGGTCGGCGAGCCCGGGGCTGAGGTGCTCGATGCGCTCGGCGGGCTCGCGGTTGATCTCGCGGGGTGCGTGTGGGTGGAGCGGGGCGACGATGCGCCCGACGCCCCCGACGTCCCCGACGAACCGGAGCAACCGGCCAGCAGGGCGGTGGTTGCGGCAACGGCGACGAGCGAGAGCGTGCTGCGAGACGGCCACATGCGGCGAGAGCGTAACTCACATCGCGGGCTGAACTACGGTAACTTCCGAGTAAGTGACTCGCCAGTACGGTCGACCCCTTCGTCAGGAGTGCAACCCATGGGAAAGTTCGATTCACCGGTCCAGGCCGCCCCGGGCTCGGATCTGAACGCCAAGCAGGAGGGGCTGTTGTGGGCGGTTGTCACCGTCGTCGCGTTCCTGCTGCTGCTCTTCCTGGATTTCATCTTCCAGCCCGCCACCTCGTCCCTCCCGGGCCCGACCTGGCTCACCGGCCCGGTCCTCGGCGTCATCATCGGGCTCATCGCCTCGCTCGTGGTCAAGCCGCGCAGCTGGCAGGTCCAGTCGTGGATCGTGCCCGGAGTGGTGCTCGTCCTGGTCATCCTGTGTGAGTTCTTCCAGGGTGACGCGCAGTGGCTGGGCCAGTCGCTCGCGACGTTCTTCGTCGGCTTCGGCGGCGGAGCGTTGTTCTTCCGGGCGGCCGAGAAGCAGCACGAGTATGACGTGACGCATCGCGGCGCCGAGTAGCCCGCCCACTCCAACCGGCGGTCACCGCCACCCCGTCGATGCACCGCCACTCTGTAGATTGACCGGCATACCAATAGATTGAGCGGCATACGGAATCAGGCCGATTCCGTATGCCGCTCAATGCGGGGGTATGCCGGTCAATCAGAGTGGGCGGGGGTTACCGCCGCACGTCGAAGCGGTCGTTGTCCATGACCTTCGCCCACGCGGCGACGAAGTCGTTGACGAACTTGTCACCGGCGTCGTCGGAGGCGTAGACCTCGGCGACGGCGCGCAGCTCGGAGTTGGCGCTGAACGCCAGGTCCGCACGCGTGCCGGTCCAGGTCTGACCGTCGGGGCCGGTGCCGACATACGTGCCGGACTGCTCGCCCGGGTGCCAGTCGGCGGTGATCTCGAGCAGGTTGACGAAAAAGTCGTTCGTCAGCTCGCCGACGCGGTCGGTGAAGACACCCGCCGGGTTGTCACCGGTGTTGGCACCGAGCACCCGCAGGCCACCGACGAGGACGGTGGTCTCCGGGGTCGACAGGCCCAGCAGGTTGGCCCGGTCGACCAGGTGGTACTCGAACGGCGCCTTCGACTGGCCCTCGACGTAGTTGCGGAACGCGTCGATCTTCGGCTCGAGGTAGCCGAACGAGTCGACGTCGGTCTGCTCCTGGGTCGCGTCGCCGCGGCCCGGGGTGAAGGGCACCTGCACGTCGTGGCCGGCGGCCTTCGCCGCCTGCTCGACGCCGATGTTGCCGGCCAGGACGATCGCGTCGGCGACGGAGACACCCGTCGCGGCGGCGATCTGCTCCAGCTTGGCGACGACCGGTCCGGTCACGGCCGGGTCGTTGACGGCCCAGCTCTTCTGCGGCTCCAGGCGCAGCCGGGCACCGTTGGCGCCACCACGCTTGTCGGAGCCCCGGTAGCAACCGGCGGCCGCCCAGGCGGTCTTGACCAGCTCCGGCACGGAGAAGCCGGCGTCGGCGATCTGCTGCTTGGCGGCGGCGATCGCGTCGGCGCCGGGCGCCTCGGTGGCGGGGATCGGGTCCTGCCAGAGCAGCTCCTCGGTCGGGACCTCGGCACCGTAGTAGCGGGTCACCGGGCCCATGTCGCGGTGGGTCAGCTTGAACCACGCGCGGGCGTAGGCGTCGGCGAACTCCTCCGGGTGGTCCAGGAAGCGCTTGGAGACCTTGGCGTACTCCGGGTCGAAGCGCAGCGACAGGTCGGTGGTCAGCATGCGCGGCTCGCGCTTGCCGTCACCCTGGGCCTCGGGCACCATGTCCGCGCCGCCGCCCTTGACCGGCCGCCACTGCTGGGCGCCGGCAGGAGACTTGAACAGCTCCCACTCGTAGCCGTAGAGGATGTGGAAGAACTCGTTGTCCCACCGGGTCGGGTGGTAGGTCCAGGTGACCTCCAGGCCGGAGCCGATGGTGTCGTTGCCCTTGCCGCTCTTGTACGACGACTTCCAGCCCAGGCCGTTCTGCTCGAACGGCGCGGCCTCCGGCTCGGGTCCGACCTGCTCGGGGTCGCCGGCACCGTGCGTCTTGCCGAAGGTGTGACCACCGGCGATCAGTGCGACGGTCTCCTCGTCGTTCATCGCCATCCGGGCGAACGTCTCGCGGATGTCCTTGGCGGCGGCGACCGGGTCCGGGTTGCCGCCGGGACCCTCCGGGTTGACGTAGATCAGACCCATTTGCGTTGCAGCCAGCGGGTTTTCGAGGTCGCGGTCACCGGAGTAGCGGTGGCTGTCGCCGAGCCACTCGGTCTCCGCACCCCAGTAGATGTCGTCGTCCGGCTCCCACGCGTCGATGCGGCCGCCGGCGAAACCGAAGGTCTTGAAGCCCATGTCCTCCATGGCGGCGTTGCCTGCGAGGACCATCAGGTCACCCCAGGACAGCGACTTGCCGTACTTCTTCTTGACCGGCCACAGCACGCGGCGGGCGCGGTCCAGCAGCACGTTGTCCGGCCAGGAGGACAGCGGTGCGAAACGCTGCTGTCCGGTGCCGGCGCCACCGCGGCCGTCCTGCACACGGTAGGTGCCGGCGGCGTGCCACGCCATACGGACGATCAGCGGGCCGTAGTGGCCGAAGTCGGCCGGCCACCAGTCCTGCGACGTCTTGAGGACGCCGATGATGTCCGCCTTGACCTCGGCGAGGTCGAGGGCTTCGAAGGCCTTCGGGTAGTCGAAGTCCTCGCCGATCGGGTTGGCGACCGCCGGGTTCTTGGCCAGGATCCGTAGGTTGAGGCGCTGGGGCCACCACTGCTGGTTGGCATCGCCCTGGGCCGGTTGCACGAGCTCGTGCATCACCGGGCACTTACCGCCGCTGTCATCGATACGAGCCAGTGGCTGCTCATCCGTGGTGCTCATGTCGTCCTTTCATAGATCCCGGTGACTTACGCCGATTGGGATGAATCTTGTTTGTTTTCAATGCAGTCGGGGCAGAAACCCCAATAGATGACCTCTGCTTCGTCAATGGCGAAGCCGTGGTCGTCCGATGCCTCGAGGCAGGGTGCGGCGCCGACGGCACATTCGACGTCGACGACGGTTCCGCACGATCGGCACACCAGGTGGTGGTGGTTGTCGTTGCGCCGGAGCTCGTAGCGGGCCGGTGATCCGGACGGGCGGATCCGCCGGACCAGACCGGATTCGGTGAAGGTGTTGAGGCAGTCGAAAATTGCTTGGCGGGAGACGCTCGGCAGGGCGTCATGGACAGTTTCGGCGAGCGTGGCCGAGTCGGCGTGGGGGTTGTCCCGCACCGCCTCGAGCACGGCGACCCGTGGTCTGGTCACCCGCAGCCCGGCCTCACGGAGGGAGGTCTCGAAGTCCGCCATGCCCAAAGCCTCGTGCATTATCTGGACCTAGTCAAGTTTAGATTTTGCGGTCCTCGGAGGGAACGGGTCTGTCCGCCGAAGCTGGACGATCGCTGGTATGTCGCTGAAAGCCGTTCGGGGGCACCGCCATACGCCGGCCAGACGATTCCGACGCGAAGGTAACTATTTGGCCGCGAATCCTCCCGAGTGTCGAGAAGTTCCACAACGAGGGGTCTAGCGTGCGACGTGGCGGGGGCGTCCACGGTTGGTCGTGGATGAGACGACGGGTGGGGTTGCAAGGGTGGATCCGGTGGGCGCAGGGGTATGACGCGACTGGCCACGATCGCTCGTGGGCACCGACCCGGACACGCCGTCGTGTTCGCAGTGGCGGTGTGCCTGCTGGTCGCGACCGGTGTGGCCGAGCCGTTGTTGACCCGATCGCTCAGCAGCGGGCTGATCCGCGAGCACGCCATCGCGCAGGGTGTCGCCGGCGGTGAGGTGGTCATCAGTTCGGCGAACTCCTCGGTGCAGCAGATGCTGGACACCGAGGCCGTGGTCGATCGGCGGGTGAAGGCCGTGGTGGGTCCGCCGACCGAGTCGATGTCGACGGTGATCGACCCACCGGCGGCCGGTGTGCTGGTCAGGCTGCAGACGACATACAACCAGTGCGCACATGTGCGGATCATCCGCGGACGCTGTCCGCAGGGCCGCAACGAGGTCATCGTGTCGAGCAAGGCGGCCGCCGTCGGCGGTGCGGCGTTCACCGTGGGGGCGCGGCTGCCCGCCGAAACGACCGGGGGCGGGGCAGGTCCGGGCATGAAGATGCGGATCGTCGGCATCTTCACCTCGTCCGGTTCGGACCCGTTCTGGGCCGGCACGAACGTCGCGGCCTACGTGCCCCCGTTGCCCCTGCCCGCCAGGCCGGTCCCGGCCGAGTACTGGCTGACGAGTGATGCGACCTTCGCGGACGGACTGGACTCCGGCGTGCACACGTCGATCTCCTACCCGGTGCTCACGACCCACCTGACGCCGCAGAGCCTGCCCGCGGCGGTGAAGGGCCTGGCGGTGTCGCAGCGCAAGTTCGGCGCCGGCGTCACGGTCACCGAGCCGCTCTCGGCGATCAACAGCGGCACCCGCAGAGACGTGCGGCAGATGGGCCAGATCCTGCCCTTCCTGCTGGTCCAACTCGGCGTCGTGCTGCTGATCCTGCTGCTGCAGGTCACCTCGTTCTTCGCCACGAGCCGACGCCCGGAGGCCGCCGTGCTGAAGATGCGCGGCAACGGCACGGCCGGAGTCCTGCGCTTCGGGGCGGTGGAATTCCTGCCGGCATACACGGCGGGCATCCTCGGTGGAATCGTGGTGGCGTACACCGTTGATGCGCTCGTCCGCCACCTGTGGTTGCCGGGACACGTTGCCACGCAATGGGTTTGGAGCACCGTGTGGATCGCGGCGGCCATGGCGGTCCCGGTGGCGCTGGTGTGGGTGCTGTGCTGGTCGGGGATGGCACGTGAGCCGATCAGCTCGTTGCTGCGCGCCCGCCGGCCGCGGCGCCGGGGGGTGCGGCTGTCGATGCCGACTGCGGTGCTCGGCACGTTGTGTGTGGCCGGTGTCGTGCTGACCGTGACCAGGAATCTCACCGGTGCCGCGGTCCAGGTGACCCCGGTGCTGGTCGCCGGTCTGGCCGCGATCGTCGTCGGCATTGTCCTCACCCCGATCGCGGGTCGATGGCTGCGGCGGCAGCTGGCACATCGGCGGGCGAGTATGGCGCTGTCGGTCGCGCAGCTCGGCCGCCGCTCCGGCGTCGTCGTCGCCGTGACCACACTCGTGATCTCGACCGCGCTGCTGACCCTCAGCGCCAGCATCTTCGCCCGCGGGGCGGACAACCGCGCTGCTCGCGCGGCGGCGAACCTGGGCACCCCGGCGGTCATCAGCGTCACGCCCGGCCTGATCGCCGTCCCGCCGAAGGCTTTCGTCAAGGCCGTGGAGTCGGCGGACCCACAGCACCACTACTTCTCGGCCGCCGTCGGTGTCGGAGCCATCTCGCAAGGCGGCACCGGGGTGCTGGGGGTGCGCCCGACGGACCTGCAGCGGATGGGGCTGCGAACCGGTCTGCGTGATCAGGTTCCGTGGTCCGCGCTGCACGGCGCCGATGGCTCCGCCCCGGTGACCAGGGCCCTCGTGGCGACCTGGACCACGCGGTCGGCGGTGGGGTCGACCGTGGACGCTCCGACGATGACCGAGGACGACCACCCCTATCGCGTGACCGGTGCCGTGCCCTACATCCCGGGGGTGGGTGCTCACACGATCGTGGTTGACCTCGCGACCCTGCTCAAACACGGGCACCGGTGGGACAACGTGTCATACCAGGTGTTTTCGACAACCACCGACCCGCGGCGGGTGGCGACCCTCGACCGCGCCATCAAGAAGGTCGGCTTCTCGGGCATCGCGGTGCGCTCGTTGCACGCCGTGCGCAGCCGGTACGACGCGACGGCGACCGGATGGGCGACGCGGCTGAGCATCCTCATCTCCGCGCTCGCAGTGCTCGCGGGAGCCATCAGCGTCGTCCTGGTCGCGGTCGCCTCCCGGGACGACCGTCGCCGGGATCTGCGCGCGTTGCGCACCGGTGGGGTCCCGCGCACCGTCCTGCGCCGGGCAACGGTGCTGGAGTTCGTGCTGCTGGCGCTGGTCGGCAGCGTCGCCGGGGCAGTGACGGCGCCGATCGCAGCGTGGCTCGCAGGCCCCACGATGCTGTGGTGGTCGACGCCGCCGGCCCAACCGGTGACCAGGACCGGATTCCAGTGGCAGGTCGGGGGTTCGAGCGCGATCGCGCTCATCGTCCTGCTGGCGGTGATCGGTGGCGTCTTCGGGGTCCAGCTCGCCCGGTCCGCCGAGGCCGACACGGACCAGGACGGCCTCCGATGAACCGCCTTGCGACCATCGCGCGGCGGCACCGGATCGGGCACGCCGTGCTCTTCGCGGTCGCCGTCTGCCTGCTCGTGGCAACCGCTGCGGTCGATCCGTTGCTGACCCGATCGTTCAGCCATGCCGTCGTGAGCTTCCACGCCGACGCCGAGGGTGTGGCGGGCAGCCAGGTCGTGATCTCCACGCGAAGCGCCGCACGGACCGGTGGGCACGAGCCGACCTCGGTGAACCAGGCGGGCAAGTTGCTGGACCCACGGGTCCGGCAGGTGGTCGGCGACCCGGTGGTGTCCCATACCGGGGTCTCCTTCTGGCGGCAGGGCGACGTGCCCGTCACGATGCGGTCGACGGCCGGGCAGTGCCACCACCTCGCCGTCCTGCAGGGGCACTGCCCGGCGAAGGCCGGCGAGGTGCTGGTCTCCCGACAGACGGCGCGGAAGGCGGTGAAAGGTCTGCACCTCGGATCCGTGATCTCGCTCGGCGGAGACCCGAAGCACATCCAGCAGGTGCGGGTCGCGGGCATCTACACGATGTCGGTCCGCGACTCCTTCTGGCGCGGCACCGACATCGCACACTTCGATGCGGATTCGAGTGCCTCCGGGGCGACCCTGCTGGCGACGACGGCAACGGTCCGGCGCACCACGTCGATGTCCGTGTCCCTCAGCTATCCGGTGAGAAGCACTGCCCTGACGCCTGATTCGCTGAAGGCGGCGGCTGCCGGCGCCCGCGCGATGGAGAAGTCCGGCCGGGCATACATCACCGAGCACCTGAACAGCGTGTACTGGGCGACCGCCGAGGACGTCTACCAGGTCGGCCGCATCCTGCCCTTCCTGCTGGTGCAGCTCGGGGTCGTGCTGCTGATCCTGCTGGTGCAGGTGACGTCGTTCTTCGCGACGGTGCGCCGCGGTGAGGCAGCGGTGTTGAAGATGCGCGGTAACGGCACCGCGGGTGTGGTGCGCCTCGGCGCGCTCGAGTTCCTGCCACCGGGCGTGATCGGGGTGGTCGGTGGACTCGCTCTCGCCTACGGCGTCGACGAGCTCGTGCGCCGGGCCTGGCTGCCCGGGAACGTTGCGGCGTCGTGGAATTGGGAGTCCGCGTGGGCGGCGGTCGGTACTGCCCTGTTCATCGCTGCTCTGTGGCTGGTGTGCTGGTGGCGGATGGCGCGTGAGCCGATCGGCGCACTGACCCGGGCGCGCCCGCCCCGGCGCCGCGGTGCGCGGCTGTCGCTGCCGGCCGCGGTCGTCGCGGCAGCATGCCTGCTCGGGGTCGGCCTCACGGCCACCAAGAGCTTGAAAGGGGGGCCGGTGCAGGTCACACCCGTGCTGCTCGCCGGTTTCGTGGCGATCCTCGTCGGCGCGCTCTGGGCCCCGGTCACCGGCCGGCTGGTACGCCGCCTGCTGAGGGGACGCCGTCCCGCCGGGGCGTTGGCGGTAGCACAACTCGGCCGGCGAGCCGGTGTGGTGACCGCCGTGACCACCTTGATCATCACCTCGGCCCTGCTGACCCTGAGCGTCAGCGTCTTCGCTCGCGGGGCGGACAATCGCGCCGCACGCACGGCGGCGGACCTCGGTGCGCCGGCCCTGGTGCACGTCACCCTCGGCCCGAAGTGGGTCAAGCCCGGCGCGTTGATCCGGGCCGTGCGGTCCGCCGATCCCACCCGGCGCGAATTCACGCCCGCCGTGAAGATTGCCGCCGCGACATCGGACAGCAACGCCACGCTCGGTGTCGTCCCCGCCGACATGGAGCGCATCGGGTTGCGCACGGGGCTCACCGACCCGGTGCCGTGGTCGGCGATCGGGAGCGGGGGCTGGGTGTCGGTGCCCAACGCGCTGGTGTCCTCCTGGACGACGAAAAGCGCTGTCGGATCGTCGGTTCCAGCACCGACGATGGCCGACATGGATGGCCAGTTCCGGGTCGCGGGTGCTGCGCCATACATCCCGGGGGCGGGGGCCAACACGATCGTCGTGGACCTGCCGACGATGTTGCGCGCCGGCGACCGCACCGACGACGTGTCGTTCGAGGTCTTCTCCGTGACCCGCGACCCGCACCGGCTGGCAGCGCTGCGCCAGGCCCTGGAGCGGGTCGGCTTCAAGGGCATCGACGTCCGGACGGTGCAGCAGGTGCGCGCCGGGTACGACGCCACAGCGACCGCGTGGGCGATGAACCTGAGCATCGTCGTGTCGGTGCTCGCAGTGCTTGCGGCGCTGACCAGCGTGGTGCTGGTCGCCGTGGCTTCGCGTGCGGACCGGCGCCGCGACCTGCGCACGCTGCAGACCGGCGGTGTCTCGCATCGGGTCGTCCGTTCGGCAACGGTCCGGGAGTTCGTGCTGCTGGGCGTGCTCGGTAGCCTCGTGGGAGCGCTGACCGCACCGGTCGCCGCGTGGCTGACCGGACCGACCATGCTGTGGTGGTCGAACCCTCCGGCGCAGGCGGTCACCAGGACCGGATTCGAGTGGCGCAGCGGTGTTCTCAGTGCGGTGGGACTGATCGTCCTGCTGGCGCTGGTCGGCGTCGGATTCGGTGTGCGGCAAGCACGTTCGACGGAGCTTCGGCAGGGAAGGATGGACACGACGGCATGACGGGCCTGGCGACCATTGCACGGCGGCACCGCTTCGGACACACGATCCTCTTCGCGGTGACGGTGTGTCTGTTGGTGGCGACCGCTGCGGTCGATCCGTTGTTGACCCGGTCGTTCAGCCACTCGTTGGTGACGTTCCACGAGCAGGCACAAGGCGTTTCGGGGAGCCAGGTCGTGCTCCAGACGGGCGGTCCGCAGGCACTTTCGATCGGCCGGCTGCGTGCGGCGCTCGACCCGCGGGTGCGCGCGGTGACCGGTGCCGGGATCGCCTCGACCGCCGCGGTCGCGTCATCGGCGACTGCCGGTGTGCAGGTGCGCATCCAGTCGACGCAGGACCAGTGCGCGCACGTGCACATCGTCGAGGGCCGCTGCCCGCAAGCACGCAACGAGGTGATGATCTCCAGCGCGGCGGTTGCCGCCGGCGACGCCGCGACGCTGAAGGTCGGTGCGGCGCTGCCGGTCGTGGGTGCCGACCCGGCGGTCCCGCCGAAACTGAACCCGCACAAGACGATGCGGCTGGTCGGCATCTTCACGGCGTCCAGCTCGGACAGCTTCTGGGGCGGCGCGGCCGTCGCGGCATACACCCCGCCACCGCCGCCTCCGGCGATGCCCGGTCCCTCCGAGTATTGGCTCACCGACAGCGCCACGTTCAGTGCGCAGCCGACCCCGCAGTCCGGTTCACCGACGGACTGGAGCGGCGTCGCACGAGCGGTCCAGTTCCCGGTGCTGACCTCGAAGCTCGCGCCGGACACCCTCGCCGCCGCACAGCCCGGACTCGCGAAGACACAGCACAACATCGGGGACAACGCCAACGTCATCGAGGCCCTGTCCTCGGTGTATGACGCGACCCGTGGCGATCTGCGCCAGGTGGGGCAGATCGTGCCCTTCCTGCTGGTGCAGCTCGGGGTCGTGCTGTTGATCCTGCTGGTGCAGGTCACGTCCTACGTCGCGACGGTGCGGCGCGGTGAGGCGGCCGTGCTGAAGATGCGTGGCAACGGCACCGGCGGAGTCGTCCGGCTGGGCGCGCAGGAGTTCCTGCCCGCCGCGATCGTCGGCGTCGTGGCGGGTCTCGGCCTCGCGTATGTGGTGGACGGTCTCGTCCGGCATCTGTGGCTGCCGGGCAGCGTTGCGGCGCAATGGAACTGGATCGCAGTGTGCGCAGCGCTCGCCATGGCGCTGCTCGTCGCGGTCGTGTGGTTCCTGTGCTGGTGGACGATGGCGCGCGCGTCGATCAGCTCCCTGCTACGCGCCAGGCCGCCCCGGCGACGAGGTGCGCGGCTGTCGACCCCGGCCGCGGTCCTTGCCGCGTTGTGCCTGGTCGGTGTGGTGCTGACCGCGACCAAGAGCCTGACCGGGGCTCCGGTGCAGGTGACGCCGGTGCTGCTGGCCGGGTTCGTGGCGATCGTCGTGAGCGTGCTGCTCGCCCCGGTCGCCGCGTGGCTGGTGCGGCGTTTGCTCGCCCGCCGGCGCGCCGCGGCCGGCCTCGCCGTCGCACAGCTCGGCCGCCGTGCCGGCGTGGTGATCGCCGTGACGACGCTCATCATCACCTCCGCGCTGTTGACGCTCAGCGTGAGCGTTTTCGTCCGTGGTGCGGACAACCGCGCTGCACGCAGCGCGGCCGACGTGGGTGCGACGGCGGTGGTCCACGCGACCGTCGGCACGACGACGGTCAGTGGTCGATCGCTGACCAAGGCGGTCAACTCCGTCGACCCGAGGCACCGGGTCTTCACACCCGCCGTCGAGATCAACTCCTCGACGCCGACGAGCAACGCGACCCTCGGGGTCATCCCGTCCGACATGGAGCGCATCGGCGCGCGCACCGGGCTCAAGGAGCCGGTGGACTGGTCCGCGCTGCAGGGGAAGTCGAGCGGTGCCCCCGCGGCCCTGGTCGCCTCCTGGACGACGAGCGGCACTGTCGGGTCGACGGTTTCGGCGCCGACGATGGCGAACGTCGACGGTGATTTCCGGGTCGTCGGCGTCGCGCCATACATCCCGGGAGCGGCGGACCGGACGATCGTCGTCGACCTGCACAAGATGCTGGCGGCGGGCGATCGGGTCGTCAACGTCACCTATCAGGTCTTCTCCGCGACCCAGGATCCGAAACAGCTGGCGCGACTCGATGCGGCGTTGCGCCGTGCGGGTTTCGCGTCGAGCGACGTGCAGACCGCGCAGCAGGTGCGTGCTGGGTATGACGCCACCGCAACCGCGTGGGCGATGAACCTCAGCATCGTGGTGTCCGCGCTCTCACTGCTGGCGGCGCTGACCAGCGTCGTGCTCGTGGCGGTGGCTTCCCGGGCCGACCGGCGCCGGGACCTGCGCGCGCTGCGGACCGGAGGAGTGCAGCGTGTCGTGCTGCGACGAGCGACGGTGGGGGAGTTCGTCCTGCTCGCGCTGATGGGCAGCGTGATCGGAGCACTCACCGCACCCCTGGCGGCGTGGCTGACCGGACCGACGATGCTCTGGTGGTCGACCCCACCGGCGGAGCCGGTCACGCGGACAGGGTTCCAGTGGCACGCCGGCGGACTCGCAGCGATCGTCCTGATCGTCCTGTTGGGGCTGGTGGGAGCGGCGTTCGGGGTGCGACTGGCTCGGTCGGCGGACCAGCACCGGGGGAGAAGGCGTCGCACGGCCGTCACCGGGCCCGCGCCCGCCGTGGGGAGCGAGCAGACGTGACCCGGCTCGCAACGGTGGCGCGGCGGTCGAGGCGAGGGCAGTCGCTGCTCTTCACCGTCACCGTGTGCCTGCTCGTCGCCGTCGCCGCGGCGGATCCGTTGCTGACCCGATCGTTCCGGTCGGCACTGGTCGCGTTCCATACGCACTCGCTGGGCCCCGCGAGCTTGCAGATCCAGTATCGCTACCGCGAGGGTGCCGACCTGTCCATGGCATCGATCCGGCGGAAGGTCGATCCACGGGTGCGCGCGGTGACCGGCCCGCCGATCGACTCGCGGACGACCGTGATCTCCTGGCCGCGACGACGCACCATCGTACGGTTACAGTTCGCGGTGGCGGGTTGCGCGCACGTGCACGTCGTCGCGGGCCGCTGCCCGACCGCGCGCAACGAGATCATGGTCTCCAGCGCACAACTGCAGGCCGTCATCAATCCGAGCCTTCGACTCGGAGAACGCCTGACCGTCAAGGGGATCGGCGACTACTCGCTCTGGGAGGATCTCAATCCACAGAAGCAGCTGACAGTGGTCGGCGTCTTCACGGCGCGAGCGAACGACCCGTTCTGGGGCGGCCAGCACGTCGCGGCGTACAACGGCGACGGCAGCCCGGCGCAACCCGGCGCCACCTGGCTGACCGCGGACGCGACGTTCGCGGGTCATCCACCGGTGACACCGGTGCCGAAGGGCAACGACACCTCCCCGGACATCAGCTGGAGCGGCATCTACAACACGGTGGGTTATCCGATACGGGTGGACCACGTCGGGCCCGACAGCCTCGCTCGCGCGGTGGCGGGTCTGCGCGCAACCACGAAGCGCCTGGGCACCGACGCCGACGTCACCGAACCGTTGTCCACGGTCTATGCCGACACCCGCACCGATCTTCGTCAGGTCGGTCAGATCCTGCCCTACCTGTTGCTGCAGCTCCTTCTGGTGTTGTTGATCCTGCTCGTGCAGGTGTCGACGTATCTGGCGACGGTGCGCCGCGGCGAGGCAGCGGTGCTGAAGATGCGCGGCAACGGCAGCGCGGGCGTGGTGCGGCTGGGTGCCGCCGACCTGCTGCCGTCCTGGGTGCTGGGCTCGGTGGCCGGCCTCGCTCTCGCGTATGCCGTCGACGAACTCGTCCGGCGCACCTGGTTGCCGGGAAGCGTTCACACAGCATGGAATTGGACCTCGATCTGGGCCGCGGCGGCGGTCGCATCGCTCGTCGCCGCGGTGTGGGTCGGATGCTGGTGGCTGATGGCGAGGGAGCCGATCGGCACGCTGTTGCGGTCGCGTCCCGTGCGTCGTCGCGGGCTCTTGGTGTCCACGCCGGCAGCGGTGCTGGCGAGTGTGTGCCTGGTCGGTGTGGTGCTGACCGCGACCAGGAGCCTGACCGGGGCGCCGGTGCAGGTGACGCCGGTGCTCCTCGCCGGGCTCGTCGCGCTCGTCGTCGGGGCGTTGCTGGCGCCCGCCGCGGCGTGGCTCGTGCGGTTCCTGCTCGCTCGCCGGCGCGCCGCCGCAGCGCTGGCGATCGCGCAGTTGGGCCGGCGGGCGGGCACCGTGACGGCGGTCGCGACCCTCATCATCACCTCGGCGCTGCTCACCCTGAGCGTGAGTGAATTCGCACGAGGGGCTGACAATCGGGCAGCACGCACCGCCTCGGACCTCGGGTCGGCCGCCGTCGTCCGGGCGATCGTGGGGTCCGGGACCGTTGACGGGCAGTCCCTGATCGACGCCGTGGACTCGATCGACCCGCAGCATCGCCGTTTCACTCCGGCCGTGCAGATCAATTCCTCGACGCCGACGAGCAACGCGGTCCTCGGAGTGCTGCCGGCCGACCTGGCGCGCATCGGCGCGCGCACGGGACTGCCGAGCCAGGTGCCGTGGGCCGCGCTGGAGCGGGGCGGTCCTGCGTCTCGGCCGAACGCGTTGGCACCATGGTGGACGACGAGTGCCGCTGCGGGATCGACGGTTTCGGCGCCGACGATGGCCGATGCCGACGGCGGCTATCGGGTCGTCGGCGGCGCGCCATACATCCCGGGTGCGGGTGCGCGGACGATCGTGGTCAACCTGGCGACGATGCTGCGAGTGGGCGACCGGCAGGACAACGTGTCGTTCCAAGTGTTCTCGGCCACCGAGGACCCGAAGCAGCTCGCCCGGTTGGGGGCCGCGCTGCGGAAGGCCGGGTTCGCGTCCGCCCAGGTGCAGACGAGCACGCAGGTGCGTGCGGGGTATGACGCGACGGCGACCGCCTGGGCGATGCGGCTGAGTATCGTCGTGTCGGCGCTGTCGGTGCTCGCCGCGCTGGTCAGCGTCGTGCTGGTGGCAGTTGCGTCCCGTGCCGAGCGCCGCCGCGACCTGCGGGCGCTTCGAACCGGGGGAGTTTCGGATGCGTTGCTGCGTCGTGCCACGGTGGCGGAGTTCGCGGTGCTGACGCTGCTGGGCAGCGTGATCGGAGCGCTGACGGCACCGCTGGCCGCCTGGCTGACCGGCCAGACGATGCTGTGGTGGTCGACACCGCCGGACGCGCCGGTCACGCGGACCGGATTCCAGTGGCACGCAGGATCGTTCGCAGCAGCCGGGTTGATCCTGCTGCTGGCGCTCGTCGGAGCAGGGTTGGGGATGAGGCTGGCGCGAGCGGCCGGCCGCAGTCAGAGAAGGAGGACGGCATGACCGTCATGGAGCACGGCAGACCCATCGTCAGTGTCGAGGGGCTGGTCCAGATCTACAGCGTCGAAGGGCATGACGTCGCCGCGCTGTCCGGGGTGAATCTCACGGTGCAGGAGGGCGAGATCGTGGCGCTGGTGGGCCCGTCCGGTGCCGGGAAATCCACCCTGCTCAGCGTCCTGGCCGGGCTCACCACCCCGAGTGCCGGCCGCGTGCGGCTCGCCGGTCACGAGTTGAGCGCAACAGGGGCCGGGCGGCTGGATCAGGCCCGCGCGACCGACTTCGCCGTACTGCTGCAGGATGTGAGCAAGAACCTGTTGCCCTACCTGACCGTGCGGCAGAACGTCGAACTCGGCTGGCCGGATCGGCTGCGTGACCGCATCGACGTGGACGCGGCGCTCGACATCGTCGGGTTGGAGCCGGAGCTGAGGCCCCAGCCGGTGCAGTCGATTTCAGCTGCGGCGCGGCAGCTGACCGCGATCGCGGCGACCATCGTGACCAAGCCGTCGGTGCTGCTCGCCGACGAGCCGACGAGCAGTCTCGCCGGGCCTGCGGTACGAGCCGTCACCGACGCCGTCCTGCGGGTCAACGCGGAGCTGGGGACGACGGTGATCGCGGTGACGCACGACCTGGACGTGGCGACCGCCCTGGACGCGCGCGTCATCACGATCCGTGACGGGCGGATCCGCATGGACGCGCGCGGCGGGAACACGCACGTGATGGTGCGTGACGACGGCATACCCCTCCCGGACGACATCCTCGGGCAGTTCCCGAACGGCACGGCGGTCAGCATCCGACCGGGTGAGGACGCCGACACCTTCATCGTGCGGCGGACGAACGGCGGTGACCGCGCATGATCCGGTTGGCGGGCGTGACCGCCGAATCGGCGGACGGGACAGTCATCTTCGACAAACTGGAGCTGGAGGTCGGGGACGGCGAGGTGGTGATCGTCACGGGACACGCAGGAAGTGGGAAGTCGGCGCTCGTCGACGTCTGCCGAGGGGTGCTGGTGCCGGTCGAGGGCACGGTCGAGCTCGATCCCCCGGAGCGCTGCGCCGTGGTGATGCAGGACTACGACCTGAGCGAGTCGCTGACGGTCGCGGAGAACATCGTCCTTCCGCTCGTGGCCCGTGACCTGGACTATTCGCGCGCCAGCGAGCTGGCGCTGAATGCCTTGCAGCGTCTGGGGATCGACTCGATCTCGGACCATCTGATCGACGAGATCTCCGGTGGCCAGCGGCAGCGGGTCGCGGTCGCTCGCGCCCTTGCCGACGAGCCGGCGATCGTCGTCGCGGACGAACCGACCTCCGCGCTCGATGCGGAGAACCGTGAGAAGGTCCTCGCCGAGTTGCGCCGCGCCGCCGACCGCGGCGCTTCGGTGCTGATCACCACCAACGACACCCAGCTGGCCAAGGAAGCGGACCGCTCGGTCACCCTGGGCGTCGACCACCTCTGACCACTGCACCGAGAGGCCCACTTGCGGTCGACAGGCTCAGCTATTCGGCCGGTTTCGGGCACTGGTAAGAGGGCCTGTCGGTGTTTGCTGAGCCTGTCGGCGAGGGCGGGTCAGGCCACGCTGATGGGCAGGTGCAGCGGGCCGCGGATCAGGGTTGTCCGGCGCATCGTCACTCGCCCGGCGCGGCGGATGCTCGGGAGGCGGATCGCCAACTGCTCCAGGGCGATCGTCGCCTCGAGCCGCGCCAGGGGAGCGCCCAGGCAGTAGTGGATGCCGCTGGAGAACGCCAGGTGTTCGGCGCCGTGGGATCGGGTGATGTCGAAACGGTCCGGGTCGGGAAACACCTCCGGGTCCCGCCCGGTGCCGCCGAGCAGCAGCAGGATCCACTGACCCTTGCGGACCGGCGTGCCGGCGACCTCCTGGTCCTGGAACGAGACGCGCTCGGTGCGCTGGACCGGAGGATTCCAGCGCAGCGTCTCCTCGACCGCCTGACTCGCGAGCTCCGGCCGCTCGGTGAGCAGGTGCCACTGCTCCGGATGTGCCTGCAACGCGAGCAGCGCGTTCCCGAGCAGGTTGACCGTGGTCTCGAATCCCGCGACCAGCAACAGGAAACACATGCTCATCAGCTCGTCCGGCTGCACCTGATCGCCGCTCTCGGCTGCCAGCACGCTGATCAGATCCTCCCGCGGACCGGCCGCACGTGCGGCCAGCAGTCTGTCGAACATCTTCTCCAGCACGTCCTGGGCGCGCAGCAGCTCTCGTGCGTGCCGCACTGAATGTATGCCGTCCAGCGCGCCGCCGATGGCTGCGCCGTACCGCGCGAATTCGGCGGTGTCGATCCCGACGTCCCCGTCGATGCCGAACATTCGGGTGATGACGCCGATCGGCAGCGGTGCGGCGAAGTCGGACACGAAGTCGACGGTGTCGGCGCGGTCGAGCTTGCCGATCAGGTCATCGACGAGTTCCTCGATGCGGGAACGGTATCCGCGTACCATCCGCGGGCTGAACGCCGGTGCGGCGATCCGGCGCAGTCTGCTGTGGTCGGGCTCGTTCCGATCCAGGAACGACAGGTCGAAGTCTTCCTCGGGCGCCGGAGACGACCCGGCCGGCCGCACCCCGAACGATCGGCTGGTCAGCACGCTGCGCGCCACACGATGGTCGACGGTCGCCAGATTGCCCAGGCGCGTGGGCATCAGCGGACCCTTCGGGCGTAGCTCGTCATACACCGCATAGGGGTCGTTCCGTCCCTCACCCATCCGCAGCCGCGCGAACGGGTCGTGGTGCACCCTGCCGTGATATGCCGTGGTCAGTTTCGACCGGTAGAGCTCCTGGCTGAAGGCCGCGGCCGCCTTGACGTCCTGCACGATGCTCATGCGTGGATCCCTCCTACCCTCGATGGTGCCTCACCGAACTGAAGATTTCCGGGTTATCCCCTCGCCGAGAGGACAACATCCGGATCGACAGGCTCAGGAATTCCGGCTCGAGAGGGGCAGCGAGCGCTCGATTTGTGGGCCTGTCGGGAGTTTGTGGGCCTGTCGCCTGAGGGGTGGCGGGAGTTGCTGGGCGGCGTCAGTGGACGCCGGCGTGCCGATAGACGGTGAGGGCCCGTCGGTCGACGCGCAGGTCGAGCACGGTCGCCTCCTCGCCGACTTCGCCGTCCCGCGCGACGCGCACGGGACCGCCGTCGACCACCTCGATCCGCAGCGACGGTGCATGGAACTCGTGATACCGCTTGTGGCGCGCGAGCTGACCGGTCAGCAGTGCGGCGAGAACGGTCAGCGTCGCGCCGAAACTGGACGCGTCGAGCATCCGCAGGTCCAGCAGCCCGTCGTCGAGCTGTTCGCGGAAGCTGGGGGCGAACCCGTGCGGCTGGTACTCGCTGTTACCGATGAAAAGCAGGTCGACGCGGGCCGTTCGCTCGTCGACGCGCACGGAGATCGCGTGCGACCGCAGCAAAGTGCGCAGACCGGCATACAGGGCGGCGGCGGGTTTGCCCATCCGCTTCTCGTTGCGCTCCCGGATCGCGACGAAGTCGGTGTAGACCCCGATGCTGGCCGTGTTGAGGAAGATCTCGTCGTTGAGATAGGCCAGGTCCACCTTGTCCGCAGTACCCCGTTTGACGGCCGCGATCGCGGCGCGCAGCGGGTATGCGCCGGCGTCCTTGGCGAAATGGTTGAAGGTCCCGGCGGGGAACACTGCCAACGGCACGTCTGCGTCCCGTGCTGCCTGCGCTGCAGTGCGAACGGTGCCGTCGCCTCCGGCGACGCCGAGCACCTCTGCCCGAGAGGCGGATTCGTGCATGACGTGCTCGACCTCGGAGTCCTCGGTGAGTTCGACGATCTCGGCGTCCGGCAACTGATCGCCGACCGCGGCGAGGACCCGCTCACCCTCGCCGCTGTGCGAGGCCGGGTTGACGACGAGCACCAGACCGGACCCGGTCGGCCGTGCCTCCAGTTGTATGACGCCAGGCCGTCGTATGGCGGACGGTGGCTCTGCGGGAGGAACCAGGCGTGCGCCGACCTCGGCCACTGCCGTCCCGAGCAGCCACCCGGCCGCGACATCGGACGGGTAGTGGGCACCCGTGGTGACGCGCGACAGCCCGACGAGTGCGGCGAGCGCGCGCAACGGCACCGACAGCACCGGCCACTCCAGCCCGACCGCGGTGGCGAATGCTGCCGCACTCGCGGCATGACCGCTGGGGAAGCTCGTCGAGGTCGGCAGCCGCCGCGACAGCCGAGCCAGCGGCACCGTCGCGAGCGACGGTCTGGGTCGCCGATTCACACGTTTGGCAACCTGATTCGCGATCAGACTGGTTGCGGCGATCGTTGCGACACCGCGGAGCGCGGCCCGTTTCGCACGGCGGTTCCGGCTGGCGCCGAGCGCGCCGGCGATCCCGAGCCACAACACCGAGTGGTCCGCGACGTCGGTCAGCCGCGGCATGACCTTGTCGAGCAACGGGCTGCGGGTTGCGGCGAGACCTTCGAAGATCGACACGTCGATGTCGTCGATGTCCTGCGCGACGCGCTTGATCCAATCGATCACGGGACGATCCCTTTCGTTCGCGGATTGCGGTCTCGTCATACTCGCCCACGAACGCCTGCGCCGCCAGCGCCGGGGTCAGACCTTGACGGTCGGCACCTTCGTGGCGGGCTTGCCGTCGACCGCGGCCGCGAGTTGCGGGACGTAACGCTCCAGCATCCAGGGCAGGCTCAAGGGCGTCACCATACTGAACGCCGCGGCGTAGGTGCTCGGCTTGTTGGTGCCCGGAATGTTGTTGGGTACGTAGATCTCCCGGCCCTGCTGGTAGGCCTTGGTCTGTTTCAGCAGGTCGCCGGTGGTCTTGAGCACGTTGGCCTCGGAGTCGACCCAGGCGACGACGTCGAAGTCGAACTCCTTCGTGCGCTCGGCACTGATCGACCCGGTGCCCAGCTTGTCGAACTCCTTGCCGAACTTGCTCGGATAGACGAAGCCGAGCTCCTGCTGGACACGATTGCGCGGGTCCGTCTCGGCATACGGGCAGAGACCGTTGTACAGGCCCAGGACCATGGCGGTCTTGCCCTTGAACTCCGGGTGGGCCTTGCGCGCGGCGGTGAAACGTCCCTTCACGTCGCGGACGATCTTGGCTCCTGTCGCGCTCAAACCCATTGCGTCCGCGACCATTCCGGTGATGACGTCCCAGGGAGCACCGTAGTCGACATACCCCTTCGGCGGTGCGACGGTGGGCGCCAGCTGGGAGAGCTTCCGGTAGTCGCTCTCCTTCAGGTCCGACCAGATCGCGATGATCAGGTCCGGCTTGAGCGCGGCGATCTGCTCGATCTGTGGGCCCTTCGAGTTGTCGAGCACCTTCGGCAGGGGCGCGCCGTGCAGTGCCGGTTTCGCCCATGGGTAGATCTCCCCGTCGGCCGCGCCGATCCACTTGGTCACCGCGACGGGCACCGTGCCCAGTGCGATGACCATGTCCTGCTCGACCAGTCCGACCGTGACCACGCGCGTGGGTTTGTGCTGCACGGTGGTGGTGCCGTACTTGTGCTTCACGGTTGCCGGGAACTTTCCAGCTTCGGCGCCTGCCGAGCCGGAGCCACCCGATGACGTCTTCGAGGTGCCCGGATCGCTGCCGTCACTGGAACACGCCGCGAGCGCGGAAACCGCTGCGGCAGCGGTGAATGCGGACAGGACGGTGCGGCGGGACGTGATCATCGAGGGAACTCCGAGAATTGGTTAGCTATGGTGAGCCTTACCTTACTTAGTCTCGGGCATGGCGACGCACGGGGTCCGTCGCCTAGCGCGGGTTCGCCTTGACGTACGCCGCACAGTCACCCGGGTCGACGCCCACCCTCGGTCGCTGCGGGGGAGCGCCACGGACCGGCCGGTGGTGGTCCAGCGTGCTCTCCCAGACGCCCTCGCCGCTGGTGAGGTCGGGCAGTCGCCGCTGCACCGAGTCGGCCAACCGCGTTGGTATGACGCCCTCGACGCGTGCCTCCGTCGCGGTGATGCCGGTGTGCGTGACGTCGACCTCCGCCCGGGCCAGCTCGCTGAGCAACGCGGGTACCTGCTCGGGCAGCAGGTCGAGGGTGAAGGCGTCCACGGGTTCGCAGACGGTCGTGCCGGCGGCCCGCAGGGCGCGCATCAGCACCGGTCTGGTGAGCAACCGGAAGTCGCCCGCCGTGCTGGACATCGACTTGTCGAACGTCCCGTGCGAGTGGGACTGTCGCGCCCAGTAGCCGGAATGTGTCATGGTGACAACGCAATCCGTCACCGGCCAGCCGTGCAGCCCCTGCTGCAGCGTCTCGTCGACAGCAGACCGGACGGCGGTGAAGAACGCGGGAGGCATCGAGCCGGCCTCCACGGCCAGCTCGAACGACACGCCGTGCCCGACCGGAGCCGGGTCGATGCGCAGCCCGACGGTCGCCAGGTAGGCATTCGTTGGCGTGTCGATGATTTCGTGCGCGTGGCCGCTGCCGATGACCCGCTCGATGCAGACCACGGACAGTGGCTGGAAGGTTGCGACGACGCCGAACTCCTCCTCCAGCCGGGTCGCGATCACCTCGCGCTGGACCTCACCGTGCAGGGACAGGCGGACCTCGCTCCGGTCGTCGTCCAGGCGGAGGTTGATCAGTGGATCCTGGTCCGCCAGCGCGGTGAGCCCCTCCAGCAGCCGGCCACGCAGCGTGGGATCTGCGGCATCGACAACGGTTTCCAAGGTTGTCGGTTGCAGGTTCGCTACCTCGCGCGCCGTCCCACCGCTGCCGATCCGGTCCCCGACCCGCGGGTGGTCCAGTCCGGTCAGCAGGCCGATCTCGCCGGGACCCAGCGCTTCGAGGTGGCAACCGTCCGGGGAGCGCAGAGCGGTGACACGGGACCTTCGGCCGAGGCGGTCCCGCACCCGGAGCGTGCCGTTGTGCATCCGGACCCATACGCCACGGTCCCTCTCGATCGAGAAGACCGTTGCTTCCGCGGGTGCGTGCGGGTCGCTGCGCGGGACCGTCATACCGGCGATGGTGGTGAGCAGGGCGCCGACGCCGTCGCCGGTGCGTGCCGAGCCGGCCGACACAACGGTGCCAGGTGTTGGTTTCAGCAGCCCTGCGATCTGCGCACGCACCACGTCCACGTCAGCACCCGCACGGTCGATCTTGTTGATGAACAACGTGGTCGGCAGCTCCAGGCGGTGCAGTGCACGCATCAGCAGGCGGGTCTGCGACTGCACGCCCTCGACCGCCGAGACCACCAGCACCACGCCGTCCAAAACGGTGAGTGCGCGTTCGACCTCCGCGATGAAGTCGGGGTGGCCGGGTGTGTCCACCAGGTTCACCCGCAGGTCGCCGAGGGTGAAGCCGGCGACGGAGGTGCGGATGGTGATGCCCCGTCGGCGCTCCAACGTCATGGTGTCGGTCACCGAGGTTCCGCGGTCGACACTGCCGAGCCGGTCGATCGTGCCGGTGTCGAACAGCAACCGCTCGGTGAGCGTCGTCTTACCGGCATCGACGTGTGCGAGGATGCCGAGATTGAGGGTGCGCGAGGTCATTTCGCCTCCTCGGCGGGCTGGATCGCCGGCCGGACCGCTCGTGCCGGACGCAACCGGGCGAAGAGCGCGGCAGCCGGCGCCAACAGGCCCGCCGCGACGACCATGGCCGTAGAGATCGAGGTCCGGCCGGCCAATGCGCCGAGTGGCGGCCCACCGACGACCTGGCCGAACGCGTCCGCCTGACTGGTGAGCGAGACGGTGGTGGCGCGCGCCCGGGAGTCCACATTGCGTTGCAGCCACGCAGCCTGCACCGGGCCGGCAACCGCCTGTGCCGAGGTGCGCACCCACATGGCGATCAGGACCGGCCACAACGACCCGATCAGGGCGAAACCGACCATGCCGGCGATCTGCGCCACCGTCAGTGCCGCCAGCAAGCCGCCGGGATGCAGCGCGTTGACCCGGTGCGGCGCCAGCCGGTTCGTGGTGAGGCTGGCGGTCAGAGCGATCAACGAGCCGATCACCGCAAACACGGTGAACCACGCAGCGCTGCCGGTGATGCCGAAAAGCGTTGGCAGCTGGAAGGAATCGACGATCCGGGCCGTCCACAACCGGTCGAAGACCTCCGAGGAGATGCCACTGATGATCGCGATCAGCAGGAAGGACCGGACGATTCCGGGGCGCCGGGCGGTCGACAGGCCGGTGCGCAGCGTGTGCTTCAGCTGTGCCCAGTTCTCTCGTTCCCTGCGCGGTGTCGGGGTGAAGCCGGTCTCGGGCATCAGCAACACCATGGTCGTGCTGAGCAGCAGGTAGCCGGGTCCGGCGACCAGCATCGGAAGGTGCAGGTTGACCTGCCCGATGAGGCCCGCGAGGACGGTGCCGGCGACGGTCAGCCCGAGATGCAGTTGCTGGAACCGGGTGAACAGCGGTTGCACGGCGTCGGCGCCCACCTCGTCGGTGATCCAGGCATCGTCGGCGCCGGAGACGAAGGTGAAACCCAGGCTCCAGACGATCTGGGCGGCCACGATCGGCCAGAACGAGCCCCAGACACCCTGGATCAGGATGCCGCAGCCGACGACGACACCGCCGATCAGGACGGACAGGCGGCGCGAATAGAGGTCGGCGACGATACTGGTCGGGATCTCGAAGAGGAAGCAGCTCGCTTCCATCGCGGCGCCGACGATCAGCAGTTCGGCGGGTGACAGGTGAGCGACCTGCACCTGGTAGAGCATCGAGAGGGTGAAGGCGACGGAGTGCAGCAGCGACCAGCTGCCCTCCCACCACAGGTAGGCCGTGCGGGCGGGCAGCGGTCGGCTGCCGAGGATCGAAGTCATCGGTGGGGTAGGTCCTTGAGTTTCCAGCGCTTTCGCGCGTTGCGGTCACGAGCGAGCGACTTCGCGGCATACGCGAGTCGCGGTGGATCCGACAGGGGATCGACCGTTGTTTCGTGCCGGCGCACCCGAAGGGCCGGCCGGACGGCTACCCGGCGGCCTTCGATCTCAGGGGGTGCGAACCACTCAAGCTGGACGACGCATGCGGTTCACGCTAGGGCGCGCGCCGCGTCCGGCGCACCTGGTTTTCGGCCTGCGGCGTGTTGTATGCCGAATCGGCGTCCCGGAGTGCCCGCGAGCTCTACGGTGATGCTGTGTCGGCTGAGCAGCTCACTCCGGGTCGGGCGCGGATCGGCGGTGTTTCCGCGATGGTGCGTGTGCACGCGGCCCTGCGGCTGGCGCTCGCGGCGCTGATCGCAGTCACCGTCGTGGTCCAGCTCGTCGAGGCGCTGGGCCGGGAGGACAACCCTGCGACGCTCGGAAACTTCTTCAGCTACTTCACGATTCAGTCCAACATCGTCATCGCCGTGGTCGCGGCGATCGCCGGCCTCATCCAACTGCGTGGTCCCGACCCGCAGTGGCTGGACCGGGCACGGGGCGCGGCCACCGTCTACATCTCGATCACCGGTGTCGTCTACGCGTTGCTGCTGAGCAACATCGACGTCAACACCCCGGTGTCCTGGGTGAATGTGGTGCTGCATTACTTCGTGCCGATCGCGGCCGTCGTCGATTGGCTGGTGGATCTGCCCGAGCGGGTGATCGGCTTCCGCGCCGCCCTGAGCTGGCTCGGCTATCCGGTGCTCTACCTGGTCTACACGCTGATCCGTGGCTCGATCGTCGACTGGTACCCGTACCCGTTCCTCAACCCGCATCCGCACGGTTACGGCTACGTGGCGATCATGAGCGTGTTCGTCGCGATCATGGCGGCACTCTTCACGGCGGTCGTCTCCGGCGCGACGCGATTGCCCGGCCGGATGGTGCGGCGGCCCGACTGAGGGGCGGCATCCGTGGCTAAGGTCACCAGAGTGACGGACCTCCCCGACCAGATGTATGCCGCGTTCATCGACCGGTGCGGCCCGCCCGACGTCATCCGCTACGGCACGCTGCCGGTGCCGCGTCCCGGCCCGACCGACGTGCTGGTGCGGGTCGAGGCGGTGTCGGTCAACCACGTGGACACCTTCGTGCGCTCCGGGGCGTACGAGACCGCGCGTCCGTTCCCGTTCGTCGTCAACCGGGACCTGGCCGGCGCCGTCGCGGCGTGTGGCCCAGGAGTCGTCGGGTTCGCGGTAGGGGACCGGGTGTGGTGCAACAGCCTCGGTCATGCTGGTCGGCAGGGCGCTGCCGCCCAGTACGCCGTCGTGCCGTCCGACCGGCTCTATCCTCTTCCGGCACAGGCAGATCCCGTGGCGATGGTGGCGGTCGCCCACCCTGCCGCGAGTGCCTACCTCGCCCTGCACACGCACGGTCGCCTGGACGCGGGCGAGACGGTGCTGATCGCCGGCGCCGCAGGTCACGTGGGACGCGCCGCGATGGCGCTGGCGCGCGGGGCGCGGATCATCGCCACGGCGAGTGCGGCCGACCTCGAGACGTGCCGGGCGCTCGGTGCGGACGTCGCCCTCGACTACCGCGACCCGGACCTCGCTGCCCGGTTGCACGACGCAGCGCCCGACGGGGTCGATCTACACCTGGACACCTCCGGGCACCACGACCTCGACCTGGCCACCGGCCTGCTCGCCCCGCGCGGCCGGATCGTGCTCATGGCCGGCCTGGGCGCGCGGCCTGTGCTGCCGGTCGGAGCCCTTTACACCCGTGACGCGCAGATCGTCGGCTTCGCGATCAGCAGCGCCACCACGGTCGAGCTCGCCGCCGCGGCGGCGCGGATCGACCAGCTCGTCAGCGAAGGTTCACTGACCCCGAGCGCCGTCGAGCACCTGCCGCTCAGCGCGGCGGCGGACGCCCACGCCCGGCTGGAAAGTGGCGCGGCCAAAGGTCTTCGGTTGATCCTGCACCCACCGGACTGAACAACTCGCGCTGTCCCGCTCACCGCCCTGCCGAGAGCGGACGCCGGGTCGTGTCGCGTCAATCTCATTCGTAATGCTTGAGTTTCGGCCAGAGCGACCTCCAGGGCTCCGTCGGACCGGTGCATACGCCGATATCGAGGTCGTTCCAGTCGTTCTGCACCTGGTAGGGCGGGTTGTAGACCGCGAGTCGCCGGCAGTTCGCGAAATACGGCTTCAGTTGGTCGTACGCGTCGACATACAGGACCGTACTGTCCGGTGCGTTGCCCGGACCCCAGTGCCAGAACATGTTGTGTGCCGAGATCACCGGTGGCAGCCGCTGTTTCGCGCCATACAGCTCGACGGCGCTCGCCTCGGCGTACGCGCCGGTGAAGATCGAGGTCGGTGGGTGCCCTGCTCGACTGAGCGAAATGTCCTGTGCGGCCACCTCCTCGGCGAGCTGTGGCCAGCCGACGCCGTCGGCGATGCTCGTGGCGCCGTTGACCGTGTGCAACCGAGTGACCGGCAGCACCGGCAGCACCGCCGGCAGCAGCAAGATCGTGCCCACGACTGCGAGCCCTCCCAGCAGCACCCTTCGCCGGACCGGCCGGCGTCCCCGGTCGATCCAGCGCTCCGCCGACCCGGAGCCCGCCGCGAGGAGGACCGGCAGGATGCCGTCGGCGTAGTACACCTTTCCCGGGATCCACGCCAGGACGTAGACGACGATGATCGTCGCCGCGACCGCGAGGAAGCGCAGCTGCGAAGAGCGCCACAGGTTCACGAAACCCGCTATCAGCAATGGGATCCCGAGCAGACCGGCATACAACAGCTGCCCGGGGATCCCGGCTGCGTAGTCACCGGCCGAGCTGTTGTCGGCCCGCAGCGAGGCTGCCATGGTGAGTTGGGGCCAGCCGTTCGCGAACTGCCAGATGAGGTTCGGCAGCCAGATCACCAGTGCGATGCCCCCGCCGAGCCACGGCCAACGGGTCGCCAGGGCACGCCGGTGAGCGGAGGTCGACACGATGGCGAGGACGAGCGCCGCCAGCAGCGTGAGGACCAGGTATTCGTCGTTGATGCCGATCCCCGCCGCGACGCCGGCGCCCAACCACCACCGTGGCCGGTCGCGTAGCAGCGCTGTCACCACACCGACCGTCACCACCGACCACGCGAGGAGGTCGTATGGCGTCGTGTTGCCAACGTGCATGGCGCCCAAGAAGATCGGCGAGATCGCCACCGACAGCGCGGTCAGGATCCGGGCCGTCCGCGCGCCGCCGAGAAGCGCAGCCAGCCGCGCCGAGAGTATGACGACGGCGCCGCCCGCCAGTGCCGGCAGGATCCGGATCGCGGTGGGGTTCACCCCGAACAGGTCGGTGGTCCGCGTCAGCAGGACGGCGAGCGGCGGCTGGTCGACATACCCGAACGCCAGGTGGCGGTCCGCGACGAGGAAGTAGAGCTCGTCCTGCTGGAAGCCGTAGCGGCCGCTCACCGTGAGCTCGAGCGCGACGTAGCATCCCGCGATCACCCAGGCCGCAGCCGGAACTCGGTCGGCGTGGGCAATCTCCGGACGGGTGGTCGCACCGCCCGCGGCATCACCCGGATCGGCTGCCACGTGTCAACCGATACCACGCCTTGCTGCGTGTGTCAGCGAAGGTGCCCGTCGACGAACCCGATGATCTCGGCGGCGACCTCGTCCCTGATCGGCGGCTCGTTGTGCACCTCGTGCCGGTAGCCGGTGTAGACGCGCGTGCGCACGTCCCGGTTGCCGCTCGCCCACAGCTGATTCGCGACGTGATAGGCGCCTTCACCGTAGTTCGCGACCGGGTCCTGGTCACCGGCGAGGATCAGCACCGGAAGGGCGCCCGGGATCTTGGCCGCCCAGTCGTCGGCGTTGGCCTCGGCATACAGCACCAGGAAGTCGCGCAGGAAGCGCAGCGTCATCGGCACCCCGAAGCGGTTCAGCGGGTCGACGGCGTGGTCTGCCACGACGCCCCGGTCGGCGGCGACCCAGTCGGTGGGGCCGCGCACGTCGTCATACCGATCCACGGTGCCGGCGAAGAGGGCCGGCATGAATTCGTCTGCGACGCCGGTGCCGTCGGTGTCGCCGATCGCCGCCTCCACGTCCGCGACCGGCACGCTCTCCGGGCCGCGCATCTGCGCGGCGATGCCGCCGAGGACGAGCCCGTCGAGCTGCTCGGGGTGGCGGGCGGCATACGCGCGGGCGATGATCGAACCCCAACTGTGCCCGTAGAGGAAGTAGGGCAGGTCGGGGTATGCCGCGACGGCGTGCTCCCGAAGGGTCGCCTCGTCCTCGACGATCGCGGTCAACCCGTTCTCACCGCTGTCCGCCCACACACCCGACGCCATCGCCGTTGCGCCGTGCCCGACGTGGTCGTCGGCGCACACGACGTAGCCGGCGTCCAGCATCTTGCCGATCAGCCGCAGGTAGCGCCGCGAGTGCTCGCCGAGCCCGTGCACGATGTGGATGATGCCGCGCGGCGTGGTGGCCGGGGCGTAGATCCACGCCTTGATGTGGTCGCGGCCGTTGTGGGAGGGGAAGTCGAACTCGGTGAGCGCCATACCCGCACGGTAGCGGGAGTGCGCGCCGCGATCCGGCGATCACCATCTCACGCATGAAGTGCTACATTGAAGCACATGGCTGAAGTGGGTATCCGGGCGCTGAAGCAGAACGCCTCTGCCGTCGTCGCGGAAGCAGTGGCGGGCGAGACGATCACGATCACCGACCGCGGTCGCCCGGTCGCCCAGCTGACCGCGATCCCGACAGGTCGGCTCGATCAGTTGCTGACCGCCGGAAAGGCTCGGCCGCCGCGTCGGACGCTGGTCGCGTTACCGGCGCCCGATCCAGGTCCCGACCTCAGCGCCGATCTCGCGGCCGAGCGCGACGCCGGACGCTATTGACATGGCGCACTACCTGGACACGTCGGCGCTGGTGAAGCTCGTCGTTGCCGAGCCGGAGACGACGGCGCTGCGCGAGTGGCTGGCCGATGCCGACGGGCTGGTCTCCTGCGACCTGGCCCGCACCGAGCTGATGCGTGCGGTGCGCCGGGTCGCGCCCGACCGGGCGTTGCGGGCGCGCGCGGTCCTCGATTCGCTGACGCTGACCGTGCTGACCCCGTCGGTGTGCGAGCTCGCCGGTCGTCTCGATCCACCGGGTGTGCGCAGCCTTGACGCCGTCCACCTCGCGGCGGCGCTCGACCTCGGCGACGATCTGGACAGTCTGGTGACGTATGACGAGCGCCTTGCGGAAGCGGCGCGGAGCAACGGGATCGCGGTGACTGCGCCGGCCTGAAAGTCGTTTGCGCGGTCGGCGCCGCGCCTGGTCGGTGGGAGTGGGCCCCGCGGGGCTCGAACCCGCAACCTACGGATTAAAAGTCCGCAGCTCTGCCAATTGAGCTAGAGGCCCTGGTGTGTTGCGCCCGTAAGAGTAGTGGGCGGCTGGTGGGTGCGTCACATCGGGCTGTATGCCGTCAGCGCCCGTCGACGGTGAGCGCAGTGTGACGAGCGAGCACATCGAAATCCGCATCGGCATGGAGCACCGGCACGCCGGCGCGGATGGCGTGGGCTCCGATGAGGCAGTCGATGAGCTTGCGGACCGTCTCGCCGTGCTGGCGGCAGGTGCGGTAGAGCGATGCGGCGTCCTCGGAGTCGGACGCCAATGTGTCGAGAGTGGTGGCCCGGGCGAGCAGGCCGCGCAACCGCCGAAGGTGCCTATCGCTGCGGGCACCGGCCAGCACCTCCATGCGCACCGGGTGGCACGTGGCGATGTCCCCATCGAGCGAAGCATCGACTCGGATGCATGCGGGGCTGCCGGTGTCGCGCAGGAACTCGACCCACGCCGACGTGTCGATCAGGATCATCCGACGCGGGTATCGCGCAGTCGGCAAGGTCACCGTCCCACCCAGAGCCCCGCAGTTCCCGGGCCTCCTGCAGACCCAAGGATTCTGCGGCAACGGACCGCAGCGCGAAGTTCACCGCTTCACGTTTGCCGGCGCATCTCGGGAGCATGCCGGACGCGTGACATACGCCGCGAACGGCATACCCGGGAGACGCGGAACGCCGCGAACGGCATACTCGAAAGCACCGGGAAAGGCGGTAGCGGCACCGCCTGCGAGGATGGCCGGACCATGAACCTCTACGACCGCCTGCCCGACGCCGACGACCCGGACGAGACGTACACCCGGTTCGTCGACTGGGCGGGGGAGCGCAACCTGACGCTCTACCCGCACCAGGAGGAGGCGATCATCGAGCTGCTGGCCGGGGCCAACGTCATCCTGGCGACACCCACCGGGTCCGGGAAGTCGATGGTGGCGACCGCGGCGCACTTCGCGGCGCTCGCGGGGGACCGGGTGAGCTTCTACACCGCCCCGATCAAGGCGCTGGTGTCGGAGAAGTTCTTCGCGCTGTGCGAGATCTTCGGCGCGGACAACGTCGGCATGCTGACCGGTGACGCGTCGGTCAACGCCGACGCACCGGTGATCTGCTGCACCGCAGAGGTTCTGGCCAACATCGCGCTGCGGGAGGGGCGGCACGCCGATGTCGGCATGGTCATCATGGACGAGTTCCACTTCTACTCCGAGCCCGAGCGCGGCTGGGCGTGGCAGGTGCCGCTGCTCGAGCTACCTCAGGCCCAATTCATCCTGATGTCAGCCACATTGGGCGATGTGACGATCTTCGAGGAGGAGCTGACCAAGCGCACCGGTCGGCCGACTGCCACGGTCGCCGACGCCGAGCGTCCCGTGCCGTTGGCGTTCAAGTGGGCGATGACGCCGCTGCACGAGACGATCGAGGAGCTGCTCTACGCCAAGGAAGCCCCGGCGTATGTCGTGCACTTCACCCAGGCCGCCGCGCTCGAGCAGGCCCAGGCGCTGATGAGCATCAACATGCTCAGCAAGGTCGACAAGGAGCAGATCGCCGAGATCATCGCCGGCTTCCGCTTCTCCGCCGGCTTCGGCAAGACCCTGAACCGGCTGGTGCGCCACGGGATCGGCGTCCACCATGCCGGCATGCTGCCCAAATACCGGCGGCTTGTCGAAACCCTCGCACAGGACGGGCTGCTCAAGGTCATCTGCGGCACCGACACCCTCGGCGTCGGCATCAACGTGCCGATCCGCACCGTCATCTTCACCGGGCTCACCAAGTTCGACGGGACCCGGCAACGACTGCTGAAAGCCCGCGAGTTCCACCAGATCGCCGGTCGCGCGGGGCGTGCCGGGTTCGACACCAGCGGCACCGTCATCGTGCAGGCGCCCGAGCACCAGATCGAGAATGCCCGGGCCATCGCCAAGGCCGGCGACGACCCCAAGAAGCTGCGCAAGGTCCAGCGCAAGAAGCCCCCGGAGGGCTTCGTCAACTACACCGAGGACACCTTCGAGAAACTTGTTCAGGCCGACCCGGAGCCACTGCAGTCGCGGATGCGGGTCACCCACTCGATGCTGCTCAATCTGATTGCCCGGGAGGGTGATCCGTATGTCGCTGTGCGTGATCTCGTGCGCGACAACCACGAGGACCCGCGCCGTCGCCGGCGTCTGGCGAAACGTGCGATCACCCTGACCCGCGAGCTGATGACCGCCGGCGTCATCGAACGGCTGCCGGAGCCGTTGCCGGACGGCCGCGGCATCCAACTGGTGGCGGACCTGCAGGACGGCTTCGCGCTCAACCAGCCCCTCGCGCCCTTCGCGCTCGCGGCGCTCGACGTCCTACCGGACCCGACCAACCCGGACGTCGACCAGCTGACACATGCGCTCGACGTCGTCTCGGTCATCGAGTCGATCCTGGAGGACCCGCGTCCGATCCTCTACGCCCAGCGGCGCAAGGCCCGCGGGGAAGCCGTCGCGCAGATGAAGGCCGACGGCATCGAGTACGACGAGCGCATGGAGCTGCTGGAGGACATCACCTGGCCGCAGCCACTCGCGGACCTGCTCGACGCGGCGTTCGAGACCTACCGCACGCATCAGCCGTGGGTGGGGGAGCAGGCGTTGTCGCCCAAGTCGGTCGTTCGCGAGATGTACGAAAACGCCTGGAGCTTCGGTGATCTGGTGCGGTATTACGAGATCGCACGATCCGAGGGCATCGTGCTGCGCTACCTCTCGGACGCCTACCGCACGCTGCGGCAGACCGTGCCGGACAACGCCAAGACCGACGAATTGGCCGATCTGATCGAGTGGCTCGGCGAGGTCATCCGGCAGACCGACTCCAGCCTGCTCGACGAGTGGGAGGAGCTGGTCAACCCCGCGCTGCACGAGGAGCGCGAAGCCGCCCTGGTGCACACGCCGCGGTCGATCACGACCGGCAAGGCTTTCGCCATCCAGATCAGGCGTGGCATGTTCCACCGGCTGGAGCTGGCAGCGCGGCGCGACGTGGTCGCGCTCGCCGCACTCGAGCGATCGGTCGCCGCTTCGACCGAACCGCGCACCGACGTCGTCATGGACGAATCGGCCTGGGACGACGACCTTTCCGCCTACTTCGCCGATCACGACGAGGTCCGGTTGGACGCGGACTCGCGCGGCCCGTCATACCTGCGCATCGAGCGCGGTGCCGAGAAGTGGCAGGTGCGCCAGGTGGTCGACGACCCCGAGGGCGACCACGACTGGGGGATCGACGCGGAGGTCGACCTCAAGGCCAGCGACGCGGTAGGTCAGGCCGTGATCGTGGTGTTGGGTCTGAACAGGATGGACTGAGGTCTCGGACAGCGTTGTCGCTTACGGTGGAGTAGCGAGCGAGGAGAGGGAAGAGATGGTGGACCCACGCGACGGCGAACGCCGGCCACGTCGGCCGGCGATGTTCAGCCCCGGCGCGCTCGACGCGCAGGCCTCGGGCGGCGTCGATCCGGCCGAGGTTTCCGAGATCGCGCACGAGTCGGCGGCCGTGCTCGTCGGCACCGGGCGGGCGACGGAGGATCCGGATGTGACGCGGCGGCTGGTGCGCCTGGTCGACGAGCTCGGTATGGCGACCGTCGCGCAGCTCTGGGCCGCGCAGCCGCCCGTCAGCCTGCCGGGCGCCCTGTGGCGGCTGTACGCGATCCACGAGTCGGTGCGACGCGACGCGGTCGGCGCGGCGATCGACTACGACCTCGGGCGGCACCACGCCGACGTGCAGCACGCGGTGGCCGGTGCGGCCGAGCCTCCGTCGCCCGACGCGTTGCGGGAGCTGGTCGACGCCATCCTGACCGGCGTCTTCGACGGGGACCTGGCGGTCGCGTTGGAGCGGGCCGCGGCGTTCTGCCGGGTGACGTCGATCGGCCGGGCGCATCGCGCGGATGATCACGACGGGCACGACGACCCCGGTGCGAGCGCGGCGACCCAGAGTGCGGCGGCGCTGCTCGGCACCGCGCACGACCTGGAGCGGGCGGCAGCATCCTGGCGGGCCGGCACCCTGACCTGACGGCCGGGACGCGTGCTGGATTGAGCCCGCGAGGCATCGAGGGCGGGGTCAGTGGTGCGCGCGGTACTCGTCGATCTCCTGCTGCCAGTCCGCGAGCAGTGTCTCTGCGTGGTCGATGGCCTCCCGGCGCCGGGTGAGCTCGCCGCGCAGCCGTGCCAGCTCCGCCTCGGCGGCAGTCAGCCGTTGTTCGGCCGACGTGCCGGGCGACTTGAGTGCCATGAATCGGGCGATCTCCCGTATGCCGAACCCGGCTCCGCGCAGCGCCAGGATGACGGCGAGTGCGTCCTGGGCGGCGACGTCATACACCCGCTGACCGGCGGTGTTGCGGGACGTCTCGATCAGGCCCTCCCGCTCGTAATAGCGCAGCGCCTCCACGGTGATGCCGTGCCGGGCGGCGAGTTCACTGATGCCACAGGGCGATTCAAGTGTGCGGACGATTTCCTTCACGTCACCAACCCTGTCAGGAGGACGAGACCTGCAAGCACCACCAGTCTTCCAGCGTGGTGGCGCAGTTGCAGGCTGTTGGTGAGGATTCCGACAAGGAGCGGACAACCCATGCCGAGCACGACCGCGAGGCCGATGCTCACGGGAGAACGGGTCAGACCCGCACCGACGGCTGCGGCCGCGGACAGTGTGAAACCGGCGGCGACGACGATGCGTTGCCTGCGAGACAACTCGTGGGCGGAGTCCTTGCCGGCGGCCGTCCCGCCCGCGGCGACGACCTGCAGCGCCGCCCAGCAGCACCAGAGAAGAGTGACAATGACGTTCATGAGCGCGAAGCTAGGAGCTGAAGCGCGCTTCAGCGCAACCCCTCGTGCGGGAGTTTCGCTGAAGTAGGTGCGTCGGGCCGGGAGCGCCTCACGGCGCACGGCCGCTCGTAGCGGCAAATTTTGGGACCCGGGGCTGCCGCGGCCCGACGCACCATGAAGCCTAACGGCAGCGGGGGCCGGGTTTGTTCCCCGTCCACAGGGAGAAGTTTCAGCGCTGGTCGATCGCGCCCAGCATGATCTTGCCCTTGCCATCGCACTCCGCACGATGTTGGCGGGCATCGTCGCGCGCCTTGTCCCGGGAGCGCCGGGCCCGGCCGGTCCAGTCGCAGCTCTTGCAGTAGCCGAACGCGAAGCTACCGTCCTCCTTGGTCAGCTCCTCCTCGAGCCGCACCAGGTGCGCGGTGTGCTTGTCGCCGCGCGAGTCCGCGACCTTGAGCCGGTCGCCCTTGCGCTGCAGGAACCGCGGGCGGCGACTGTCCTTGTCCTTGGGCACCCTTTCATCATGCAGCGCCTCGTGATGGCGGCATCGCGCGGGACCGGATTTCCCGCTCGTAGGTCTCCCCTGGGGCGACCTGTGCTCGCGTATGGCCGCATCTCCCGGTCATACGTCGCCCCCGGGGGGACCTGTGTGCGGTGGGGACGCGATCGGCTCAGCCGAAGCGGCCGGAGATGTAGTCCTCGGTGGCCTTCTTGCCAGGATTGTTGAAGATCTGCTGCGTGTCGTCCATCTCGATCAGGTTGCCCGGCTTACCGGTGGCCTCGAGGTTGAAGAACGCCGTCTTGTCCGACACCCGCGCGGCCTGCTGCATGTTGTGGGTGACGATGACGATGGTGAACTGCTCCTTGAGCTTGGTCACCAGGTCCTCGATCGCCAGCGTGGAGATCGGGTCGAGCGCGGAGCACGGCTCGTCCATCAGCAGCACCTGCGGTTCGACGGCGATCGCCCGCGCGATGCACAGCCGCTGCTGCTGACCGCCGGACAGCCCCGCGCCGGGCTTGTTCAGCCGGTCCTTCACCTCGTTCCAGAGGTTCGCGCCGACGAGCGACTCCTCGACCTTCTCGTCGAGCACCTTCTTGTTGCGCACCCCGTTCAGCCGCAGCCCGGCGACCACGTTGTCGCGGATCGACATGGTGGGGAAGGGGTTCGGCCGCTGGAAGACCATGCCGACCGTCCGCCGCACCGCCACCGGATCGACGGACTCGGCATACAGGTCCTCGTCGTCCAGCAGCACCTGGCCCTCGACACGGCCGCCGGGGGTCACCTCGTGCATCCGGTTTAGGGTGCGCAGGAAGGTCGACTTGCCGCATCCGGACGGTCCGATGAACGCGGTCACCGACCGCGGCTCGACGGTCATCGTGACGCCTTCGACCGCCTTGAAGTCGCCGTAGTAGACGTCGAGGTCCTGGACGTCGATTCGCTTACCCATGAGGTGTCTACCTGGTTCCTAGCTCTTGATCTTGGTCAGTCGGGCGATCAGTCGGCCGATGAGATTGATCACCAGCACGAGCAGGATGAGGGTGCAGGCCGCCCCCCAGACGCGGTCTGCGCTCACCTGATCGCCGGTCATGTTGGCGAAGTTCACGTTGATCATGGTCGGCAGGGCCGCCATGATCCCGGAGAAGGAGTTCTCGTTGAGGTATGGCGTGTACGACGCCAGCAGCAGCAACGGAGCGGTCTCTCCGGCAACCCGCGCGAAGCCGAGCAGCGAGCCGGTGATGATGCCGGACATCGAGGTCGGCAACACCACCCGGACGATCGTCTTCCACTTCGGCACGCCCAAGGCGTATGACGCCTCGCGCAGCTCGTTCGGGACGAGTTTCAGCATCTCCTCGGTGGACCGGGTGACGACGGGGACCATCAGCAGGACCAGGGCGAGGGAGGAGCAGAGGGGGATGAGCTTCCAGTGGAAGACCGTCACCCACGCGGTGTAGACGAAGATCGCCGCGACGATGGACGGCACCCCGGACAGGATGTCGACCATGAAGCTGACGGCTCGCGCGACGCGGGTGTTGCCGTACTCGACCAGGTAGATCGCGGTCATGATCGCGATCGGGATCGCGATGACCGACGTCCAGAGCGCGACCAGCAGGGTCCCGACGATCGCGTGGCGGGCGCCGCGCACGTTGTGGTCGAATCCCGGTGCGCCCACACCGGATTGGTCCTTCTGCCACCAGGTTATGTTGAGGATCGGGTGCAGGCCCTTGGACAGCACCGACCACATGATCCACACCAGCGGGATCAGCGCGACGAGGAACGCACCCCAGATGAGCACGGTCGCGATGTTGTTCTTCAGGGCGCGCGCCCCGGACTTGCCGTGGCCGATCCCCCCGAGGCCGCCGCCTCCGCGGGAGGTCTCTTCGCCGCTGCGTTCCCCCGAGTACTTCGTGGGGACGCCAGGGTCTGCCGCCGCAGTCCTTTCCATGCTCATTCGGAGAAGGCCTTCCTGCGTTCGATGACGATCCGCGCACCCGCGTTGACCACGAAGGTCAGCACGAACAGCACCAGCCCGGCGGCGATGTAGGCGCCCGTGCCGACCCCCGGCGTGAACTCCGCCACGTCACTGGCGATCTTGGCGGCGAACGTGGTGCCACCGCCGAAGATCGATGACGACCACGGCGCACCGTCGGGCAGCGACGACAGGATGAACATCACGGCGATGGTCTCGCCGAGTGCCCGGCCGAGGCCGAGCATGGTGGCGCTGATGATGCCGGGCCGGCCGAAGGGGAGCACCGCGGTGCGGATCATCTCCCACTTGGTCGCCCCGAGTGCGAGTGCCGCCTCCTGGTGCGACCGCGGCGCCTGCGAGAACACCTCTCGCGTCAGGGCGGTGATGATCGGCAGGATCATGATGGCGAGCACGATGCCGATGGTGAAGATCGTCGTGCCGCCGCTCACCGCGTCGTCCCGGGCGAACAGCGGGATCCAGCCGAACACGTCGGAGATGCCGTTCTGCACCGGCACGAGTTTGGGTGCCAGCACCATGAAGCCCCACACGCCGAAGATGATCGACGGCACCGCGGCGAGCAGGTCGATCAGTGTCGCCGCGGTGCCGGACAACCAGCGTGGTGAATAGTGCGTGAGGAACAGCGCGATCGCCACCGAGAACGGGACGGCAATGAGCACCGCGATCACCGACGACACCACCGTCGTCCACAGCATCTGCAGGATGCCGAAACGCGCCGGCTTGTCGTTGGGAGCCCAGGCCGTCGAGGTTAGGAAGTTGGCGTGGTCCTGGCCGATCGCGGGAAGCGCCTGCGCCAGCAGGAAGATCGCGATCAACACCACCGAGACGATGACCGTCCAGCCGGCGGCGGCAGCGCTTCCCCCGAAGATCAGGTCGCCCCACCGGCGGCGCGTCGACGCCTCAACGGGTGTCATTTCGATCGAGTTCAATTCAATGCCTCACTGTGCCCGTTGCCGGGCCGGGTGCGTCAGCTGATCGAGTCGATCGATGCCAGGACCTTCTGCTGGATCGCCGTAGGCAGCGGAGCGGCACCGACGCCGGTCAGCTGCTGCTGGAAGTCCGAGGAGGCCATGTAGGACAGGAACGCCTTGACGTCGTTGGCCTTCGTGGCATCGGCATACTTCGAGCAGACGACCTCGTAGGTGACCAGGATGATCGGGTACGCGCCGGCTGCCTTGGTCTTGTAGTCCAGCTGCAGCGACAGGTCCTTGCCGGTGCCGACGACCTTGGCGGCCTCGACGGCCTTGCCCGCGGAGGCCGCCGTGAGTGAGACGCCGTCCACGCTCGCCATGTCGAGCTTGTTCTGGATGGCGTAGCCCCACTCGATGTAGCCGATCCCGCCATCGGTCGACTTCACCGCGGAGGCGACGCCGGCGGTCTTGGCCTTGCCCTGGCCGACCGAGCCCTTCCACGTCTTGTCGTGCTCGTGCGTCCAGGCGCTCGGCGCGACGGTGTTCATGTAGTTGGTGAAGTTGTCGGTGGTGCCCGAGGAGTCGGAGCGGAAGAAGACGGAGATCTTGGTGCTCGGCAGGGTGACGCCCTTGTTGGCGGCCTGGATCGCCGGGTCGTTCCACTGGGTGATCTTGCCGGAGAAGATCTTCGCGATCAGTTGCGGGGTGAGGTTGAGCTTGTCGACGCCCTTGACGTTGAACGCGACAGCGATCGGGCCGGTCACCATCGGGATATCGAGTGCCGGGGACTGGCAGGCCTTCTCGGCGTCGGCCGGCTCACCCTTGTCGGGGTTCAGCGCCGAGTCGGACCCGGCGAAGTCGACCTGCTTGGCGATGAACTTGGTGATGCCGGCGCCGGAGCCGGTGCCGTTGTAGGAGATCTTGGCGCCGTTGCACTTGGCCTGGTAGCTGGAGATGGCCTGCGTGATCGCGTTCTGCTGGGCGGTGGAGCCCTCGGCGGAGAGGCTGCCGGTGAAGCACGTCTGGGCGCCTGCCGAACTGCCGGCGGACGACCCGGCCGAAGAGCCTGCGGCGCTGTTGGCGTCGCCGCCTGCTGCGGCCGAGCTCGTGGCGTCGTTGTTGGATGCGCTGCCACACGCGGTCAGGGCGAGCGCCGTCACGACGGCGAGTCCGGAAGCGCGGCCGATGCGCGAGATCTTCAAGGGAACTGCCTTTCACGAATTCAACTGGCGACCGGTCACGTCGACCGGTCGTGCCAGACGGTAGGCAGTGTGCGTGAAGCGTGGTCATTACGGGAGTGAACGTCCGGTGAACGTGACGCGTCGGGTCGGTGCCCGGTCATATGTCGCCCCAGTGGGGACTCCGGTACGCCCGGGACCCGGTTTCGCGGTCATACCTCCCCACCGGGGGGACTCCGGTACGCGCGGTCGACCGGACCCGGTCATACGTCGCCCCAGTGGGGAGTGCGGTACGTCCGGGACCCGGTTTCGCGGTCATACCTCCCCACCGGGGGGACTCCGGCACGCCGCGCTCGGCCGCGCGCCACCCCTCAGGCAGGGGTATGACGCTCGACGCTCATCACCCGAGCGGCCGCTCCGAGGCCGGCGACCTGGCACACCAGGGCCTCGCCCTTGGCCATCCCGCCGTCGATCGCCTCGGTCAGTACCTCGTGTCCGGGGCAGCCGGGGTCCGACAGGCCACGCAGCCGCAGCAGGACGGTCGGCAGTACCGGACGGTGGGTGCACAGAGCCGACGGCTCACCCCGCTCGAGCAGCCGTTCGATGTTGCGGGCGGCCTTCTCCGGGCGTTCCTCGAAGGTCTCCTCGGACAACCCGGACTTCGTCCGCAGGGTGATGCCCGCTGCGGCGGCATACGGCTGGACGGTGGTGAAGCAACGGACCGACGGTGAGGTGATGATGCGCTCGATGCCGTAGGCGGCCAGGATCGGCACCAACGCCTTGGCCTGCTCGCGCCCGGACCGGTCCAGCGGCCGCAACGGGTCGGGTCTGGGCCACTTGGAGCGCCCTACCGACTCGCCGTGCCGCACGACCACCAGCGGCCAGGTCTCCAGGACGCCGGCACGGTCGGCGTCGACGACCGCCTGCAGTTGCTGTGCGTCGCGGACGTAACTGAGGCGGACCTGCGCCTGCGCCGGGGTGAGCCAGGCGACCTCGTCGATCTCGTTCTCCAGGTCGCCGCTGCCGCTCAGCACCTCGGCGGCCCAGTAGCGGATCTCCTTGAGCTGCCCGCGTTGCATCGAGTAGACGGAGCGGGGGAGCGGCACGCCAAGACGCGGCCGGAATCCGGTCTCCTCCAACACTTCCCGCGCAGCTGCCTCCACCCAGCTCTCGCCCGGGTCGAGCTTGCCCTTGGCCCACGACCAGTCGTCGTACTTCGGTCGGTGCACCAGCGCGACCTGCAACTGGTCACCCTCGCGACGCCACAGCACGGCCCCCGCGGCAGGGACGGTCGCCGTTTCCGTGCGCGCCGTCACCGGCGCCGCGCCTTGCGCTTGCGCTTGGCGTAGGTGGCCATCAGGTCGGTCTGCAGGTCGCGTAGCGGAGCGCCCTCGGCGTCGAGGTGGTGGCGCTCCCAGCGCCCGTCGCCGTGCAGGTGCCAGGAGGAGGTGTCGTCCGCCATACCCTCGTCGAGCAGCGCGCCGAGGGTGGCGATGTGCTTGGCGTCGGTCATCCGCACCAGCGCTTCGACGCGGCGGTCGAGGTTGCGGTGCATCATGTCGGCGCTGCCGATGTAGACCACGTCCTCCTCGTCCTCGATGACGAAGCGGAAGACCCGCGAGTGTTCCAGGAAGCGGCCGAGGATGGAGCGGACCCGGATGTTGTCCGACAGGCCCTCCACACCGGGGCGCAGCGCGCAGATGCCGCGCACCCAGACGTCGACGGCGACACCCGCCATCGATGCGCGGTAGAGCGCGTCGATGGTTTCCTCGTCGACGATCGAGTTGACCTTGAACTGCACTCGCGCCTGCTTGCCGTCCCTGGCGGCCTGCGCCGCCCGGTCGATCTGCTCCAGCAGCCCGCTGCGCACCGAGCGTGGCGCGACCAGCAGCCGCTTGAACTTGCTGCGCGGGGCCATCCCCGACAGTTGGTTGAACAGCCGAGACAGGTCCTCGCCGACCTCGTGGTCGCAGGTGAGCAGGCCCAGATCCTCATACAGGCGAGCGGTTTTCGGGTTGTAGTTGCCGGTCCCGACGTGTGCGTAGCGGCGCATCTCACCGTTCTCCTCGCTGACCGCGAGGCACAGTTTGGCGTGCGTCTTGAGACCGACCTGGCCGTAGACGACGTGCACACCGGCGCGCTCCAGCTTGCGCGCCCAGGTGATGTTGTTCTCCTCGTCGAAGCGCGCCTTGATCTCCACGACCGCGAGCACCTGCTTGCCGGACTCGGCGGCGTCGATCAGCGAGTCGATAATGGGCGAGTCGCCGCTGGTGCGGTAGAGCGTCTGCTTGATGGCGAGTACGTGCGGGTCGTTGGCGGCCTGCTCGATGAAGGCCTGCACCGAGGTGGAGAACGAGTCGTACGGGTGATGCAGGAGTATGTCGCCGGAGCGCATCGCGGACATGACGTCGGACTGGGCCGAACGCTCGACGGGCGCCAGGTCGGGGTGCGGCTTGGCGAGGAACGGCGGCCAGCGCAGCTCCGAACGGTCAAGATCGGCAAGGATGTTCAGTCCTCGCAGGTCCAGCGGCTCCGGCAGCCGGTAGACCTCGTCGTCGCGCACGCCGAGCTCGCGGACCAGCAGGTCCATCACGTGGTCATCCATGTCGTCGGCGACCTCGAGCCGCACCGGCGGTCCGAAACGGCGCCGGGTGAGCTCCTTCTCCAGTGCGGTCAGCAGGTTCTCGGCGTCGTCCTCCTCGACCTCGAGATCCTCGTTGCGGGTGACCCGGAAGGTGAAGTGCTCGCGGACCTCCATGCCCGGGAAGAGGTATTGCAGGTGCTCGGCCATCACGTCCTCGATGGCGACGAAGCGGGCGTCATACAGCTTGTCCTCGTCCTCAGCGGCGGGCAGCGGCAGCAGCCGGGACAGCAGTGGCGGCACCTTGACCCGGGCGAAGTGTTCGCGCTCGGTCTTGGGGTTGATGAGGACGACCGCGAGGTTGAGGGACAGCCCGGAGATGTAGGGGAAGGGGTGCGCCGGGTCGACGGCCAGCGGCGTCAGCACCGGGTAGATGCGGTCGCGGAACAGCTTGTTGAGGTAGCCGCGGTCGGCGTCGGTCCATTCGTCGGGGCGCACGATGCGGATGCCGACGTCGGCGAGGGCCGGGCGGATGTGCCGCTGGAACATCTTGGCGTGCACGGCCATCAACTCGTGGGCGGCGTTGCTGATCTCGTCGAGGACCTCACGCGGCTCCAGCCCGGAGGCGGAGCGGACGGCGAGCCCGGTGGCGATGCGGCGTTTGAGGCCGGCGACGCGGACCATGAAGAACTCGTCGAGGTTGCTGGCGAAGATCGCCATGAACCGGGCCCGTTCGAGCAGCGGCACCAGCGGGTCGCCGGCCAGCTGCAGCACCCGCTCGTTGAACTGCAACCAGGAGATCTCGCGGTCCAGGAAGCGGTCGGCCGGCAGCTCCGTGGAGGTCTCGTCGAGCTCCGGGGCGACGCGGATGAACTGCCCGTTGGCACCGCGAGCGCGCTGCGCCGCCCGGGTCTGCAGGCGCACGAGGGACGCTTCGCTGGGGGCAGGCTGGGTGGCCGGGTCGTCCGCGGCGGTCAGCAGTGGCTCCGATTCCATGGGCCTATCGTTGCAAAACCGCGCCACGCGCGCAGCTTCCGCCCATCACGGGCTTCTCGCACAGCCAGCGTTAGACAGAACGCGCGCCATGCCGCGCGTTCTGTCCAACTCCCGGCTGCAGACGCCGGCGAGCGTTACCCGCACGTGCTTCCCGGTGATGCCTCCGCGGGCGATGCTGGTGGTGTGCACAAGGGCCGGCTCTGCGGGATCGCGTTCATCGCGACGCTGCTGAGCGCCTGTGGCTCCTCGGGCGGGAGCGCGTCTGGTGGGAGTCCGACTCCCAGCCCACAGTCGGTCACCGTCACGGTCGGCATCGTCTACCGCGGTGGTCCGGCTCCCGGCGACTCCGATCACCTCGTGGCCGGCACCATCCACCTGACGGGAACGGCGTTCGACGCGTCGCGTCACGTCACCGACGGTCACGCCGCGACCTTCCGGGTGCAGCCCGGTGCCTACACCGCAACCGCGCGGAGCGGGGATGCACAGTGCCGCACCGCCACGGTGAACGCGGCGGCCGGCACGAAGTCACCCGTGCTCGTCCGCTGCGACGTCAAGTAGTTCTTGCGGGTTGAGCGGCGTACATGACGTCGACGCTCGCCCGGGTGAACCCGAGCCTGCTGTAGGTCGCCACCGCTGCCGCGTTGTCGCCCTCGACATACAGGTCGATGTGTATGACGCCCCGCGCCTTGAGGTGTGCCAGCCCGAGCGCGGTGACGACCTTGCCGAGCCCGTGCCCCTGGTGTCCGGGATCGACGGCGACGACGTAGACCTCGCCGGTGTCGGGCTCGGACGGCTCGATCTTGGTCCAGTGCGATGCGGTGAGTTCGCCGGTGGCGTCGTCGAAGATCAGGATGAGCCCGGCCGGGTCCCACCAGGGTTCGGCCATCCGTTCATCGAGGTCGGCGCGGGTCATCTTCCCCTGCTCGGGGTGGTAGTCGAACGCCCGCCGGTTGAGGTCCAGCCACGCCTCCTCGTCACCCGGCTGGAACGCGCGAGCGGTGAATCCCGCTGGCACCTCCGGTGATCCGATCGCCGGGTCGGCGTCGGCGGCGCGCGCCATCTTCCACAGGTTGCGCACGACGGTCAGCCCGGCCGCAGCGGCCAGGGCCTGGGCGCCGGGCAGGTCGCCGTGCGCCCAGAAGCGCGCATCCGGCCGTTCCCCGAGCACCCCTTGGACGATGCGTCCGCCGAACCCGTGCCGCCGGTGGTCGGGGTCGACGACCAGCTCCACGGCGCCGTCGTCGGCGACATACGCGCCGGCTGTCACCGTGTCATCGGTGCTGATCACCTGCTGTGGCTGGGTGTGCCGCAACGCCAGCCGGGTCTGCTCGGAGAACGGATCGACCCCGTCGTACGACGCGGCGCGGTCGGCGATGGCCAGGAGTTCCTCAGCAGTGGTCACCCCGCCATCGTGCCGCAACGGCGTCGACGACCGACGCAGCAGCCGGGGGCGCGGGTCGGGCGGTCGAGCGTCGCTCAGGTCAGTCGACCAACGAATCCTCGGTCTCGTGCGCCCCGGAGGAGCCGACGAACCGGTAGCCGACGTTGCGGATCGTGCCGATCAGCGACTCGTGCTCGGGGCCCAACTTCGCGCGCAGCCGCCGGATGTGCACGTCGACCGTGCGGGTGCCGCCGAAGTAGTCGTACCCCCACACCTCCTGCAGCAACTGTGCACGCGTGAACACCCGACCCTGGTGTGCCGCAAGGTGTTTCAGCAGCTCGAACTCCTTGTACGTCAGGTCGAGCAGGTGCCCGTGGATGCGTGCGGCATACCCCTCCTCGTCGATCACCAGGCCACCGGCGGTGATGTGGGCGGGGCCCTCGTCGGGCTCCTCCTCGGGGGAGCGGCTGACGGCATACCGCAATCGGGCCTCCACCTCGGCCGGCCCGGCGCTGTCCAGGATCACGTCGTCGACCTGCCACTCGCCGGTCAGCGCGGCGAGCCCGCCCTCGGTGAAGATGGCGATCACCGGCACCGTCTGGCCGGTCGTGCGCAGCACGCGACTCAGCCCGCGAGCTCCCACGAGGTCCCGCCGCGCGTCCAGCAGCACCAGATCGCACTCCGGCGGGTCGACCATCGCGGACGGCTGCGGGGCCAGGATGCGGACCCGATGGCTCAGCAGACCCAGCGCCGGCAGGACCTCCACGCTCGCACCGGGCGCGTCGGTCAGCAGCAACAGGCGAGCCATACTTTGAAAGAATACTGATTGCGGAAGGGTGAGCTGGCTCTCGATCCGTGTTGATGGACGTTGTGGCGGTCGCGGCCGTGCCGGCCCGACCGGCGCTCACACCGAGCTTGGAGGAACGAAGTGCACGACGTGACGGTCCGTTACTGGGCGGCCGCGCAAGCCGCTGCGGGCACCCACGAGGAGACGCTGCCCGCCGCCGACCTCGAGCAGCTGCGCGCCGCCGCGCTGCAGGCCCACCCGGGTCTCGGGCCGGTGCTGCAGCTGGCGTCGTTCCTGCTCGACGGCCGCCGCGTCGACGGCGCCACGGCCCTGCCCGCCGGGTCGGTCGTCGAGGTGCTGCCACCGTTCGCGGGCGGTTGATGGGAGGATGCCGGTCGTGTCCACCGCCTCCGAAGCCGACTCACCCGCACGCCCGACGCTGACCTCCCTGCCGGTCGTCGGCGGTGTGGTCACCGCTGCCCTCGTCATCCTCGGCGGGTATGTCGGCCACGACGTCGCGGCGTACGCCGTGCTCGCCGCCGGACTCGCGCTCGCCTGGGGTTGGCCGCTGCTGCTCGACCTGCCCCGCCCCACCGGCAGCAGCGTCGTGCTCGCCGCCGGTGCCGTCGGTATGGCGGGGGTCGTCCTTTTCGCCGGCTCCGACGACGACGGGATGCAGGCGATCAGCCTGGTGCTCGCGATCGCGCTGGTGCTGGCGTTCCTGCACGAGCTGATCCGCACCGATGGGCGCGGGTCGCTGACGGTCTCGCTGGCCGGCTGCGCGTTCGGGCTGGTGGTGCTGGCCAGCGGGATGTTCGGTGCGGCGGCTGCGTCATACGACACCGGGGACGCGGCACTCGCGGTCGCCGTCGGCACCCCCGCACTCGGGCTGCTCGCCGACACGCTGCTGCCGGTCGCGCACGAACACGAATGGTCCATCCCGGCAGGTGCGCTGCTCGGCGTCGTCCTCGGCCTGATCCTCGGCGCGACCAGCGACGGCGCCTGGCCGGAGTTGCTGATCACCGGGCTCGTCGCAGGGCTTGTCGGCGCGTCGATCCGGCGCGGGTTGCGACAGCTGGAGAGCCTGGACCCGGCGGGCCGGCTCGGCTACGGCATCGCGGCGGTGCTGGCCTGCGGTGTGCTGGCGTACGGCGCGCAGTGGTTCATCAACCGCTGAGCGATCAGTCCTCGGTGGCGGGTCCGGACTCGGCGAAGACCGGTCCGGCGGCGCGCTGCAGCTGGGCCGAGGAGTAGGACTGCAGCGGGTGCCCGAGCGCGGCCATGTCGGTCGCCCACATCAGCCCGCCGTTCACGTAGCCGTAGAGCCGATGGGCCGCGGTGTACTCCCGGGCGACCGGGCTGCGCAGCACCCCGTCGGTGCGCAGCTCCGCCCTGGCCGGCTGCGTCTTGCCGTAGTAGAGCTCGGTCACGCCCGTCGGGTGCGACAGCACCAGCTCCACCTCGTCGTTCGGCAGGGGACGCCAGAAGCCCAGCTCCGTCTCGAACGGTTCACCGCGGTCGCCGCCCTCGTCGAGGACCCAACTGCGCGTCTCCCAGCGCAGGAACGGGCGGCCGTCATGCGTGCAGCTGACCTCCTGCGCGAAGTTGACCGTCGGCAGGTCGGGGTAACCGGCGACACCGGTGCCTTCCCACTGCCCGAGCAACCAGGCCAGCGGGGCGAGATCGGGGTGCATGGATGTGTCGAGTTCGATGGGCACGGTCCCGATGGTAACGACGGCCGCGCAGTGAGGGTGTGTCCCGTTGTGCCGACGGTCGGTGGGTGGGGACGGGTATGCCGCCACGGGGTGTCCCGTAGTGCCGACGGTCGGTGGGTGGGGACGGGGACGAGGACGCGCGACCAGCGACTCAGTGGATCGAGTTCTCGCCGTTGGTGTAGGTGTCCATCTTGTCGTGGTAGAGCGCCTGCCCCAGCTTCTTCATCTGCGGCTCGTTGACCACGTCGATGGATCCGGCGACCGGGTCCGAGGCGAATCCGCTGAACGGTGCCGTGAAGTAGGTGATGTCGCCCGACCGCAGGTTGCGCAGGTCGAAGGCCAGACCGCGCAGGTCGCTGGCCGAGGTGTCGGCGTCGACCTCGGTGTACTTGGTGAGGTCGTCGACAGTGCGGGTCAGCTTCAGCGGGTTGAGCAGGGTCCCGGCCGACAGCGTCTTACGCGCCACCGCGCTGATCCAGGCCTGCTGGTCACGGCCGCGGTCGATGTCGCCCTGCGCCAGCTGGTGGCGCTCGCGGACGAAACCGAGTGCCTGCTCGCCGTTCATCGTGTTGTAGCCCTTGTGGAAGGTGCCGTAGCCCTTCTCGCTGAACGGCTGTGCGACATACACCTTGACCCCGCCGAGGTCGTCGGTCAGGTCCGCGAACCCCTTGAAGTCGATGATCGCGTAGCGGTTGATCGTGACGCCACCGAGCAGGTTCGACAGTGTCTGGGCGAGCAGCGCCGGCCCGCCGTACGCGAAGGCGGCGTTGATCTTGTTCTTGCCGTGGCCCGGGATCGGTACGTAGAGGTCACGGGGGAAGTGGATGACCTGCACCGACTTCTTGTCGGCGCTGATGTGGACCAGCTGGATGACGTCGGAGCGGGCGTTCTCGCGGTTGTTCTTGACCGAGCCGGAGCGGGTGTCGCTGCCCATCAGCAGGATGTTCTGTGCGTCGCCCGCATCCGCGGCGGGTTTGACCGTCGCGGTCGGCAACGGGTCGCCGTGCTTGATGTTGGCGGTCACCACATGGTTGAGGTAGAGCGCGAACCCGACGAACGCCAGCACGATGATCAGCAGCATCGTCAGGAGCGTGAGCAGGGTGACCTTCAGCCAGCCGTGCTTCTTCTTCCGCCGGCGCCCGCCGCCTCGGCCTGCGCCGGCGTACCCGGCGGCCTCCGCCTCCGGGTCGTCATAGTCCTCGTCGTCCTCGTCGTCCGCGTCCGGCTCGTACGCTTCGGCGTCCGGTGAGGCGTCGTCCGGCGAGGCGTCGGCCTCGGCCGAGGGCGCAGCCTGCTCGTCGGCGTCGTTCAGTTGCTCGTCCCCGTCGTCCCCGGTCATGGCGCTGAGTCTAAGGTCACGCACTGCGTGGTCGGCCCGGAAAACGCCGGACGTACCCTGGAAGGGTGACGACTGCATCCCTGGAGAGCCCCCTGCTCGCTCACTCCGGTGCGGTTCCCGCCGACGGTCTCGACGCCGGCGTGGCCGCGCACTACGGAGATCCCATGCGTGAGCAACGATTGCTCGAGCAGGGCCTGGCGGTGGTCGACCTGTCCCATCGTGGGGTGGTCACCGTCACCGGTCCGGACCGGCTCAGTTGGCTGCACTCCATGACCACCCAGGAGCTGACGGCGCTGGCGCCATACACCTCGACGGAATCGCTGGTGCTCAGCCCGCACGGGCACATCGAACACGACCTGCACCTCGTCGACGATGGCGGGACCACGTGGATCACCGTCGAACCCGGCACCGCGCCGGCCCTCGTCGAATGGCTGAACTCGATGCGCTTCATGCTGCGTGTCGAGGTCGAGGACGTCACTGCCTCGTATGCCGTCCTCGGCGAGCCGATCGGCAACGAGTCGCTGCCCGCCGAGAAGGAGGACCGCGGCGTCATCGCCTGGCGCGACCCGTGGCCGGCCGCCGGCACCGACACGGCGTTGTATGGCGACACGGATCCGCATCCCGCGGCCGGCCGCGCCTGGCGCGAACTCATCGTGCCGCGCCCGCAGCTGATCGAAGAGGTCGGCGACCGGCACGTCGCCGGCATCTGGGCTGCCGAGGCCGAGCGCGTCAACGCGTGGCGGCCGCGGGTCGGCAAGGAGACCGATCACCGCACCATCCCGCACGAGCTGGACTGGCTGCGCACCGCGGTCCACCTGCACAAGGGGTGTTACCGCGGGCAGGAGACGATCGCGCGGGTGCACAACCTGGGGCGCCCGCCGCGCCGGCTGGTCTTCCTGCACCTCGACGGGTCCGGGCACGTACTGCCGTCCGAAGGTGCCGATCTGGTGGTCGCCCCCGGTGAGCGTCCGGTGGGCCGGATCACCACCGTGGCCCGGCACGTCGACGACGGCCCCATCGCGTTGGCGGTGGTGAAGCGCAACACCGCTGCCGACATACAGCTCCTCACCGGACAGGTGGCAGCCGCGCAGACGGTGATCGTCACGCCGTAGCACGCCGCCATCCCTTGCCGAGAGGCCCAGTAAACGTCCAGAGGCTCAGTAACTCCGGCCCGAAAGCCCGGTATTTACTGAGCCTTTCGGTCGTTTGTGAGCCTTTCGGTCGGTGGGTGGGGCGGGTGTGACCCGTTTCACGCTTGCCCCAGCTTGCAATTTGCTAACTGTAGTTAGCACAATGGACTCATGAGTCCGAACCCCGTGAGCGATCTGGGCAGCTACCTCAAGGAGCAGCGCCAGCAGGCGCAGCTTTCCTTGCGGCAGGTGGCCGACCGCGCGGGGATCTCCAACCCGTACCTGTCGCAGATCGAGCGTGGCCTCAAACGGCCGAGCGCCGAGATCCTGCAGGCGCTCGCGAAGGGGCTGGCCATCTCGGCCGAGCAGCTCTACGTGCATGCCGGCATCCTCGACGCCCTGCCCGATGAGGACGCGCCGATCGACACGCGACAGGCGATCAAGTCCGACCCGCGGCTCACCGCCAAACAACGCAAGGCGTTGCTCGACGTCTACGACTCGTATGTCGGGGACTGACCGCACGGCCGACTGATCCCACGACCCCACGCAAGCGGCCGAATCCACTTGCATCCCAACAGAAAGGCAACACCATGCCCAGCACCAAGGAGATCCTGGAGCGCTCCCCGTTCTACGCGTTCATCGGCGCCGCCGACGTCGCGCTGGAGACCGTGCGCAACACCCTCGAGACCGCGACGGACAGCGCCGCGACCTTCCGCGACGACTTCACCCCGGAGCAGGTGCAGGAGCGGATCCTGAGCACCGTCAATGACGTTCGCGACCAGATCACCGCGCTTCCGGCGCGCGCCACCGAGCAGTACGAGGCTGTCGCCGGCAACGTGCAGCGTGCCTACGAGGAGTTCGCGCAGAACTACCTCGAGTTCGCCGCGCGCGGCGTCGAGATGACGCAGCAGTTCGCCAACCAGAGCCTGTCGGCCGTCACCTCTGCCCGCGAGGCTGCCCGTGGGGCCGGCGACAACACCGTCGCCGCCGTCCTGGACGCTCGCAAGGAAGCCGCCAAGGGTGTCGAGCGTCTCGCCGGCCTGGCCGGCCGCGGCGCCGACGTCGTCGAGTCCGAGGCCGAGACGGTCGTGCGCAGCGCCGCTGCCAAGCAGGGTGCGGCCAAGCGCCCCAGCCGCAAGGCCGTCGCGAAGAAGGCGAGCGCCAAGAAGGTCGCCGCCAAGCCGGCGGCGAAGAAGACCGCTGCTGCGAAGGCTCCGGCCAAGAAGGCCGCCGCCAAGAAGGCGCCGGCGAAGAAGACCGCTGCCAAGAAGGTCACCCCGGCCAAGGTCGCCGAGACCGCCCCGACCCTGCCGGTCGAGGCCAGCGACAACGCCTGATCTGCATCACCGAAACACGGCCCGGCCCGGCCGCGAACTCCTCGAGGTTCGCGGCCGGGCCGTCCCGTGCTCGGGGCTTGTTCGTGTTCCGGCGTGTATGGACTCGGCATACCCGCTCATAGGTCGCCCCAGGGGGGACTCCGGTACGCCGGTGGCCGGTTTCGCGGTCATAGGTCGCCCCAGGGGGACTCCGGTACGCGGGTGGCCGGTTTCCCGGTCATAGGTCGCCCCAGTGGGGACTCCGGTGCGGTCTGGGGCGCCGTACCCGCGCGTATGTCGACACTGGGGGACTCCGGTACGGTCTGGGGCGCCGTCCCCGCGCGTATGCCGACACTGGGGGGACTCCGGTACGCCGGTGGCCGGGTTCGCGGTCAAAGGTCGCCCCAGTGGGGACTCCGGTACGGTCGGGACGCCGTCCCCGCGCGTATGCCGACACTGGGGGGACTCCGGTACGCCGGTGGCCGGGTTCGCGGTCATAGGTCGCCCCGGTGGGGAGTCCGGTACTCCGGTGGCCGGTTTCCCGGTCATAGGTCGCCCCAGTGGGGACTCCGGTACGCCGGTGGCCGGTTTCGCGGTCATAGGTCGCCCCAGTGGGGACTCCGGTACGGTCGGGACGCCGTACCCGCGCGTATGTCGACACTGGGGAGTCCGGTACACCGGGCGACCCCGCGAAGCCGCGCCCGCCGGTCCGCGGACCACCCGCCAGCCGACCCGGGGAGCGCGGTGGCGTCATACCGCTCTATCGTCGGCTTCGTGGCTACCTCTTCCCTCAGCGCACTTTCCGACGCGCCCGTCCTCGCCCACGTGGACCGCGGCGGCTTCATCGAGTCGGTGCACCGCGGCGTCGCGGTGATCACCACGCCGGACGGCGAGGTCGACTTCGCGCTCGGCGACCCGACCGCGCCGTGCTTCCCGCGTTCGTCCAACAAGCCGCTGCAGACCCTCGCGATGCTGCGCAGCGGGCTGCAACTCGGCGAGCCCAGGCTGGTCGCGCTCGCGAGCGCGAGCCACTCCGGCGAACAGTTCCACCTCGACGGTGTCCGCGCGATCCTGGCCGGCGCCGGGCTCACCGAGGCCGACCTGCAGAACACCCCCGACCTGCCGTATGACGAGCAGGCGTGCGTCCAGTGGCTGCGCGACGGGCACGACGCCACCTCCATCACCCAGAACTGCTCCGGCAAGCATGCCGCCATGCTCGCGACCTGTGTCGCGAACGGCTGGGACACCGCGACCTACCGCGACCCGCAGCACCCGCTGCAACAGGCGATGGCAGCCACCATCAGTGAACTCGCGCACGAGGAGATCGCCTCGATCGCCGTCGACGGCTGCGGCGCGCCCGTCATGGCGATCTCGCCGGTCGGGCTGGCACGCGCGTTCGGCGCCGTCGCCTCCGCCCGGGCCGGCACCCACGAGGCGACGGTTCGTGACGGCATCCGCACCGCCCCCGAATACCTCGGCGGCACGCGACGCGACGTCACCAAACTGATCCAGGGCGTCGACGGGCTGATCGCCAAGGACGGTGCCGAGGCCGTGTATGCCGTGGGCCTGGCCGACGGCCGCGGTCTCGTGGTCAAGATCGCCGACGGCGGGCAACGCGCCCGGCCGGTCGTCATGGCGGAGCTGCTGCGTCGTGCCGGGGTGAGCGGCCCCGCGGTCGACGAACTCGGCCATGCGGACGTGCTCGGGCACGGCGAACCGGTGGGTGCGATCACGGCCGTCATACCGTGATCCCGAGAGCGGCGGTCGGCTGCCGGGTTAGGCTTTCCTCATGGGAAACCTGATCCACCTGCAGCAGACCGTCGCCCTGGTGCTGGGCGTGGTGCTCTTCGCCATGCAGCTCTTCGCGCTGGTCGATTGTCTGCGTCAGCGGACGGACGCGTTCCCTGCGGCCGGCAAGCGCACCAAGTCGCTCTGGCTGGCGATCACCGGGGTCGCCGCCGCGCTCGGCCTGTTGTCGATCACCGCACCGCTCAACATGTTCGAGATCATCGCCGTCGTGGGCGCCGGCGTCTACCTGGCCGACGTGCGGCCCGCGCTGCAGCAGGTGACCGGCCGCGCCCGGCGCAACAACAGTGGCCCCTACGGGCCGTGGTGACCGGAGACCGCCGGCCGTGATCGAGGGGGAGACAGTCCGCCGGCAGCTGCCGGTGCTCGGCAAGCTGCGCCCGCAGGTGAAGGCGTACGCCTGGGGTTCGCACACCGTGCTCGCCGAGCTCACCGGACGTCCAGCACCCACGGCGGAGCCGGAGGCCGAGCTGTGGATGGGTGCGCACGAAGCCGCACCCTCCGGGATCGGCGAGGTCACCCTCGACCAACTCGTCGCACGAGACCCGGTGCAGGCGCTCGGGCCGCGGGTCGCCCGCCACTTCGACGGGCGGTTCCCCTTCCTGCTGAAGATCCTCGCGCCGCAGACCGCGCTGTCCATCCAGGCACACCCCGACGCCGAGCAGGCGCTCGCCGCGGCGCCCGGCACCTACGTCGACCGATGGCCGAAACCCGAAGCGCTGCTTGCGGTTACGTCGTTCGAGATCTTCGCCGGGCTGCGTCCGTATGACGACATCCGGCGCGTCGTGAAACATCTCGAGGTCCCGTCCCTGGCGCAGCTGCTCGACGCGGTGGAGCTGCGGGAGGACCCGGTCGCGACGCTGCTGACCGACATACTCCGTGCGGACGGCGAGCGACAGCGCACGCTGGTCGACGAGGTCGTCGCCGCCTGCAGCGCCCGGCTCTCCGGGGCCGACGCCGAATCGTTCGACGCCGTACTGCGGATCGCCCGGCAGTTCCCCGGAGACATCGGCCTGGTCGTGCTGCTGCTGATGGTGCACCGCGTGCTGGAGCCGGGCGACTACATCTTCGTGCCGCCGGGCGTGCTGCACGCGTACGTCCACGGCACCTGTGTCGAGTTGCTCGCCAACTCCGACAACATCGTCCGGGCCGGGCTCACCCCGAAGCCGCTCAACATCGACGAGTTGTTGCGCATCGTCGACTCCGACCGGGCGATGGTGCCCGAGCGGCCGACGCCGGGACGGATCCACTCGTTCCCCGCGGAGGTCCCGCACTTCCAACTGCACGTCGTCGAGCCCGCGCCAGACCCGGTGACACTCCCGGCCGCCGACCGGCCGCGAATCGCGTTGGCGCTGCACGGTTCTGTCACACTCACGTGCGGCGCCGAGGCGCTCGAGCTGATGCCCGGCGAGTCGTGTTTCCTCGGCGCGTCCGACGGCGCCGCCACCGTTCGCGGCACCGGCACGCTCTACCTCGCGACCTCGGGGCTGGCCAACTCCTGAGACCACGTCGCCGCACTCGTGGCGACCGGGATCCGCTGGACGATCGGCGAACACGACGCGTGCGCTGCGATCGCTGCGCAGCGGCGCTGCGAATCGGCCGCAGCACTTTCGCAGTGCCCCTCGCAATCGTGGGTGTCGTTCCAGAACAACACTTTCCAGGGAGAGTTCGGTCATGGTCACGACACGTTCAGGCCTCAAGAGCGCAGCAGCAGTCCTCGGTGCCTCGGCACTTCTCGCCGGGGTGGGGATGGGTATGGCGTCCGCGCCGGCGCATGCGGCGACGGCGCGCAACGGGGTGTGTGAGTCGGGTGAGTTCTGTTATTACTACAACTCGGGTGAGGCCGGGTCGGTGTCGGACTTCACGACGTCGGTGGGCAATTACGGGACGGACAAGGCGACCTGTTACGTCTTCAAGGGTTCGGGCAACGGCAAGGGGTTGTGCATCAAGAACAACGCTGCGTCGGTGTGGAACCGTACGTCGAAGCCGGTGTACGTCTACTACAACAGCAACTACGGTGGCGCGTCGCAGAAGATCGCGGCCGGTGCCAAGGCCAATCTGAACTCGACGCTGAAGAACAACGACGCCTCCCACCACATCGGCGCCATCAGCACCGGTAGCTGCAAGAACAGCTTCGGCAACCCGCACACGTGCGCGCAGGCCGTGACGTGGGCGAAGAACCACCTGGGCAGCACCTCGCTCGGCACCGGGATGTGCGACCACGTCGTCGGTCTGGCCTACGGCTGGTCCAGCAGCGGATCGAGCACCGCCTACGTCCATTGGACCCAGGTGCCGGCGGCCGACAAGCACGCGGGCAGCCGCAGCGTGCCGGCGGGTGGCCTGGCGTTCTTCAAGGGCGGTTCGTCCGGTGCCGGCCACGTCATGCTGTCCCTCGGCGGCGGCCAGTTCGCCTCGACGGATGTGGGCGCCAACGGCCGTTACCAGGCGGGTCACTACAACAAGACGACCATCGCCACCATCGAGTCGAGCTTCGGCGAGACCTACCTCGGCTGGACGCAGCCCTGGTTCAACCACTGACAGCGGCCACCGAACCAGGAAGCGAGGTTAGGCAATGACTTTCCGGAAGAAGGCCATGGTGGCCCTGGCGGGTAGCACCATCGCACTCGGCGGAACCGTGGCGCTGGCAGTCCCGGCGCATGCGGCGACGGCGCGCAACGGGGTGTGTGAATCGGGTGAGTTCTGTTATTACTACAACTCGGGTGAGGCCGGGTCGGTGTCGGACTTCACGACGTCGGTCGGCGACTACGGGACGGACAAGGCGACCTGTTACGTCTTCAAGGGTTCGGGCAACGGCAAGGGGTTGTGCATCAAGAACAACGCTGCGTCGGTGTGGAACCGTACGTCGAAGCCGGTGTACGTCTACTACAACAGCAACTACGGTGGCGCGTCGCAGAAGATCGCGGCCGGTGCCAAGGCCAATCTGAACTCGACGCTGAAGAACAACGACGCCTCCCACCACATCGGCGCGCTGTCCGGCACGGTCAGCGGCAGCACGGTCATCGCACGGGCGAAGGTCTGGGTGGACGCCGGCGTGCCGTACAGCCAGACGCACCTCTACCAGGGCTACCGCGAGGACTGCTCCGGATTCGTGTCGATGGCGTGGGGACTGGCCAAACCCGGCACCACCACCGCCGGTATGCCGAAGTACGGCAAGTACATCAGCAAATCCGCGCTGAAGAAGGGCGACGTGCTGCTCAACTCCAACCCCGGCAGCCAGGGGCACGTCGTGATCTTCGAGAAGTGGGCCAACTCGGCGCACACGTCCTACTGGGCCTACGAAGAGAGCGGGAGCAAGGGCGCGGTCCACCGGGTCGACCCGTATCCCTACTTCTCCGGCTACGGCACGTTCAAACCGTTCCACTACAACAAGTTGGCGTCCTAGCGCTGGTGGTCCGCAGAAGGTGCGCCATACCGCACTCTCTGCAGACCGGAAGGAGCGCAGCGCCGAAACATCAGAGCCCGGGTGGGCGTGGTCCTCGCAGTGGCCGCGCCCACCCGCACCTGTGTGTGCGTCAGACGGTCGCCGGGTCGGCGGTGTCGTCCAGCTCCCGGCCGAACGCCTCGGTGAACTCCTCCCGGGCGGCGAGGTCGGCGGAGGCGCGCGCGGCCCGCTCCTGGCGGCGGAACTCGGCGGCGGCGGCGTGCTCGCCCTGTTTGGACAGCACCACCGACAGGTCGTGCATCGCGGCGGCGACGCTGAGTGGCCGGTCGAGCGCCGTGCACTCCTCGATGCTCTCGCGCAGCTCCTGTTCCGCCTCCGCGAGACGGCCGAGTGCCGCGAGAGCGCGGGCCTTGGTACGGCGGGCTCGCGCGGCCAGGAAGAGGTCCTGCGCGTCGGAGGCGCGGCGCCATACGACCTCGGCCTCGTGCAACGCGTCCTCGTCCCGTCCCAGCTGATAGCTCATCTCGGAGCGGGCGTCGAGGGCGTAGGACAGCAGGTGTTGCTCGTCCAGCTCCTGCAGCAGCGTGATCACCTCGGTGAGCAGCACGTTGACCGAGCCGAGGTGGTGCTGGCGCCAGGTGACCCGCGCCAGTTCGATCGTCGCCGTCGCGTAGGCGATCCGGTCGCCGCCGTCGGCGAGCAACTCACGGGTGCGCATCAGTTCGTGTTCGGCTGAGCCGAGTTCGTCGTAGTCGTTGAGCATGACACCGCGCACGGTGCTCGCCCAGCCGGCATACGTCGGGTCGGCGGCGTCGTGCAGCAGTCCTTCGGCGCGTTCCAGCGCGGCCTCCACCAGGGAGCGCCTGCCCAGCGACAGCGCGGCCTGCGCGGTGACGATGTCGGCGGCGGCCGCCGCGTGGTTGGCGCCCAACAGCGTCAACGCTTTTCGCGCACTGCCGGCCGCCCTGAGCGCTTCACGCGACTGGGACCGCAGGTCCTGGCGGTGCCAGGCCTCGGCGAGCTGGAGCAGGGCACGGCCGAGCTGCTGGTCGGTGGAGGCCGAGTCCAGCTGCGTGCGCACCTGCGACGCGACGTCGAGCCACCCGCTGTGCCCGGCGAACGTGTGCTGCGCATTGGCCGCTGCCACGAGCAGCCGCCAGGACAGCTCGGGCGTGGAGTCGAGCACCGCCTCGGCGACGGCTAGCATGGCCCTACCGTCGGCGCGGAAGAAGGCCCTGGTGACCGCGACGTCGGCGGTGGGCAGCGGCGCGGCATCGTCGTCGGGCATCGGCGGTGGCGCGGGCACGAAGCGCCGATGGAAGGAGTCGTGGAAGCTGCAGGCGCGCCGGAGCAGCTCGCGACCCAGATCCTTTGTCGCAGCAGCAGTTTCGGCGTCGTCGATCGGATGGTGGGTGCGGGCGAACTGCGCGACCAGGTCGTGCAGCCGGTAGATCGTGCATTCGTTGTCGCGTTCGACCGGCTCCACCAGGTTGGTCGCGAGCAGCATCTCGACGAGGTCGTCGCCGGCGTCCTCGTCGTGGAGTATGGCGCCCGGCATCCAGCCGCTCACCCCTGTGAGCGGCAGGTGCGCGAGCAGCGCGATCGCATGCTGGTCGTCCTCGGTGAGCCGCTCCCACACCAGCTGGACGCTCTTGCGCAGGCCGTCGAGGGCGTCGCGACCGCCGGAGTTGGAGCACAACCGCTCGGCCATCGGGGCGAAGCGACGATCCGGGCGGTGGGACAGCCGGCCGGCGACCAGCCGGATGGCGAGGGGCAGTCGCCCGGTCGCGTTGAGCAACGCGGTGGCGCCGTCGGGATCCGCGGCGACGCGCTCCTCGCCGATGAGCGCGGCGAGCAGGGTGCGGGCGTCGTCGATCTGCAACGACCGCAACCGGATCGACGTCCAGTCGGCCACCTCCGGGTCCATCCCGCGAGCGGTGACGATCGCAAGGGAGCCGGCGGACGCGGGCAGGACCTGCTCCAACGACTCGGCGACGTCCGGGGTGACGACGGGCAGGTTGTCGATCACGGTGAGGACCCGGCGGGTCTCCAGGATGGACCGGAACAGGCCGGTGCGGGCGGCCGCGTCCTCCGGGATCGCACGGGTACGCACACCGAGCAGCCGCAGGAAGGACCCGAGGATGTTGGCCGTGTCGAGGGTCCCGTTGCTGCCCAGATCGGCATACAAGGTGCCGTCCGGGAAACGCTCCTGCACCTGGCGCGCCGCGCGGATCGCGAGCGCGGTCTTGCCGACCCCGGTCAGCCCGGTGACCGCGACCACGACCGCCTCGTCGGTGGCGCTCGCGGCGGCCAGCCGGATCTGATTGGTCTCGGCGTCGCGTCCGACGAAGTGCGACGGGTCGCGGGGGAGGGTGCGCGGCACCGGGAGCTGGGAGACCCCGGCGGAGCCGGTGGGCGCGGCCGCCGTGTCAGCCGGTGCCGGCTCGGCCTCGGGTGCGGCGGCAGGCGGTGGGGTGGCTGGTGCCGCCGGGCGGGCCGGCGCGGTGACGGGGCCGTTGAGCACCTGCTCGTGCGCTGCCCGCAGCACCTCCGAGGGCTGCACCCCCAACTCGTCGTCCAGCCTGCGGTAGATGTCGCGGTAGACCCGCAGCGCCTCCTCCTGACGGCCGGTCGCCGCGAGCACCCGCATCAGCTGCGCCGCGAACGTCTCATGGAACGGCTGGTCCTGCACGAGAGACGTCAACCGGGTTGCCAAACCACGGAATTCGCCGAGTTGGAGGGCGAGTTCGTTGCACTCCTCCAGCGCCGCGAGCCGCTCACCGGCCAGAGTCTCCTGGGCGAGGTGCACGTCCTCGGTGACGGGGATGTTGAGCAGCGCCGGCCCGTCGAAGAGATCGGTGGCGGTGCTCAGCGCGACCCAGCGGTCCGCACCGGACGCCTCGGCGTCGACCAGGGCCCGCCATTCGGCGTAGTCCGATCCCACACAGTCGGCGAGGCGGTACCCGGTCTTGGTGGTCTCGATCAACGACAGCCCGCCACCCTTGCGGCGCAGGCCGGACACGAGCGCCTGCACGCGGTTGCGCGCGGACGACGGTGGGTCGTCTCCCCAGATCCACGGCACCAGCGAGTCGGTCGTGGCCGAGCCGCCGGGCGGGCACAGGGCGACCCGGGCGAGCAACGACCGCTCCAACTGACTCAGCGGTAACGGTGTGGATCCCTTGAGGAGCTCTACATGACCCAGGGCCCGAAGACGGGCGCAGTCCCCTGGAGTACGCATGCGTTTCACGGTAATGCGCTCGCGGACCGGAAAGGACTTTCCGGGAGCGGCGGATTCTGGGGTCGGTGGGCGTCCCGTGGTGCCGACGGTCGGTGGTTGGGGACGGGTTTGGGGTCGGTGGGCGTCCCGTGGTGCCGACGGTCGGTGGTTGGGGACGGGTTTGGGGTCGGTGGGCGACCCTTGGTGCCGACGGTCGGTGGTTGGGGACGGGAATCGCCGCGTTCAGCGGGGTGCGACGGCGTCCCAGGCCACCGTGAGTTCGCCCAGTCGCCACCGGGCGGGCCGGTCCAGCAGCGGCCAGCCGTCGCCGCGGAGCGTGGCGGCTGCCGTCACGAAACGCTGCCGGGCGCCGTATGACGCGTGCGGTCCCGCCTTCGCCCACGCGTGATCGAGCGCCTGCAGGAACGCGTGGATCCGCTCACTGGGCACGTTGCGGTGGATCAGCGCCTTCGGCAACCGTTCGGCCACGACCGCCGGCGTGGCCAGGTCGCGCAGCCGCAGCGACAGGCTGAGCGACACCGGGCCTGCCGCATCGAGTGCGACCCAGGTCATCACCCGGCCGATCTCGTTGCAGGTGCCGTCGATGATCAGCCCGTCGGTGGTCAGCCGGTCCTGGAGGCGACGCCACGCCCCGGACACCTGCGCCTCGTCATACTGCCGCAGCACGTTGAACGCACGGACCACGGTGACCCGACCGGGCACCGGTACCTCGAACCCGCCACGCACGAAGGACAGCCCGTCACCTGCGACTTCCTGGGCGGCCGCAACCCGGGCGGGGTCGATCTCGATGCCGACCACCCGGGCATCCGGGCGGACGGTGCGGATCCGGTCGCGCAGCTCCACGGCGGTGACCGGTGCCGCACCGTACCCGAGGTCGACCACGGTCGGGGGTTCGACCGGGCGACGCAGCCGCCACCCCTGCGTGGCCACGAGCCACCGGTCGCACCGGCGCAGCCGGTTCGGTGCCGTCGTGCCACGCGTGATCGTTCCCACCGGACGGTCCGCACGCACCGGCACAGCGTAGGGGAGGCCCCGCCCGAGAGCCGCCCACGGAGGGCGTCCGCACGGCCCGGGTGGGACACTGGCCGGGTGACGACTACCCCGTGCCAGCCGTGTCCTGTGCACCGCGTGGCAATGATCAGTGTGCACACCTCGCCGCTGGATCAGCCCGGCACCGGCGATGCCGGCGGACTCAACGTCTACGTCGTCGAGACGGCGAAGCGCCTGGGTCGCATGGGGATCGAGGTCGAGATCTTCACCCGTCGCACCTCCGCGGCGCTCGCCGAGACGGTCCAGTTGGCACCCGGTGTGCTGGTGCGCCACATCGACGCCGGACCCTATGAGGGGCTGGCCAAGAACGACCTGCCCGGTCAGCTGTGCGCCTTCGCCGCCGGCGTGATGCGGCACGTCGCGCACAGCCCGGAAGGGCACTACGACCTGGTGCACTCGCACTACTGGCTGAGCGGCCAGGTCGGCTGGCTGGCGGCCGACCGCTGGGACGTGCCGCTCGTGCACACCATGCACACGATGGCGCGCGTCAAGAACGCCTCGCTCGCCGACGGCGACCGGCCCGAACCGGGCGGGCGGGAGATCGGCGAGGAGCAGGTCGTGCGCGCGGCCAGCCTGCTCGTCGCCAACACACCGCGGGAGGCCCACGAGCTCGTCGAGCTGTATGACGCCGACCCGGCGCTCGTCGAAATCGTCTCTCCAGGCGTCGATCTGGCGAAGTTCACGCCCGGCGACAAGGCGGCCGCCCGCGCTGCAACGTGCCTGCCGGCCGACGCGCAGGTGGTGCTCTTCGTCGGGCGGATCCAGCCGTTGAAGGCACCGGACGTGCTGCTGCGTGCCGTTGCCCGGCTGCTCGAGCGCGAGCCGGAACGGCGCGAGAAGCTGGTGGTGGCCGTGCTCGGCGGCCCGAGCGGCACCGGGCTGGAGCGGCCACGCGGTCTGCAGCAGCTGGCCCGCGAGCTGGGCATCGCCGATGTGGTGCAGTTCGTCCCGCCCGTCGACAGGGAGGAGCTGGTGCAGTGGTACCGCGCCGCGGATCTGCTTGCGGTTCCGTCCTATTCGGAGTCGTTCGGACTGGTCGCCCTGGAGTCGGAAGCCTGCGGCACGCCGGTCGTGGCAGCAAACGTCGGCGGGCTGCCGGATGCCGTTGGCAGCGCGGGCCGGCTCGTCGACGGCCATGAGCCGGATGACTGGGCGACGGCCGTCGCGCGGCTGCTCGACGACCGCACGGGCCGGGAAGAGTTGTCGCACAAGGCGATCGAGCACGCCGCGGCGTTCGGCTGGGACGCAACCTCCAACCAGTTGCTCGACGTCTACCAACACGCGTGCCGCACGAAGGTCGACGGAGTGGTGGCGGAGCTGCACCTGCCGAACTTCGCCGACCTCCCGACCGCACCGATCCCGTAACCCGCGCCCGCGTCGAAGGAGCACTGAGATGGCAGACACCCGACAGGTGGTCGAGGACTACCTGAAGGACGCCGAGGTCGAGTGGGAGCTCGGGGCACGGGACGGCGAATTCGTCGTGACGCTGCCGGGGGAGCGCAAGCTCAAGACCGTCGTGTCACTGCTGGTCGGTGAACACTCGTTGACGGCGACGGCGTTCGTCATACGACACCCCGACGAGAACGAGACCGAGTTCTACCGGTTCCTGCTGCGACGCAACCTGCGCCGTCCCGGCATCGCCTACGCGACCGACGAGCACGGCGACGTCTTCGTGATCAGCCGCACACCGGTGGCGGCCGTCGACACGGCATACCTCGACACGCTGCTGGGGACGGTGCTCGAGGCGTCCGACGAGATCTTCAACGAGCTGCTGGTGATCGGTTTCCGCACCTCGATGCAGAAGGAGTGGGACTGGCGGATCAGCCGGGGCGAGTCGACACGCAACCTGGAGGCGTTCCGCCACCTGCTGGACCACGGCGAGGACGCAGCCGCCGCTGAATAGGATGGCGCCATGACCTACACCCTTGTGTTGCTTCGTCACGGCGAGTCCGAGTGGAACGCCAAGAACCTCTTCACCGGCTGGGTCGATGTCCCGTTGAGCGAGAGCGGGCGGGCCGAGGCGGTGCACGGCGGTGAGTTGCTGGTCGAGGGCGGCCTGCTGCCCGACGTGGTGCACACCTCCCTGTTGCGCCGCGCGATCACGACGGCGGCGATCGCGCTGGACACCGCCGACCGGCACTGGATCCCGGTGCGGCGCAGCTGGCGGCTCAACGAGCGGCACTATGGCGCCCTGCAGGGCAAGGACAAGAAGGCGACGCTGGCGGAGTTCGGCGAGGAGCAGTTCATGACCTGGCGCCGGTCGTTCGACGTGCCGCCGCCGCCGATCGAGGCCGGCAGCGAATACAGCCAGGACGCCGACGTGCGGTATGCCGACCTCGGTGACGAACTGCCCCGCACCGAATGCCTCAAGGACGTCGTGGCGCGGTTCCTGCCCTACTGGGAGCAGGCGATCGTGCCCGACCTGAAGGACGGCCGGACGGTGCTGGTGGCGGCGCACGGCAACTCGCTGCGCGCCCTGGTCAAGCACCTGGACAACATCAGCGACGACGACATCGCCGGCCTGAACATCCCCACCGGCCAGCCGCTGCTCTACCGGCTCGACGACGAACTGCGGCCCACCGTTCCCGGCGGTGAATACCTCGACCCGGTGGCGGCGAAGGCCGCTGCGGAGGCCGTGGCCAACCAGGGCCGCTGACCGAGAGGCCCACTAATCACCCAGGGGCGCACTAATTGCCGAGAGGCTCACTAATTTCCGAGAGGCTCAGTTGATCCCGGCCGAGGTGGCCGATTTTGGCCCGATCAACTGAGCCTCTCGGTCGTTGCTGGGCCTCTCGGTCGTTGCGGGGCCTCTCGGCAAGGGGGAAGCGCCGCGGGACGGGCGGCGCGAGAGAAGCGCCGGGGGGCGGGCGCGGGGGAAAGCGCCGGGGGACGGGGGACGGGCGGCAGGGGGAGGGGCGTGTCAGCGGCGCGACAGGCCCTCCGCGCTGCTGCCGTAGCGGCCGGTGACCAGGTAGACGATCCGTCCGGCGACGGCGACCGCGTGATCGCCGAACCGCTCGTAGTAGCGGCTGATCAACGTGGTGTCGACCGCGGCCTCGGTGCCGTGGTCCCAGCTGTGCCCGAGCAGCTCGGCGAAGATCGCCCGGTGCAGATCGTCCATCTCGTCGTCGATCCGGCCGATCTCCACCGCGCCCTGCACGTCCTTGGCGGCGATCGCCTGCCCGGTCGCCTTGACCAGCCGATCGGCCACCTGCGCCATCCGATCGATCGTGCCGTGCAGCTCCGCAGGCACGGCACCGTCCGGATAACGCCGCCGGGCCGCCTTCGCCACGTGGCGCGCCAGGTCGCCCATCCGTTCGATGTCGCTGGCCATGTGCATCGCGGTGACGACCATCCGCAGGTCGGTGGCGACCGGCTGCTGCCGGGCCAGCAGGTCGACCGCCCGGTCGTCCACCTCGCGGCGCAGGGCGTCGATGTCGTCGTCGGCCGCGATCACGCTCTCGGCCGCGGAGAGATCGGCGTCCAGCAGCGCCCTGGTGGCGCGTTGCATCGCGGCCCCGACCATCGTGGTCATCTCCACGAGGTCGTCCGACACCTTGTCGAGGTCGTCGTGGAAAGCGTCGCGCATGTGCATCCCTTGCTGTCGTGGGTCGGTCCCGGTTGTTCCGGTTGAAGGGTCGCTGCGCCGGGTGAACAACAGGAGACGCACACATTAACGCTCATCGGACAGTCGGCATACAGGACCGCTGAGGTGAAAAACGGGTGTCCGGGGTGCGTACATTGGGCGCCGTGATGGTCGCAGTTGTCGCCGCGGTGATCGCCCTCGTCGTGGGCTTCGTGGCCGGTCTCGTGGTGCGCCGCCACCGACGTCCCGAAGCGCGCGAGACCGTCCCGCAGACCTCTCCGCTGACCCCGGCGGTGATCGACGTGCTCCGGGTGCTGCACTCGACCGTGATCGTCGTCGACGCGTCCGACCAGGTCGTGTGGTCGGCCCCGACCGCCGGCGCGCTGGGGCTGGTCCGCGCGTCGGAGGTGTCGCACCCCGCGATGCTCGACCTGGTGCGCGAAGTGCGCCGCGAAGCCGAGTCCCGGGAGGTCGAGCTCGAGGTCGCGCGGGGCCCGCTCGGTGGTGCCCACCTGGCACTCGGTGTCCGCGTCGCCCCGCTCAGCGACCGCCACGTGCTGCTGCTCATCGAGGACCGCACCCAGGCGCAGCGGGTCGAGGACATCCGCCGCGACTTCGTCGTCAACGTGTCGCACGAGCTGAAGACCCCGGTCAGCGGGCTGACCCTGCTCGCCGAGGCCGTCGACGAGGCCAGGGACGACAGCGAGGCCGTGCACCGCTTCGCCGGCCGCATGCAGGTCGAGACGATCCGGCTGGGTCGCCTCGTGCAGGAGATCGTCCAGCTGTCGCGGCTGCAGGTCGGCGACACCCTGGACGACCCGGTGCTGGTGGACGTCGTCGGCTGTGCACAGGACGCCGTCGAGCACGTGCGACTTCTCGCTGAGGACAAGGGGATTCGGATCCTCACCAGCTTCGCCGCACAGGCCAAGGTGTATGGCGACGAGAATCTCGTCACGACCGCGATCCGCAACCTCGTCGAGAACGCCGTCAACTACTCCGACAACGACACGCAGGTGAGCGTCACGGTGCGCAGCGACGCCGACCTCGTCTCGGTGGTCGTCAAGGACCAGGGCTCCGGCATACCCGCCGGCGAGCTGGACCGGATCTTCGAACGCTTCTACCGGGTCGACGCCGCCCGCTCCCGACGCACCGGAGGCACCGGACTCGGCCTGGCGATCGTCAAGCACGTCTGCGCCAACCACGGCGGCGAGGTCACCGTCTGGTCCGAGGAGGGCCAGGGATCCACGTTCACCATGCGGCTGCCCGCTGCTTCGCCAACCACCCCCGCCATACCTGACACAACACGGAAGGTCACCCCATGACGCGCATCCTCGTCGTCGAGGACGAAGTGTCCATCTCGGACCCGCTCACCTACATGCTCGGCAAGGAGGGGTATGACGTCGCGCTCGCCGAGACCGGCCCCGACGCACTGCTCGAATTCGACCGCACCGGAGCGGATCTGGTGCTGCTCGACCTGATGCTGCCGGGTATGTCCGGCATCGAGGTGTGCCGGGTGCTGCGGCAGAAGTCGAACGTGCCGGTCATCATGCTCACCGCCAAGGACAGCGAGGTCGACAAGGTCGTCGGCCTGGAGATCGGGGCCGACGACTACGTCACCAAACCCTATTCGGCGCGGGAGCTGCTGGCCCGGGTCAAGGCGGTGCTGCGGCGCGGTCAGGAGGCCGAGGAGTTGCTCCCGGCGACGCTCGAGGGCGGGCCGGTCCGGATGGACGTCGAGCGGCACACGGTCGTGGTCGACGGGCAGCCGGCGGCGTTGCCGTTGAAGGAGTTCGAGCTGCTCGAGCTGCTGTTGCGCAACACCGGCCGGGTGCTGACCCGCTCCCAGCTGATCGACCGCATCTGGGGCAGCGACTACGTCGGGGACACCAAGACGCTGGACGTGCACATCAAGCGGCTGCGTGCCAAGATCGAGCCCGATCCGGGCGACCCGCGGTTCATCGTCACCGTGCGCGGTCTGGGCTACAAGTTCGAGACCCCCTGACGCGGACGGCATACAGAGATCGGCCCCTGACAACGCGTGTCAGGGGCCGATCGTGTCGTGCGGGGCGCCGATCAGGCCGGCGGCTCGTGCGTCTCGGTGTCCGGCGGCGGGGTGTATGACGGGTGCGCTTCGCTCGCCGTCCCGTAGGGGTACTGGTCGAGCAGGACCGGCACCTGGACGTCGGTCGTGCCGTTGGCCGGGGTGCTGAAGCTGATGTTCTGGTAGCCACCCGGTGCGGCGGCGACCGAGGCCACCGTCACGGGTGAGACGGTCGCGGTGTCGTCACCGGACCGCTTGCCGTCCAGCCGGACCGCGGTCGCCGGCGGGATCGTCAGCTTGGTCGAGGCCGAGCCCGCCTTGATGGTGAGCTTGACCGACGACTGGCCGTTGTTGACCGCGAGGCCCTCCAGCTGGCCCTGCTGTCCCTTCGCGCTGGTGACGACCAGCAGGTTCTGCAGCTGCACGTCGCCGAGCGTCTGGTTGGTGCCGTCGGCGGCGTCGTAGCTCTTGGTCGTCTGCGCCGGCGAGAGGTACATGCAACCGCTCAGCGTCGTCGCGGTCGCTGCCAGGGCCAGTGCGCCAATGGCGGGCCGGGACACCGGATTGAGTCGGGAAGACAGTCGTCGCGTCACACGCGCAGCCTATCGGTCCCGCTGCGCAGCTTTCGACCGGGCAGGACCGGGAGTCTCGAGCGGTATGTCGCCCGCCCGGTCTCCGACAATCAGATCTCGCGCGCGCGGAGCATGCCGAACGCCGCTTGTCAAGACTCCCTTGGACGCCTGTGCAAGGCGCTGACCTGCGGAAACGTTTATGTGACCTGCACAACTCGTGATATTCTGAATGTCGCGAAAGGGGAAAACAACACATGGTTTTCAAGGTCGGCGAGACGGTCGTTTACCCGCATCACGGAGCGGCCCTCATCGAAGAGATCAAGGTCCGCAAGATCAAGGGAGAGGACAAGCAGTACCTGGTTCTCAAGGTCGCCCAGGGCGATCTGAAGATCGAGGTTCCGGCCGAGAACTGCGACCTGGTCGGGGTGCGTGACGTCGTCAGCAAGGAGGGCCTCGACCACGTCTTCGAGGTGCTGCGCGCGGACCACACCGAGGAGCCGACCAACTGGTCGCGTCGCTACAAGGCCAACCTGGAGAAGCTCGCGTCCGGTGACGTCATCAAGGTCGCCGAGGTCGTCCGCGACCTGTGGCGTCGTGACCAGGATCGCGGTCTTTCCGCAGGTGAGAAGCGCATGCTCGCCAAGGCACGGCAGATCCTGGTGTCCGAGCTGGCGCTCGCCGAGCACACCAACGAGGACAAGGCGGAGGCCACCCTCGACGAGGTGCTCGCCTCCTGAACCACACATCCGCTGACAACGCCCACGGCTCTTCTGCCGTGGGCGTTGTCGTCGTGGCCGCCGGGATGGGGGTGCGGCTGGGCGCCGGTATGCCGAAGGCGCTCGTCCGCATCGGCGGCCGCACGCTGGTCGAGCACGCCGTCGCCCGTGCCGGAGTGAGCGCCGCCCTGAGCAGGCCGGAGCCTGCGGAGGCTGTATCGAGGGGTAGGCCGGAGCCTGCGGAGGCGGGTTCTTGCGGGTTGAGTAGGCCGGAGCCTGCGGAGGCCGTATCGAAACCCGGCGCCGGCCCCGCCATCGTCGTGGTCGCACCCGCCACCCACCTGACGGAGTTCCAGGACCTGCTACCCGGCGTCACGGTGGTCCCCGGTGGGGCCGAACGCACCGACTCGGTCGCCGCCGGCCTGGCCGCACTACCGCCCGCAGTCGACATCGTGCTGGTCCACGACGCGGCCCGCGCGTTGGCGCCGCCGTCACTCTTCGACGCGGTGGCCGACGCGGTCGCCGCCGGTGCCGACGGTGTCGTGCCCGGGCTGCCGGTCAGCGACACGATCAAGCAGGTCGGCGTCGACGGCCGGGTCGTCGCCACCCCGGATCGGTGGACGCTGCGTGCGGTCCAGACGCCACAGGGTTTCCGCCGCGCCGCGCTGGTGGCCGCGCACGCCCGAGGGGGTGCGGCGACCGACGACGCGATGCTGATCGAGCGCTCCGGCGGCACGGTGCAGGTCATCGACGGCGATCCGCTGGCGCTGAAGATCACCCTGCCCCCGGACATCGCAGCGGCCGAGCGTCTCCTGGCCGCATCTGCGGGTCGAGTGCCGGAGGAGCGAAGCGGTGGAGGTGTATCGAGACCGAACGCTACGCCAACCCTGATCATCCTTGGTGGCCTGCCGGGCGCCGGCAAGACCACCCTCGCGCGGGCCCTCGCCCGGCGGATCCCGGTGGTGCACATACGTGTCGACACCATCGAAGCCACCCTGGTGCACACCGGCTTCGCGAAGCGCATCAGCGGCCCCGAGGGGTATGCCGTGGCCTTCCGCGTGGCCGGCGATCAGCTCGCGCTGGGCCTGTCCGTGGTCGCCGACACGGTCAACCCGGTGCCCGAGACACGACAGTGGTGGCGCGACGTCGCCGCCCGGCACGGCGCCCGCGTGCTGGAGGTCGAGTTGGAGTGCTCGGACGCTGCGCTGCACGAATCCCGTGTCAGCGAACGGGTTTCCGACATACCCGGCCTGACGGTGCCGACCTGGCAGCAGGTGCTCGACCGCGAATATCACCTGTGGGGCCCGGATCTGCGGCTCGACAGCGCCTCCGCCACCCCTGAGCAACTGGCCGAGACCGTGATCGACCGGATGAGGAGCGACTCATGAACCTTCCGCGCACCGGCATCGGCGTCGACGTGCACGCCTACGCGACCGACGACCGCCCGCTCTGGCTGGCGGGTCTGCAGTGGCCGGGGGAGCGCGGCGTCGAAGGGCACAGCGACGGCGACGTCGCGGCGCACGCCATGTGTGACGCGCTCTTTTCCGCGGCGGGCCTCGGCGACCTCGGCGCGCACTTCGGCGTCGACCGTCCCGAGATCGCCGGCGCATCGGGTGCCCGCTTGCTGGGCGAGGCTCGAAAGATCCTGTCCGACAACGGTTTCACCATCGGCAACGTCGCTGTGCAGGTCATCGCGGGCAGGCCCAAGATCGGCAAGCGCCGCGACGAGGCGCAGGCGACGCTGTCCGAAGCGCTGGGTGGTGCGCCGGTCTCGGTCGCCGGCACCACGACCGAAGGCCTCGGCCTCACCGGCCGGGGGGAAGGCGTCGCGGCCATTGCGACCGCGCTCGTCATACAGATCGAATGATCAACCGTTGAGCGACGGCATCGTGCCGTGGTGGATGCTACGGATGACGTGCGGGGTGCCGGCCCGGAAACGGTCCGCGCTCGACTCGTAGATCAGGTGCAGGTGGCCGTTGGCGTAGGCGAGGCCCTCGGAACGCGGTGGGCAGGTGATCCAGTTACCGATGCTCGCGGCGCCGTTGTAGTGCACGTGCCGCGGCCAGACGACCAGCCTGCTGTCCTTGGTGCCCCACGATGTCGACCACACGATCCGGTTGCCCACGACCGCGACGCCCTGGACGCGCGGCGGAGTCGTCAGCGCCTCGCGGCGGGTGAGCCCGCCGCCGCTCGACACCGAGTAGCGGTACATGGTGGAGCGCTGCGACTGGGTGCTGGTGCCGACCCAGACGTTCTCGCCCTGCCCGAACGCGTAGGACGCCTTGCTCTTGATGTCGGCCTCGTGATCGGCGTGGATCAGCGTCCCACTCGGCGCGCCGAGCCGGGAGATCGGATAGCGGATGAGCCGGCCGTCCATCGACACCCAGAAGAAGTGGTTCGTGGTGGCGAGTCCACCGACGTGGCGCTGGGTGTTGAGGATCAGCGTCTTGATCGGCTTCAGGCTGGCCCGGTGCACGATGACGATCCGGCTCTTGGCGCGCTTTGTCCAGTCCCCGCCCTCGTACCGCGCGTCGTAGTAGCTGATGATCAGCCGGTCGCGTCCCCAGTTGGTCAATCCCTGTGGCGCCCAGGGTGTGTCGTGCATCGGATACCCGCGCGGGCCGACCTTGAAATAGCGGTAGTACTCGTTGTACTTCGCCGGGTGCGCGAAGGCGGGCGCGGCGGACAGCGTCGTCTCGGCGGCCAGCGCGGCAGCGCCGAGGCCACCGCCGAGCAGGGCGCGTCTGGTCAGGTCGGTCATGGCTCTCCATTCCGCCGCAGTGCTGCGGCACGATGTCTTCTGTCGACGAGCTCCGGACGGCCGCGGTTCCGCGTCCAAGTGGTCGATAGGCTGGAGATTGGCAGCAACGAGAGGAATCCCGGTGAGCGACATACGCATCGACAAGGTGGTGACGTCCGGCACGTTCAGCCTGGACGGCGGGACGTGGGAGGTCGACAACAACGTCTGGATCGTCGGCGACGACGACGAATGCGTCGTCATCGACGCGGCACACGACGCGACAGCCATCCACCAGGCCGTCGGTGGGCGCACGCTCACCCACATCCTGTGCACGCACGGACACGACGACCACATCGACGCCGTGGGCGACCTGATCGAGCTCAACCCGAAGGCCCAGGTGCTGATCCACGACGGTGACCGGATGCTGTGGGACCGCGAGATCAGTGAGCCGCCGGACGGCGAACTCGTCGACGGTCAAGTCATCGAGGTGGGCGGCGCGCAGCTGAAAGTCCTGCACACGCCGGGACATTCGCCGGGTGCCTGCTGCTTCCTGCTCGAGGCGCAGGGCGTGCTGTTCAGCGGCGACACGCTGTTCAACGGCGGACCGGGCGCGACCGGGCGGTCGTTCAGCGACTTCGGCACCATCATCGAGTCCATCCGCGAGAAGCTGCTCACGCTGCCGCCGGAGACCGTCGTACACACCGGCCACGGCGACGACACGTCCGTCGGCGCGGAGGCGCCGCACCTGCAGGAGTGGATCGACCGCGGCCACTGACCGGGCGCGGTTTCGATACGAGCCTTCCCCCGCTGCGCTCCTCCGGCTCTACTCAACCCGCGCGTGTCTGGATGACCGGTCAGCCCGCGCGTGTCTGGATCGACCGGGGGCGCTGACCGGGCGCGTGGTTCGGGGAGCGGCTCGCGGCAGATAAACTCGCCTGCGTGACTTTGCAGATATTCGACACCGCGACCGGGACGCAACGGCCCTTCGAGCCGTTGCGCGAGGGACATGTCGGCATCTACATCTGTGGGCTCACCACGCAGGGCGCGCCGCACATCGGGCACGTCCGCTTCGCCGTCGCCTTTGACATCCTGCGTCGCTGGCTCACCACCGGGCACGGGTATGACGTGACGCTGGTGCGCAACGTCACGGACATCGACGACAAGATCCTGGCCAAGTCCGCCGAGCACGACGTGCCGTGGAACGAGTGGTCCTACGACTTCGAGCGCGAGACCAACGACGCGCTCGACAGGCTCGGGGTGCTGCGGCCCAGCTACGAGCCGCGCGCGACCGGGCACGTCACCGACATGGTCGAGCTGATGCAGTTGCTCATCGACAAGGGCCACGCGTACCCGGCCGAGGACGGCTCCGGCGACGTCTACTTCGACGTCCGGTCGTGGCCCGAGTACGGCCAGCTGACCCGGCAGAAGATCGACGACATGGAGTCGGCGGCCGACGCCGACCCGCGCGGCAAGCGCGACCCGCGCGACTTCGCGCTCTGGAAGGGCGCCAAGGCGGGCGAGCCCGGCACCGCGTCCTGGCCGACGCCGTGGGGGCACGGTCGGCCAGGGTGGCACCTGGAGTGCTCCGCGATGGCCCGCCGCTGGCTGGGCGACACCTTCGACATCCACGGCGGCGGCATCGATCTGCGCTTCCCGCACCATGAGAACGAGCAGGCCCAATCCCGTGGCGCCGGACTCGGGTTCGCGCGTTACTGGATGCACAACAACTGGGTCACCATCGCCGGCGACAAGATGAGCAAGTCGCTCGGCAACAGCCTCGCGGTGCTCGAGTTGACCAAGACGGTCCGGCCGCTGGTGCTGCGCTACTACCTGAGCGCAGTGCACTACCGGTCGACGATCGAATACCAGCGCGGTTCGCTCGACGAGGCGGCCGCCGCGGTCGAGCGCATCGAGGGCTTCCTCGGCCGGGCCCTGCCGGACGGGGTCGCGGCCGACGGCGCCATACCGACGGAGTTCGCGGAGGCGATGGACGACGACCTCAACGTGTCCGGTGCACTCGCCGTGGTCTTCGACCACATCCGGGAGGGCAACATCGCACTCGACGAGGGCGACCCGGACCGGGCCGCGGAAGTCGCGGCGCAGGTGGTCGCCATGACCGAGGTTCTCGGCGTGAACCCGCTTGCCCCACAATGGAGTTCGGGTGGGGACAGTGCGACGGCGGACGCCCTGGAAGCACTGGTCGAGACGTTGATCGAGGCCCGAGCGCACGCCCGCAAGGAGCGTGACTTCGCCACCGCCGACCGGATCCGTGACCAGCTCACCGCCGCCGGCATCGCAGTGGAGGACTCGCCGGACGGTGCGCGGTGGACGGTGACGGGCAAGCCACAAGACGAACCGGAGGACTGAGCGTGCCTGGCAATTCAAGCCGCCGTGGGGCGATCCGCAAGGGCAACTCCAAGAAGGGCGCGACCGTCGGCACCGGCGGTCACCGGCGCCGTTCGCTGGAGGGCAAGGGCCCGACACCGAAGGCGAGCGATCGCCCGAATCACAAGGCCTACAAGGCAGCTCGCAAGACGGACGCAGGGCAGAAGTCGGCCCCGCGCCGGCCGTCCAAGAACGCCAAGCCGTCCGGTGAGCTGATCGTCGGCCGCAACTCGGTGCTCGAGGCGCTGCGCGTCGGCATACCCGCGACCGCGCTGTACGTCGCCGGCCGCATCGATGCGGACGAACGCGTCAAGGAGTCGCTGAAACTCGCTGCCGACCGGGTCATCCCGATCATGGAGGCGCAACGTCCCGAGCTCGACCGGCTCGCCGACGGGACACCCCACCAGGGGCTGGCGCTGCAGGTGCCGCCGTACGAGTACGCGCACCCGGACGACCTGCTCAACCCCGAGGCACCCGGCACGCAGCTGGTCGTGGCGCTGGACGGCATCACCGACCCGCGCAACCTCGGCGCGATCCTGCGCTCGGTCGCCGCGTTCGGCGGGCACGGCGTCATCGTCCCCGAACGCCGTTCGGCAGGTATGACGGCCGCGGCGTGGAAGACCTCCGCCGGAGCCGCGGCCCGGGTGCCGGTGGCCCTGGCCGGCAACCTGACGCGCACGCTCACCGACTTCCGCAAGGCCGGCTTCTTCGTCATCGGCCTCGACATGGACGGCGACGTCGAGCTGCCCGGTCTGCAGCTGGCGACCGAACCACTGGTGATCGTCGTCGGTTCCGAGGGCAAGGGACTGTCGCGTCTGGTGCGCGAGACCTGCGACCAGATCGTGTCGGTGCCGATGAGTTCGTCGGTCGAGTCGCTCAACGCCGGCGTCGCCGCGTCGGTGACGCTCTACGAGGTCACTCGGCTGCGCAGCGAGCAGTGACACGCCGCCCGCAGGGCGGAGCCTTCTTCGGAACAACCGCGGTCTGCGGTTAGGGTTTCGGGCAACCGCGACGATCGAGGGCAGGACATGAGCAACTTCAACGGCAGCTACCCCGGCAACGAGGACGCCCCGCAGGGTGACGGCGCGTCCTCGGGGAGTGACTACTCGGGACCGTCGTACGGGCAGCCGCCGCAGCAGGGCCAGCCGCAGTCGCCGTATGGCCAGCAGGCACCCCAGGGGCAGCAGGCGCCATACGAGCAACCGCAACAGCCCTATGGCCAGCCGCAACAGCCCTACGGGCAACCGCAATACGGCCAATCGCCGTACGGGCAGCCGCAGTACGCCAAGGGCAACGAGCCGATGTTCTACCTGCTCACCATGGGGCAGGAACAGGGGCCGGTGCCGTACTCGCAGCTGGCGCAGATGGCGGCTGCGGGCGCACTCAAGGGCGAATCACCGATCCGGGACGCAGCGTCGGGCGCGGTCTTCCCGGCCAAGCAGGTGCCGGGGATCTTCTCCGACAAGGACTGGCTGACCGCGGTGCTGCTGTCGTTCTTCCTCGGTTACCTCGGTGTCGACCGGTTCTACCTCGGCCAGATCGGCCTCGGCGTGGTGAAGTTGATCACGCTCGGCGCGTGCGGGGTCTGGTCGTTGATCGACTTCATCCTGTTGTTGCTGCGCAAGATCAACGACTCGGAGGGAAGGCCGCTGGCGTAGCCGGCGGTCAGGTCCGCGCGCGCACCGGCATCTCCTCGGTGTCGACGCCGACCACCGCGCTGTCGTCCGGTTTCGCGGGCAGCACCTTGGCGATGTAGTCGCGCGCGGCCTCTTCGATGGGGAAGTCGCGGTGTGCCGCCTCGGACATGTACCACCGGTGCTCCAGCACCTCGTGGAAGAGTTCGGCGGGCTCGATCTTGCGGCGCATCTCCGGCGGCGCGGTGCGGGTGACCGGCTCGTAGATGTGCATCAGCCAGTCGTGCGCAACCTGCTCCTCGTCGTCGTTCTGCCGGTCGTGGGCGGCGCGGTAGGAGTCCAGGTCGTTGAGCAGCCGGCGGGCCTGGTTGTCCTCGACGTCCAGACCGGTCAGCCGCAGCAGCCGACGCGAATGATGGCCGGCGTCAACGATTTTCGGCTGGATCTGGATGGTCGCGCCGTCGAAGTCGGTGGTGATGTCGAGCTCGCCGACGTCGAAACCGAGCGAGTTGAGCCGCCGGATCCGCTCGTCGACCCGCCAGCGCTCCCCGACGTTGAAGCGCTCGACGGCGGTGAGTTCGTTCCACAGCACCGTGTAGCGCTCGATGATCCGGTCCGAGACGTCGATCGGGTCGAGCGTCTCGTCGACGAACCCGCCGGCCTGCAGGTCCATCAGCTCGCCGGCGATGTTCACCCGCGCGATGTCCAGGTCGTGCTCCCGCTGCCCGTTGCTGAGTTTGTCGTGCAGCTCACCGGTTTCGGCGTCGACGAGGTATGCCGCGAACTCGCCGGCGCTGCGCTTGAAGAGCGCGTTGGACAGTGACACGTCGCCCCACCAGAAGCCGATGAGGTGCAACCGCACCAGCAACACGGCGAGCGCGTCGATCAGCCGGGCCGCCGTCTCCGGCCGCAGGCTCTGGCTGAGCATCGCGCGGTAGGGGAGGGAGAACTGCAGGTGCCGGGTGAGCAGGCACGCGTCGAGCGGTTCGCCGCTCTTGGTGAGTCGCCCGCTGACCACACCGATCGGCTCGACCGCCGGTTGGTCGAGGCGGCGCAGCATGCGCAGCATGTTGTATTCGCGGCGGGCGATGTCGGACTTGATCTCCTTGACCGCGACGACGCGGCCCTCCAGTCGGACGAAGCGCACCACGTGCCGCGAGATGCCGCGTGGCAGCGCGGCGAGCAGGTCCTCGGGCCATTCCTCCAGCGGCAGGCGCCACGGCAGGTCGAGCAGCGCGGGCCACGGTCGGGCGGTCGTCATGTCCAGTGCCACGTCACCCATTCTGCCCCTCCGCCGGTATGGCGGGGCGCACCCGGCGCGCGACGTCGCGCCATACCGACGCCCATGACCGGACCGCCCCCAATGCCGACAGGCCCAGAAACGCCGCTCCAACGCACCGACAGGCCCAGCAATTCGGGGGAATTGCTGGGCCTGTCGGTGCGTTGGTGAGCCTGTCGGTCGGAGGGACGCGTCAGGCTCGGGTCGGGTCAGGACTCGATGCGCTCCCCGGTCTGCGGGTGGAACAGGTGCAGGTGCTCGCCGTCGCCCTTGGGCTTGAAGTTGATCGTCTGCCCCTTGTCCGGCACGTTGCGGCCGTCCACGCGGGCGACGATCTGCTTCTCGTCCTCGGAGCCGCCCAGCTGCTTCTCGCCCGGCTGGTTGCCGATCGTGGTGCGGCCGTAGATGTACGCGTCGGCGCCGAGCTCCTCGACCACGTCGACCTCGACCGGGATGCCGCCCTCGGTGGTCGGCTCCAGGTCCTCGGGGCGGATGCCGACGGTGACAGTGGTCTCGGCCTTGGCCAGCTTGTTGCGGTCGACCGGGTGGACGAGCGAACCGAGCTTCACGCCGCCGTCGGTGATCGGCACCTCCAGCAGGTTCATCGCCGGGGAGCCGATGAAGCCCGCGACGAAGACGTTGTTGGGGTGGTCGTACATCCGGCGCGGTGTGTCGAGCTGCTGCAGGAGTCCGTCCTTGAGGACCGCGACCCGGTCGCCCATCGTCATGGCCTCGACCTGGTCGTGGGTGACGTAGACGGTCGTGACACCCAATCGCCTTTGCAGAGAAGCGATTTGGGTGCGGGTCTGGACACGCAACTTGGCGTCGAGGTTGGACAGCGGCTCGTCCATCAGGAAGACCTGCGGGGAGCGGACGATCGCCCGGCCCATCGCGACGCGCTGGCGCTGACCACCGGAGAGCGCCTTCGGCTTGCGGTCCAGGTAGCCCTCGAGGTCGAGGATCTTCGCGGCCTCCTCGACGCGGCTGCGGATCTCCGCCTTGGGCACACCGGCGATCTTGAGCGCGAACCCCATGTTGTCGGCGACCGACATGTGCGGGTACAGCGCGTAGTTCTGGAAGACCATTGCGACGTCGCGGTCCTTGGGGGACAGGTTGGTGACGTCACGGTCGCCGATCAGGATGCGGCCCTCGTTGACCTCTTCGAGGCCGGCGAGCATGCGCAGTGCGGTGGACTTTCCCGATCCGGAAGGGCCGACGAGGACCAAGAACTCGCCGTCCTGGATGTCGATGTTGAGCTTGTCGACGGAAGCGGTTTCGGCGCCGGGATAAACGCGGGTGGCTTGGTCATAGGTGACTGTGGCCATGGTGATGCAACTCCTTCACCGGCAGGTACGTGCCGGACGATCCGTTGTGAATGGGGTTCGACGCCACACTGGCCGTGTGACGCCAGACACACCATAACCGGTCCGGGGATCGGATGGATACGCCGGCGCGTGGCGACGTTCTCGTCATACCGGCCGGCCGTCGGGATCACGTGGGTGAAAGTTCTCTGCAAGATCTTGCAAAAGCCTGCAAGGCCTTGTAGTCTTCAGCAACGCCGTATGACGCGCATCACATCCGTTGAAGGAGATTCCATGATCAAGCGCACCCTTGCCGTCGCTCTCGCCAGCGCGACGGCACTCACCCTCGCCGGATGCGGCGGGTCCTCTTCGGGTGGCAGCAAGAGCTCGGCAGCCGGCACCGACGCGGGCACCAGCGCCGCCGCGACCGGTGGCAGCAAGTCGACCGCGGCCGCCGCCCCGACCGAGGTCAGCACGAAGAACCCGTCGCGCGACAAGAACGCCGACCTGGTGATCTGGGCGGATGCCACGTCCGCGCCCTACGTCCGCCAGCTGGCAACGCAATTCGGCAAGGCGAACGGCATCAAGGTGGCGGTGCAGATCGCCAACGACGTGCGCGGGCAGTACGAGACCGCGTTCAAGGCCGGTCAGGCCCCGGACGTGATCGTCGGCGCCAACGACTGGACCGGTGAGCTGGTCGCCAACGGCGCCATCGCGCCCGTCCAGCTGCCGGCCAACGTCGCCTCCGGCTTCAACAAGCAGGCGATCGCCGCCACCAAGTTCAACAACCAGACGTATGCCGTGCCGTACGGCGTGGAAAATCTTGCACTCGTCCGCAACACCGAGCTCGCCCCGACCGCGCCCAAGACCATGGACGAGCTGGTGTCGATGGGCCAGAAGCTGAAGAAGGACGGCAAGGTCACCAACATCCTGTCCGACCAGGTGGGCAAGACCGGCAACGCCTACAACGGCTACCCGTTCCTGTCCGCGTGCGGTGGCGGCATCTTCGGCACCAAGGCCAACGGCGACTACGACCCGAGCAAGGTGCTGGTGGGCAGCGCCGGCTCGATCAAGGGCGCGACCGAGATGGCCAACCTGGGCAAGGTCGGCGCACTGTCGACCAACATCGACTCCACCAACTCCGACACGCTCTTCGCCACCAAGAAGACCGCGTTCGAGATCACCGGCCCGTGGTCGATCCCGGCCTTCAAGAAGGCGGGGATCAAGTACTCCATCGACCCGCTGCCGACCGTGGCCGGTTGCGGCGCGATGCAGCCGTTCCTCGGCGTGCAGATGTTCTTCGTGTCCTCCAAGGCCAAGAACGCGACCGTCGCGCAGACGTTCGTGACCAGCTTCCTGACCACCAAGTCCGCGCAGGAGACGCTCTTCAAGGTGGGCCAGCGCCCGCCGGCCCTCACCGCCGCGTATGACGACGTCGTCAAGTCCGACCCCGACGTCGCCAAGTGGGCGGCCGCGGCCAAGGGCGGCAAGCTGATGCCGAACATCCCCGCGATGAACTCCGTGTGGGGTCCGCTCGGCCAGGCCATGGCCGATGTCGTCTCCGGCAAGAGCCAGCCGAAGGCGCGCTTCGACAAGGCCCAGCAGGAGATCGTCAAGAACATCGCCAAGGGCTGATGCACTTCGGTGGCCGCGACCCTGGTGTCAGGGTCGCGGCCACCGAACCCAACAGATACGCACCGTCCCCCGCACCCGTCCGGAGTTCACATGGCTGCAACCACAACCACCCGCGAGGAGTCGCTGACCGGCCTGCCGCCGGTGACCACGCCGTGGTGGGCGCACGTCGCCAAATGGGGACTGATCGTCCTCGGCGTCGTCCTCGCCTTCTACGTCGCGACCAAACTGGCCGACGCCGGACACACGCTCGCGGTGATCGGTGTCGCGTTCGTCGCGATGTGCGGGCTGCTGGTGTACGGCACCCGCCGCGCCGTACCCGCCAAGTACCTCTTCTTCGGGGTCGTGCTCCTGGTCGGGTTGCAGGTCTGGCCGATCGTCTACACCGCCGCGACGTCGCTGACCAACTACGGTCAGGGGCACCTCGCCTCCAAGGAGGACGCGACCCGGCAGGACATCGCCTACTCGGTGCAGCAGGTCGCGGGCTCGCCGACATACACCCTCTCGGTCGCCGTCAAGGCGGGGCAGGACATCAACACCGGTGACCTCTACTTCCTGCTGACCGACGAGAAGGGTCAGACGTATGTCGGTGACAAGTCCGGGCTGAAGCCTCTCGCCAAGGACACCGTGACCGTGCAGGCGGGCAAGATCGTCAAGGCCGACGGATACACGACGCTCAACCTGTTGCAGGCGAACAAGCGCAAGGATCTCGGCCAGTTCGCGGTGCCGACCAAGGACGGCGGCGGCATCAAGGCCAGCGGCTTCGCCGCCGCGTACGAGGGCAAACCGACCCTGGTGTGGGACAAGAAGGCCGACACGATCACCGACACGTCCACCAAACAGGTGTATGTCGCCAAGGACGCCCAGTGGGTGCCGAAAAGCGGTGAGGGACAGCCACTTCCGGTCGGCTGGAAGGAGAACGTCGGTCTCGACAACTTCAAGACGATCTTCACCGACGACACCATCCGCGGTGGCTTCCTGAAGATCTTCATCTGGAACGTCGCGTTCGCGGCGCTGTCGGTGCTGACCACGTTCGTCTTCGGGATGCTGCTCGCGTTGCTGCTCAACGACGCCCGCATCCGTGGTCGCGGGATCTACCGGTCGCTGCTGATCCTGCCCTACGCCGTCCCGGTGTTCGTGTCCGCGCTGGTCTGGGGGTCGATGTTCAACCAGCAGTTCGGGCTGATCAACAACCTCACCCACCTGGACATCGACTGGATGGGCAGCGCGTGGGGAGCACGCGCCGCGATCCTCATCACCAACCTCTGGCTGGGCTTCCCCTACATGTTCATCGTCTGCACCGGCGCCCTGCAGTCGCTGCCCGGTGACGTGCTGGAGGCGGCCAAGATCGACGGTGCGAGTGCCTGGCGGACCCTCCGGTCCGTGACCGGACCGCTGCTGCTGGTCGCGGTCGGGCCGTTGCTGATCGCGTCATTCGCGTTCAACTTCAACAACTTCGGGCTGATCCAGCTGCTGACCCAGGGTGGTCCGTTCAACTCCGGCAACGCTTCTATCGGCTCGAGCGACCTGCTGATCACCTACGCGTATCGGCTCGCGCTCGGTGGCACCACACCCAACTACGGCCTCGCCGGTGCCGTCGCGATCATCATCTTCGCGCTGGTGGCCCTGATGAGCTTCCCGGGCTTCCTGCGCAGCAAGCAACTCGAGGAGGTCAACTGATGTCCGCACCGAGCACCACCACCGGGAAGCCGATCGGCAACACCCGCGCCGGCGACCTCAAGAAGGTCTGGTGGAAGCACGTCATCATCTGGGTCGTCCTGGTGTTCGCGCTCTTCCCGTTCCTCTTCGTGATCTCGGCGGCACTGAACCCGTCCGGGAGCCTGTCGACGACGTCGCTCTTCCCGACCGGATTCAGTTTCAGCAACTTCCACGACCTCTTCAACGACACCGCCCGACCGTTCCTGACGTGGTACAAGAACTCACTGATTATTTCGCTGGGCGGTTCGATCATCGGAGTCTTCATCGGCGCGTGCGCGGCGTTCGCGTTCTCCCGCCTGCGATTCCGTGGCCGTCGCGCCGGGTTGCTCGCGCTGTTGCTGTTGCAGATGTTCCCGGCGCTGCTCGCCTTCGTCGGTCTCTACATCACCTTCAGCCGGATCGGTGAGGTACTGCCCTCCTTCGGTCTGAACACCACCTGGGGCCTGATCCTGGCCTACATGGGTGGCGCGATGGGTGCCAACGTCTGGCTGCTCAAGGGCTACTTCGACACGGTGCCGCGGGAGCTGGACGAGGCGGCACGAGTCGACGGTGCCAGCCATGCGCGCGTCTTCTTCACCGTGATCCTGCCGCTCGTGCGCCCGATCCTCGTGACGGTCTTCATGATCACCTTCGTCGGGCTGTTCGGGGAGTTCATGCTCGCCAGCATCTTCCTCACCGACGTCGATGCCCAGACCCTCGGTGTCGGTCTCTACGGAATGACGCTCGGCAACGAAAGCGTCGCTCTCTTCGGTGAATTCGCGGCCGCGTCGCTGCTCGCGTCGCTGCCGATCATGATCCTCTACTTCGTCTTCCAGAAGCAGCTGGTCGGCGGCCTCACCCAGGGGTCGGTCAAGTGAGCGAGGACCTGCTTGCCCGGCCGCACCACGACGGCTCCCGGCTGTATGTCGACAACCAGGCGCCGCGGCTCGGCGAGACCGTCTCCGTGCGCGTCCGGGTGCCGCACGCGGCCGGCATCACCGAGGTGCACGTGCGCCAGCTGTGGGATGCCGAGCCGACGTTCGCCGCCGCGGCCGTGGAGCGGCACGGCGACGTCGAGGACTGGTGGACGGCCGAGGTTACCTGCCACAACCCCGTCACGCCGTACCGCTTCCTGTTGCAGGGCGCCGACGGCGAGTACCTCTGGCTGAACGGCACCGGTCTGCACCGCCGGGACGTCCCCGACAACAGCGATTTCCGGCTCGTGACGTACCCGGAGCCGCCGGCGTGGGCGCTGGATTCGGTGGTCTACCAGGTGTTCCCGGATCGTTTTGCTCGCTCTGCGGATGCCCCGCCGGTGGCTGAGATCGCGCCGGACTGGGCCGTCCCGGCGGGCTGGGACGATCCGGTCGACGCCCGTAGCCGGGCGGTTGTCGCGCGGCAGCTGTTCGGCGGTGACCTGGACGGCATCCGTGAGCACCTCGACCACTTGGAGCGGCTCGGGGTCACGGTGCTCTACCTCACGCCGTTCTTCCCGGCACGATCCAACCACCGGTACGACGCGTCCAGCTTCGACGCGGTCGACCCGTTGCTGGGCGGCACCGAAGCGCTGGAACGCCTCGTCGCAGAGGCGCATCGACGCGGGCTGCGGGTGATCGGGGACCTCACGACGAACCACACCGGCGACGCGCACGAATGGTTCGTGGCGGCGCAGGCAGGGCCGGACGCGCCGGAGCGGGACTTCTACTTCTTCCACGACGACGGTGACTTCGAGAGCTGGCTGGGCGTGCACTCGCTGCCCAAACTCAACCACGCCTCGGCAGCGTTGCGCGATGCGTTCTTCGACCGGCCCGACGCACCCGTGCGGCGTTGGCTGACCGGTGAGCAGCCGCTCGACGGCTGGCGGGTCGACGTGGCGAACATGACGGGCCGGCGGGGCGCGCAGGATGTCAACCACGCGGTCGCGGACCACATGCGGGCCACCCTCGACGGGCTGGACGGCGACAAGTTGCTCGTCGGGGAGCACGTGCACGACCACTCCGCGGACGCGCAGGGCTCCGGTTGGCACGGCGTCATGAACTACTCCGGCTTCACCCGTCCGGTGTGGACCTGGTTGCGCGACAAGGACTTCGCCCCCAACTTCCTCGGTGCTCCGCTCGCCGTGCCACGCCTCGGCGGTGAGTCCGTCGCGGAGACGATCGACGAGTTCGGATCGCTCGACCCGTGGCGTTCGCGCACCTTCAGCTTCACGCTCACCGGCTCGCACGACACCACCCGCATCCGCACGCTGGTCGGTGACGATCCGGCGATGGTCGCGGTCGCGGCCGCGCTGCTGTTGACGATGCCCGGCATACCGATGATCACCTACGGTGACGAGATCGGCATGCCGGGTGAGTTCGGCGAGGACGGCCGGCGCCCGATGCCCTGGGACGAGCACCGTTGGGACGCGGGCACGTTCGCGACCTACCAGGAGCTGATCGCGGCCCGCCGCGAGCTCGAACCGTTGCGGCACGGCGGGATTCGCTGGGTGTCCGCCGGCACCGATAGCCTGACCTTCGTGCGAGAGACTGCGACGGGTGCCGTGCTGGTGCACTGCGCGCGGGCCGCCCACGAGCCGGTGACAGTGCCCGCGACCCAGCTGCCCGGCATCGCGCAGGGCCGCCTGGTGAGTGCGTCTGCCGCGAAGATCGACGCCGACGACGAGACGGTCACGCTGCAGGCGGACGGGGCCGGCTACGCGCTCTATTCGTGGGGTGAGCTGTGACCGGTCGGCTGGCCCGGATCGCCGAGCACGCAGGCGTGAGCGAGGCGACCGTCTCTCGGGTCCTCAACAACAAGAGCAATGTCGCCGAGGAGACCCGTGCCGCCGTGTTGACCTCGATCGACGTGCTCGGCTTCGAGCGTCCTTCCCACCTGCGCAGCAGGATGGGCGCCGGCCCGGTCGGCCTCATCGTGCCGGAGCTGACCAACCCGGTCTTCCCGCTCTTCGCACAGGTCATCCAACAGCGGCTCGCCGCAAAGGGATTCACCGCAGTGCTGTGCACGCAGGCACCCGGAGGCGTGGCGGAGGAAGACTATCTGCCGATGCTGCTGGACCACGACGTGTGCGGGATCATCTTCGTCAGCGGCAAGCACGCCGAGAGCAACTCGGACATCTCCGCCTACCAGAAACTGCTGGCCGAGGGTGTGCCGATCGTGATGATCAACGGCCACCGGCCGGAGATCGCGGCGCCGTCGCTGTCCACCGACGAGCGGGCCGCGGTGGCCCTTGCCTTCGACCACCTGGTGCAGCTCGGCCACGAGCGCATCGGGCTGGCCACCGGGCAGCCGCGCTACGTCCCGTCCATCCGCAAGGTCGCCGAGTTCGAGCGGCAGGTTGCGGCGGCCGGCATGGAGAAGCTGATCGAGCAGACCTGGTTCACCGTCGAGGGCGGCGAGCTCGCGGGGCGGTCCCTCATCGCGCAGGGCGCCACCGGCATCATCTGCGGCTCGGACCTGATGGCCCTCGGCGTGATGCGGGCCGCCACCCAACTCGGGCTCACGGTCCCGACCGATCTGTCGGTCATCGGCTACGACGGCTCCGACATCACCAAATACACCGGGCCGCCGCTCACCACGATCCGGCAGGACGTCGCCACCATGTCGGCGGCCGCGGCGGATGCGCTGGCCGAGCTGGTCAAGGGTCACCCGCAGCCCTCCGGTGACGCGCTGTTCGCTCCCGAGCTGCTGGTGCGCGGGTCGACGGGGCGGGCGCCATACCTGACCGGCGTGCGACACGACCCGCGCACGGAGGCGGGTGGCGTCGGCTAATCGCCGCGCAGCTCGCCGAGCAACCGCAGCACCTGCACCACGGCCTCCGGGTCGGCGATGCGGAAGCGGGCGACGGTGTCGCCGGGGCCGACCTTGATCGTGACGTTCCGGTCGTCGTCGGCGAGGGCCGCGAAGGCTCGTTCGTCGGTCACGTCGTCACCCAGGTAGAGCGTGCCGCCGGTGCCGAATTCCGTTGCGAGTGCTCGTAGCGCGTCACCCTTGGTGACCGACAGCACGCTCAGCTCGACGATCTGCTTGCCCGCCATCACATCGACGCCGGGCAGGTCGATCGCGAGTGCGGCGGCGTGTGCGGCCTCGGCGACGTCGACCGGGACCTTGCGGGTGTGCAGGACGACACCGGCGGGTTTGCGTTCCAGGCGGGTCGGCGGGTGCGCCTCGACGACCTCGGTCACGGCCGCCACCGCCTGCTCGAGCCGGGCCTGAGCCGCGTCGTCGAACACCACCTCGAGCGGCAGGTCGCGATCGGGTTCGGCGCCGTGCGAGCCGATCAGCACGATCGGTTCGTCCGCGGCGACGCCGGACAGCGAACGTAGCGCACTCAAATGTCTGCCGGACACGATCGCCACGAAAACATCTGGCATATCGGAGATTTCGCGCAACAGCTCCATGGATCCGTCGACCGGCCGGGACTTCGACGGGTCCAGCACGAGCGGAGCGAGCACCCCGTCGAAGTCGGTGCTCACCAGGATCCGGTCCCGGGCTGCGAGCGACGCCAGCGCCGCTCGCAGTCGGGGATCGATGCTCCGGTGGGGCGCCCCCGACGCATCGGGTGCAGGCGCGGGCGGAGAACTTCGTGGGGTTCGTGTCATGGTTGCCTCGGTGCCGTCGCCAGGTCGGTCAGGAACTGTTCGGCCCAGTGCTGGACATCGTGGCGCAGCACCTGCCGGTGCATCGCACGCATCCGCCGCGCCCGCTCGCGCGGCTCGGCATCGATGGCGCGCAGGATGGTCTGCTTGGTGCGGGCGATGTCGTGCGGGTTGCACAGGAACGCCTGCTTGAGCTCCGTTGCGGCGCCGGTGAACTCACTCAGCACCAGCGCACCGCTGTCGTCGTGGGCGGCGACATACTCCTTGGCGACCAGGTTCATCCCGTCGCGCAGGGGCGTGACCAGCATGACGTCGGCAGCGACGAACATCGCGGCCATCTCCTCGCGTGGGAAGGAGCGGTGCAGGTAGGTCACCGTAGGTGCCCCGATGGGGGAGTGGTCACCGTTGATGCGGCTGACCGTCCGCTCGACGTCGTCGCGGATCTGCTGGTAGGCCTCCAGTCGTTCCCGGCTCGGCGTGGCCACCTGGATGAACTTGGTGCGGTCGGCATCGAGTCGTCCTTCCCGGTGCAACTCCTCGAGTGCCTTCAGCCGGTGCCGGATCCCCTTGGTGTAGTCGAGCCGGTCCACCCCGAGCAACAGGTGCTCGGGGTCGCCGAGCTGGGCGCGGATCTCCGCCGCGCGCTCCTGCACCGCCGGAGTCGCTGCGAGTTCGACCATGCCGCGAGTGTCGATCGAGATCGGGACGGCCGCGGCGCGGCACTCGTGTCCGTCGGCGGTCCGCACGACGTCGCCGCGCACGGTGACCTGCTCGTCGCCCAGTAGTTGGCGACAGGCGCGCCGGAAGTTCTGGGCGTCCGCGAGACGCTGGAAGCCCAGGAAGTCGGCACCGAGCAGGCCGCGGAGCAGGCCGTCGCGCGCCGGCAACTGCATGAAGAGCTCGACGGGTGGGAACGGGATGTGGTTGAACCAGCCGATCCGCACGTCCGGGCGCAGCTCCCGCAGCAGCCGCGGGACCTGCTGCAGCTGATAGTCGTGCACCCAGACGGTCCCGCCGTCGGCCGCGAGTTCGGCGGCGATCTCGGCGAAGCGCTGGTTGACCTGCTCGTATGCCGCCTGCCACCTGCGTTTGAACGTCGCCGGAACGATCACGTCGTGATAGATCGGCCAGAGCGACCCGTTGCTGAAACCCTCGTAGTAGTCACGGATCTCGTCGGCGCTGAGCGCGATCGGGTGCAGGTGCATCCCGTCCTGCTCGAACGGTGCCGGCGCCCTACCGGCCACGCCGGACCAGCCGATCCAGGCGCCGTCGCGGTCGCTCATCACCGACTCCATGGCCGTGACCAGCCCGCCGGGGCTGCGGCGCCAGACCGAACGGCCGCCCTCGCGGGCGCGGTCGACGGGCAGCCGGTTGGCAGCAATCACCAGGTCGAACCGGTCACGCGGCACCGGCGTACCCCTTCCTGAGCGGCGAGGATTCCGTCGCCCTTCACTGTATGACGCGCCGCCGCGCTGCCGGCGAGCGCGTCGACCGCGAGGATCCGGCCCGCTTCGTGGACGCGATCGTGGCCACAGCCGCCCCGGGGGCGATACGGTGAAACATGCGTATCCAAGAGCTGCTCAAGGGCAAGGGATCCGACGTCGTGACCGTCACGTCAGACGCGACGATCGGCCAACTCGTGCAGACCCTCGCCGACCGCAAGATCGGTGCGGTGGTGGTCGTGGATGACGGTGCGATCACCGGCATCATCAGCGAACGTGACGTGGTGCGTGCGTTGCCGCAGGGCGACGCCGGGCTCCTCGATCGGCCGGTGTCCAGCCTGATGACCAGCGACGTCGTCACGTGCACCCCGGACGACGAGATCAGCGCCCTCGCCGCGTCCATGACCGAGCACCGCTTCCGTCACCTGCCCGTGGTGCGCGACGACGAACTCGTCGGGATCGTGAGCATCGGCGACATCGTGAAGTTCCGGCTGGACGAGCTGCAGCACGAGCGCGACCAGCTGGAGTCCTACATCACGTCGTAGGGTTCCGGCGGGAGCGCAACGTGGCGAAGGCCACGCCGGATCGGTGACCGTGCGGGGCGTCATACGCGGTGTCTCGTTCGTTGTCGCATACCGTGGACACCATGACTGCGAACCGCCGACCGGAGCCGGCGCCGCCCGGCGACGGGGGCACGCACCGGCTACCCGTGGTCCAGAGCGCGGACGACCGCGACCGCAGCGCCGACCAGGAGCGGATCGGCGACTACGAGCTGATCCGCAAGATCGGCGAGGGCGGCATGGGTGTCGTCTACAAGGCGCTCGACGACGACGGCCGCGCCGTCGCCGTCAAGGTGCTGCGCGCGCACATCGCGCACGACCGCAGCGCCCGGGAGCGGCTGCGTCGCGAGGTCAGCACGCTGGTGCGGGTCAAGTCGCCGCACGTCGCGTCGTTCCTCGACGCCGACATCGACGGTGCGAGTCCGTTCCTGGTCACCAGTTTCGTGCCCGGTGCGGCACTCGACGAGGTCGTCGAGGAGGACGGCCCGTTCGGTGCGGCGCGGCTCGCGCGGCTCGGCCGCGGGCTCGCCGACGCGCTCGGCGCCATCCACGACGCGGGGATCGTGCACCGCGACCTCAAACCCGGCAACGTGCTGATGGTCGGCGACGAGCCGGTGCTCATCGACTTCGGCATCGCGCACGTCGCCGACGACTCGCGCCTCACCTCGACCGGGTTGGTCATGGGCACCCCGGGCTACCTCTCGCCGGAGATCGTCGAGGGCGACGAGGTCACCGAGGCCACCGACTGGTGGGGCTGGGCGGCAACCCTCGCGTATGCCGCCAGCGGCCATTCGCCGTTCGGCCGCGGGCCGATGCCGGTCGTATTGGATCGGGTGTGCCGGGGCGAACACGACCTGGACGGCGTCGATTCGCGCATCCGGCCGCTGCTGGAGGCCGCGCTCGACCCCGACCCGGAGCGGCGGCCCGACGCCGAGGAGGTGCTCGCCGCACTCGACGTCTTCGCCAAGGGCGGGCACACCGGCGAACTCCCGGTGATCGCGCGCCGGCGGCCGGCTCCCGCCCCGCGGGACTCCCGCAAACCCGCCACGGCGCGCCTGGCACCCCCGAAGCCCGGCACGGAACGGATCGTGCGTCCGGCGGGCGACGGCCGCGTCGACCGGAGTGCCGGTGGAGGCCGCACCGCGGACCCGACCGAACACCTCGGAGCGCCGCAACCCGCGGAGCCGCGCGAGGCGCCATACAACCAGGCAATGCCGTACGAACGCGACGACCCGAACCGCCCCGTCCCGTCCGTGGCGCCCGGCCGGTTCGTCCCGCCGCCGGACCCGCGCATCGGGCAGGCGTCCCGCACCGGCACCCTCGGCGCCCTGCTCGCGGCGCTGACCGGCATCACCGCGGTGGTGCCGACCGTCGGCATCGCGCTGCTGGTCCTGTGGGCGATCGCGGCCCGCTGGTGCGACAAGTCGATCACCTCGATGGTGCTGCGCCGCTACACGGCCGGGCCCCGCCGGTCGGACAACTTCGTGGCCGCGGTGACCTCGCCCTGGCACGGCGTGGTCGCGGCGCTCGCGACCCTGTTGACGGTGCTCATCCCGGCGTTCGTGGGCGGCTGCACCGCCGCGGCGGTCGCGTTGGCGTACTCGATGGCCGAGGGCGGGTCGGTCTATCTCGGGCGCCCGCTGCCGATGGCGGCCGGCGTGCTGGTGGGTGCGGTCGTGATGTGGTGGGGGCCTGGCGGCATTTCGCTGCGGCGCGGCTCCCGCAGCCTGGTGCGCGGTGTGGTGCGTGGTCAACCGCTGACCCAGATCATCATCGGGCTGTGCGTGCTGCTGGCGGCGATCGGCGTCATCTTCGTGCTGACCCACCTGACGTCGGCCGCCAGTTGGTGGCCGATCCAGAGCGATTCGAGTCTGAAGGTCCAGCTCGCGCTCACCCGTTCCATCGGTCAGTAGTGGAATCAGCCGGCGCTCAGCTGCCTCATACCGCACGCCGGGAGTCGCCCCTACGCTGGTGCGCGTGAACGACGACGTGCCCGAGACCGACCCCGGTGGGCTGCCGCTCTCCGGCCGGATGCGCTTCCTGCAGGGTGAACCCGTCACCGAGCCGATGCCGCTCGCCGACAGCCTGCGCCACACGCCGTACCGCGATCCGCGCTCCATGGAGACCCCCGAGCAGGAGGCCACCGTCCGGGGTGCGCTGGAGCTGGCCGTGCGGGTCGGGGAGCTGCTGCTGCGCTGCGGCGCGAGCACCCGTGACGTCGAAGCCGCCGTCGTCGCGGTCAGCGCCGCCGCCGGGTTGCGCCGGCTCGAGGTGGACATCACCAACCAGTCGCTGCTGGTGCAGGCACCGACCCCGAACGGCGTCCCGGTCACCCTGCTGCGCGTCGTCCGGTCCAACAGCCGCGACTTCGCCCGGCTCACCGCGATCCACGGGCTCGTCGAGGAGCTCGTGGAGGGCGGCATCGACGATGTCGCCGCCGCGACCAAGAAGCTGCGCCGTATCCAGCGCAAATCCCGCATCTACCCGCGCTGGATGGTCGCCCTCGGGTATGCCGGTCTGGCCGGCTCGGTCTGCGCCGTGCTCGGTGGCCATGCGATGGCCATCGTCGTGTCGATCGTGTCCGTGCTGCTCGTCGACCGGGTCGGACGCTGGCTGAGCAAGCGCTCGGTGCCGTCCTTCTACACCTCCGCCGCGGGCGGGGCGATCTCGGTCGTGCTGGCCTGGGTGGGTTACCTGATCGGCATACACGGCTGGCTCGGGATGCACATGCCGGCGACGGAGTTCGGGTATGCGATCGCGTCCGGCATCGTGGTGCTGCTGCCCGGACGTGCCATGGCGTCGGCCGTCGAGGACGCGGTCACCGGCTATCCGGTGACCGGTGCCGGGCGGTTGCTCACCGTCTTCCTCACCACGTCCGGCATCATCGCCGGGATCGCCGCCGGTCTGTCACTGACCCTGCGGCTGGACAAGGCGCTCAGCCTCGAACTGACCGCACCGACGGCGCTGAACTTCGCCTCGCAGCCGGCGATCCTGTGGTTGCAGGTGGTCTGCGGTGCGTTCGGTGCGATGTGCAGCGCCGTGTCGGCCCGGGTCCAGCCGCGGCACCTGTTGCCCGCGGGCCTGCTCGGCGCGGTCGGGCTGCTGCTGGCCGGCGGTCTGCCCAGCTCGGTCAGTGTCGGCGGTTTCCACTTCGGGGCGACCACCTCGATCGCGATCGCGTCGATCGTCATCGGGGTCGGTGGGCGGTTCATCGGGTTGCGGCTGGGCGCGCCAGCGCTGGTGCTCGTCGTACCGGCCGTGTCGCCGCTGTTGCCCGGTCTGCGGATCTTCCGCGGCATGTATGACGCCGTCTCCGGCAGCATCGTCGGCGTCTCGGCCTCGGCCCAGGACCAAGCCGTCAGCACGCTGATGGGTGCCGCCGCGGTCGCGTTGGCGATCAGCACCGGGGTGGTCATGGGTGACGTGTTGTCGGCGCCGTTGGACCGGCGGGTGATGCACCGGCGGCGCCGGCGGGCGCGACAGCGCTGACATCGGCGGGTCTCCGTCCGCGGCGCGTGCCCAACCGGCGACGGTCGGGGGTTTGGGACGGGTTTTTCGTCGTATGCCGCGCCCAGCCGGCGACGGTCGGCCCGAAAGCACCAGATCCCGCACCATCAGCCGAAACTACAAGATTGTAATTTTACCTTCGGCATCGGCGTGTCGACTTGTGTTGAGCGTGAAAACCTCTCTCGCATCTTGTGTCACATGCGTCAATCCCGTAACGTGCGGTGGGCTTCGGGGTAGCGAAACCGACCGCAGGAGAGGACAAGACCTTGCCTTACACACCGCGTCACAAATCGGACCGGCCGTCTGTTGCCGGCCGACGCGCCATGGGCGCCGTGATGGCCTCCGCCGCCTCCGTGGGCGCCGGTCTGGCCGGTGCCGGCCAGGCCAAGGCGCAGAGCCCGTGGAACGTCTGGGACCGGGTGGCCACCTGCGAGTCCGGCAACAACTGGGCGATCAACACCGGGAACGGCTTCTACGGCGGCCTGCAGTTCACCAAGTCCACCTGGCTCGCGTTCGGTGGCGGCAAGTACGCCTCGAGCGCGCAGTACGCCACCCGGGACCAGCAGATCTACGTCGCGCAGGCGACCCTGCGGGTGCAGGGGCCCGGTGCCTGGCCGGTCTGCTCCAAGCGCGCCGGCCTGACCCGCGCCAACGGCCTCGCGGTCAAGGTCGACCCGGGCACTCCGAATCCGACACCCACGCCGCCGCCGTCACGCGGCAGCGGCCATCGCGCGCTGGTGCTGGACGGCATCATCGGCCCGCTCACCACCGCGTCGACGCAGCACTGGCTGGGCATCCGCCAAGACGGCGCCAGCCACTTCACGCGCAGCACGATCATCGCGTTGCAGGCCCGGGTCGGTGTCTACCGTGACGGTGTCGTCGGCCCGATCACGACCGCCGCCCTGCAGCGCTACCTCGGGATCAGCCAGGACGGCGCCAGCCACTTCAACCACCGCACGGTGGTCGCGCTGCAGAGCTACCTCAACGCCAAGGGCATGTGACCCCACCGAGCGCGGGCACCCCCGCTCCATGCCGAGAGGCTCAGAAACGCGTCGAGAGGCTCAGATAATTCAGCCCGATCGGGCGAATCATCTGAGCCCCTCGGTGCTTTGGTGAGCCTCTCGGCAGAGGACGTGGTGGTATGACGAGCCGCGTCAGCTGCTGTAGCGGTCGTTCAGCTCGTCCCACAGTGGCTTGTCGACCAGCCGCTGCCGCTCGGCGAAACCGACGACCAGGTTGTCCTCCTCGGTGACCCGGCCGCGGTCGCGCAGCGCGGTGAGGGCGTTCTGCATGCCGAAGACCGCGCCCTGCAGCGCCGCGTTGGCGTAGAGCACGATGCCGTACCCGGCCTCGGCGAGTTCCGGCGCGGACACCATCGGTGTCTTACCGCCGATGACCAGGTTGGCCAGCAGCGGCTGCTCCACCATGCTCGGCAGATCGAGCACCTGCTCGCGGTCGGTCAGCGCCTCGACGAAGAGTATGTCGGCACCGGCCTCCCCGAACGCGCGCGCCCGCTCCACCGCGGCCTCGAACCCGTGCACGGCGGCGGCGTCGGTGCGCGCCATGATCAGCAGGTTGTCGTCGCGACGGGCGTCGACGGCGGCCTTGATCTTGTTCACCGCTTCGTCGGTCGCGATGACCGACTTGCCCTCGAAGTGGCCGCACCGCTTCGGGCTGACCTGGTCCTCGAACTGGATGCAGTCGGCGCCGGCACGCTCCAGCACCCGCACCGTGTGCCGCACGTTGAGCGCGTTGCCGAAGCCGGTGTCGGCGTCGACGAGCAGCGGCAGGTCGACCGTGTCGCGGATGCGCGCGGTGTGGTCGGCGATCTCGGCCAGACCCATGAAGCCCTGGTCCGGCAGACCCAGCGACATGTTCGTCACCCCGGCGCCGGTCACGTATGACGCCCGGAAGCCCAGATCCTGGATGACCTTGGCGGACAACGGGTTGAACGAGCCCGGCACGACGACGCCGGCACGTTCGTCGACGAGCGCTCTCAGCTGCTCCTTGGTGGACGTAGCCATCACTTCGCCTTCGGGCCGAAGTCGTTGTCCACGGTGACGTAGAGGTCGACGTACTCGTGCACCGGGGTCGCGGCGAGACGCGCGTGGTCGAGCGAGATGTCGGCGAGCTCGCGCTGCCGGGCCTCGTCGAAGCGGCGCGCCAGGTTGCGGCGGAACTTCGCCTCCAGCAGAGGCAGCCCCTCCTCGCGGCGGCGCCGGTGCCCGATCGGGTACTCCACCACTTCCTCGTCCAACGACGTGCCGTCGGTGAACTTCACGGTCAGCGCGTTGGCGATGCTGCGCTTCTCCGGGTCGTGGTAGTCCTTGGTGAACTGCGGGTCCTCGACACAGTGGATCTTGGCGCGGAGTATGTCGATCCGCGGATCCGAGGCGACGCTGTCCTCGTAGTCGGCGGCGGTGAGCCGGCCGAAGATCAGCGGCACGGCGACCATGTACTGGATGCAGTGGTCGCGGTCGGCCGGGTTGTTCAGCGGGCCCTGCTTGTCGATGATCCGGATGCACGCCTCGTGGGTGCGGATGGTGATCTCGTCGATGTCGTCGACCGTCTTGCCGGCCGCCGCGATCTTGTCCTTCAGCGTGTGCGCGGCCTCGACCGCGGTCTGGCTGTGGAACTCGGCCGGGTAGCTGATCTTGAACAGGACGTTCTCGGCGACATACGAGCCGTAGGACCGCTGGAAGGTGAACGGCTTGCCGCCGAAGCTCACGTCGTAGAAGCCCCACGTCGGGGCGGTGAGCACCGTCGGGTAGCCCATCTCGCCGACCTTCGCCATCAGCGCGAGCTTGACCGCGCGGCTGCACGCGTCGCCGGCGGCCCAGCTCTTGCGGCTGCCGGTGTTGGGTGCGTGGCGGTAGGTGCGCAGCGACTGGCCGTCGACGAACGCCAGCGACACCGCGGCCAGCGTCTCTTCCCGGCTGAGGCCGAGGAGCGTCGACACGACCGCAGTGCTCGCGACCTTCACCAGGATCACGTGGTCGAGACCCACTGCGTTGAAAGAGTTCTCGAGAGCGATGACGCCCTGGATCTCGTGTGCCTTCACGATGCCCTCGATCACCGCCTGCATGGTCAGCGGCTCCTCGCCGCGAGCCACGCGCTCGCGGGAGATCCAGTCGGCCACGGTCAGGATCGCACCCGAGTTGTCACTCGGGTGCCCCCACTCGGCCGCCAGCCAGGTGTCGTTGAAGTCGAGCCAGCGGACCAGTGCGCCGTTGTCGAACGCCGCCTGCACCGGATCGAGGACGTAGTTGGTGCCGATGACGCGGGCGCCGTTGGGCACCTCCGTGCCCGGCACGATCGGACCGAGCAGCTTTGTCGCTGCGGGGTATTCGAGTGCCTCGAGACCGCAGCCGAGAGCGTCGATCAGGATGTTGCGTGCGGTGTTGAGCGCGAGCTCGGAGTCGATCCGGTAGTCGCGCACGTAGTCGACGATGTCGACCAGCACGTCATCCCAGGCGCGCCCGCCGGTTGCGGATTTGGTTGTGGTGGAATCGGTTTCATTGCTGGACACGGTAGGTCGCCAATCGTTGGGGTGAGCTTACGGGGTGAATTGTTGTACGGATGACGCGAGACGACGACCAGCCCGGACGCGGCGCGCTGCGAGCTTGCGAGCAGAAGCCGCGACCGAGCTGCGAGGAGTCGAGCCAAACAATTCAGCGGTCTGCGAGCGGGATGAACTTCTGGTCCTCCGGGCCGATGTAGTTGGCGCTCGGCCGGATGATCTTGTTGTCGGCGCGCTGCTCCAGCACGTGCGCGGCCCAGCCGGTCGTGCGGGAGATGACGAACAGCGGCGTGAACATGTCGGTCGGCACACCCAGCGCGCGGTAGCTGACCGCGCTGAACCAGTCGAGGTTCGGGAACATCTTCTTGGCGTCCCACATGACGGTCTCGATGCGCTCGGCGATCGCGAAGAGGGTCTCGTCGCCGGTGCCCTCGGTCAGTTCGTTCGCGACCTTCTTGATGATCTTGTTGCGCGGGTCGCCGATCGTGTAGACGGGGTGCCCGAAGCCGATCACGACCTCCTTGCCCGCGACGCGTTCGCGGATGTCCGCCTCGGCCTCGTCCGGGGTGGCGTAGCGCTGCTGGATGGTCAGGGCGACCTCGTTGGCACCACCGTGCTTGGGGCCGCGCAGCGCGCCGATCGCACCGGTGATCGCGGAGTACATGTCGGATCCGGTGCCGGCGATGACGCGGGCGGTGAAGGTGGAGGCGTTGAACTCGTGCTCGGCATACAGGTTGAGCGAGATGTTCATCGCCCGGACCTGCTCGTCGGTCGGCTCCTCGCCGTGCAGCAGGTGCAGGAAGTGGCCGCCGATGGAGTCGTCGTCGGTCTCGACGTCGATGCGCCGGCCGCTGTGGCTCCAGTGGTACCAGTAGAGCAGCATCGAGCCCAGCGAAGCGATCAGCCGGTCGGCGATCTCTCGGGCGTCGGCGGCGTTGTGGTCGTCCTTCTCCGGCAGCGTGCAGCCGAGCACCGAGACGCCGGTGCGCATGACGTCCATCGGGTGGCTGGCGGCGGGCAGCGCCTCCAGGGCCTCGCGGACGGGCAGCGGCAGGGCGCGGGCGGCCTTCAGGCGCTTCTTGTATCCGTCGAGCTGGGCGGCGGTCGGCAGCGTGCCGTGGATGAGCAGGTGGGCGACCTCCTCGAAGCTGCAGTTCTCCGCGAGGTCGTTGATGTCGTAGCCGCGGTAGGACAGGTCGTTGCCGCGCTGACCGACGGTGCACAGTGCGGTGTTGCCGGCCGCCACTCCGGAGAGTGCGACGGACTTCTTCGGCTTCGGCTTCGTGTCGGTGTCTGACATGACGACTCCTTGTCGGTTGATGAGGCTTCCTTCACAAGATAAGCAACACACCGGGGGTGCGGACACCCGCGGGGGTCTGCGAAGTTCGGACAGTTTCCCCACAGATCGTGTAAATGTTGTAAAGATGGGGTGTGGTCTCCGGAGAGTATGCCGGATTCGTCGTCCGGCGCGCCCGGATCGACGCCGGTCTGAGCGGCGCGGCACTGGCTCGCCGTGTCGCGATCTCGGCCAGCTATCTCAGCCAGATCGAGCACAACAACCGCGTGCTGACCCCGCAGTTGCGGTCCCGGATCGCCGAGACGCTGGGCATCGACGGGCAGCAGCTCACCGTGGAGCCGGAGGGGCGCACCGCCGCGGCGCTGGTCGACTCGTTCGCCGAGCACGCCGAATTGCGTGCGCTGTCGGTCGCGGAGGTGCGGCTGGTCGCCGACCAGCTGCCCGGTGTCGCCTCGGCGCTGCTCAGCATGGCCGAGGGTCGACGCAACGACCGGGAACGGGTCACCGCGCTCGAGGTCCGCCTCGGTGCGGACCGCGAGGACCAGCTCGGGCCGCCGATGCCGTACGAAGCGGTGCGTGACTTCTTCTCGGTGCACGCCAACTACTTCGACGCCCTCGACGTGCGCGCGGAGGAGCTGGTCGGCCGGCTCCGCATACGACCTCGGGACCGTTACGACCAGCTGCGAAAACACCTGAGTGCTCAGGGGATCGATGTCGTCGAGGTGCCCAGGTCGCAGATCGGCGGACAGCGCAGGTTCGATCCGGACGCCCAGGTGCTGCGGATCGCCGGCGAACTGCAGCCGGTGCAGAAGGCCTTCCAGATCGTCAGCCAGTTCGCACTCGTCACCGAGTCCGACGCGATCGACCGGATCGTGCGCACCGCGCCGTTCGCCGACCCGGTGACGACCCGGCTGGCTCGGATCGGACTGGCCAACTACTTCGCGGGCGCCGTCCTGCTGCCGTACGGCGACTTCCTGACGGCCGCCCGGCGCGCCCGCTACGACATCGAGGCGCTGGCGGAGGAGTTCGACGTCGGGTTCGAGACCGCTTGTCACCGGCTGAACACGCTGCAACGGCCAGGCGATTCCGGCATACCCTTTGCCTTCGTGCGCGTCGACCGGGCGGGCAACATCTCCAAACGCCAGTCGGCCACACCGTTCCACTTCTCCCGCACCGGGGGCACCTGCCCCCTTTGGACGGTGTATGACGCCTTCAGCCGCCCGGGCCAGGTCCTGCGGCAGATCGCCGAGATGCCCGATGACCGGGCGTATCTCTGGATCGCTCGGACGGTCAGCAGTGGCAGCGCCGGATTCCGTTCTGCGCGCAAGACGTTCGCGGTCGGACTGGGTTGCGACCTCAGCTACGCGTCGCAGACGGTCTACTCGACCGGTCTCGACCTGGAGGACCGGGCGTTCCGGACGCAGATCGGGATGGGGTGCAAGGTGTGCGAGCGTCCCGCATGCCCGCAGCGGGCGTTCCCGTTCGCCGGCCGGACCCTGCAGGTGGACGAGAACCGCGGCCAGCTGTTCCCCTACATGCACGAGTCCGGCGACGACATACACGATTCCGGCGACATACACGAGTCCGGCGACGAGTGACAGCCGCCCACCACCACCGACCGACAGGCTCACTACCGACCGACAGGCTCACCACCGACCGACAGGCTCACCACCGACCGACAGGCTCAGTAATACTCCGTCAAATATGCTCGAAATGCCCGGTTATGTGGGCCTTTCGGTGTTTTGTGGGCCTTTCGGTTGGGGTGTGCTAGCCGATGAACTGGAAGTGGTAGCTCTCCCCGTCGGTGCCGTAGGCGAACGGGTTCTGGAAGCCCCACCGGTAGGCGTTGGCGGACAGCCACTTCTGCCCGGTGCCGCCCCAGCCGAACTCCTCGCCCGGCTTGTCGGTCTCCCGGAAGTCGACGGCGAGGCCGTAGCCGTGGTTGGAGGTGCCCGGGTAGGCGGCGCGAGGGGTGCCGAATTTGTTGTACCAGTACCGCTGTTCGCTGAGGCTGCGATAGGTCAGGTCGATGGCGGCGTAGTGCCCGAACTGCTTCTTGTAGGCCGCTTCCATACCTCTGAGGTAGGGGAGGGCGACGCAGTTGAAGTAGCGCTGGGTGTCCTTGGTGTAACCGGGCGCGAAGGCGTCCGGTGAGTTGTACGGCTTGGGCACGATGCACAGCCCGCTCGTCGGGATCCGGCCGTTGAGCGAGGACGGGTTGGCCGTCGAGGTCTCCACGGTGCCCTCGTGCACGTAGCCGCGGCTGGTGTGGATCCACGGCCCGGTGCCGACGCGGGTGCCGACCACCTTGGCGTGCGGTCCGTACTGGCCCACGATCGTGTAGCGCAGCGCGGGCCCGGAGTGGATCTCGGCCTTCGAACCCGCGGCGCCGGCGTCCGCCATCACGTAACCGGTGATCGCCGAGCAGCCCGGGAAGCCGCCGAGCAGGTCCCAGGTCATCGGGCCGACGATGCCGTCGACCTCGAGTCCCCGCTTGGTCTGGAACGCCTTCACCGCGGCGAGGGTCGCCTTGCCGAAATCGCCGTCCGCGACCAGCCCGCCGAGTCGCTGCTGCAGCGTCCTGACCAGGCTGTGGTGCGAGTCGCCGTACCGCAGGGTCGTGACCTGGCACGTCGTCGCGGCACGCGCGGTGGCGTGCCCGGACGCCGCCCCGATCCCGCTGATGGCGAGGGCGGCGACGCTGACCAGGGCGAGCGACCCGGCCTTCTTCATGAGGGCACCTCGGTTCTACTGGTGTGGCCACTGTGACTGCTGATCCTTTTCACGGTAGGGGAATCCCTGCGCGGTCAGGCGTTTCGGCGACATCGGATGTGTGTCCCGTGGTCAGTGCAAGTGGTGCAGCCACTCGTTGTAGGCACGCAACTGGGCGTCGTCGGTGCGGCTCTCGGACCGGTCGTACTGTTGCGCGGCATGCCGGCTGGATGCCGCCCAGATGACCGCCAGAGCGAGCACGAGGGCGAGATTGGGGATCTCGGTGAAGCCCCACGCGATGCCGCCGCCCACCTGTTGATCGTGCACGGGGTCGAGGTGCCAGGCAGCCGGCGGATCGGCGAAACACCGGGTGAGCAGGGTCGTCATACCCATGACCGTCACGCCGAAGAACGCGTGGAACGGCACCGGGAGGAACGCCTCCAGCAGCCGCACCGCGGGCCGCTGCCGGTGCGGTGACGGGTCGACGCCGAGGATCGGCCAGAAGAGCAGATATCCGGCGAGCACGAAGTGCACGAGCATCGCGTCGTGGCCCAGCCAGTTGCCCATCAGCCAGTCGATCACCGGGGTGAAGTACAGCCCGTACAGCGTGACGATGAACAGCGGGATGGTGAACGCTGGTGCGGTGATCACCGCGGCGAAGCGACTGTTCAGCAGCCGCACCAGATGGCGGTGCGTGCGTGACCTGGCAGGTATGGCGCGCAGCGCCAGCGTCGCCGGACGCCCGAGCAGCAACGGAAGTGGCGTGACCATGCTCAGCGTCATGTGCTGCACCATGTGGACGCTGAACAGCTCCATCCCGTACCCGTTGATCCCGGTGGCGACCATGAACAGGAACGACGTGATGCCGCACGCGAACCAGATGGTGCGACCCACGGGCCACTTGTCTCCGCGCCGGGTGAGTCGTATGACGCCCCACCCGTACAGCGCTGCGGCGACAGCGGACAGCACGACGAGGATCGGCACCGGTTGCGGGTGCCAGGCGAGGTAGCGCGCCCACGACGGCGGCGCCGTCGGCATCCACATCGGACCGGTCACGTCGAACATCGGAGTGTTCGGCGTCCCGGTCATCGCGGACGACCAGGAGCCGAATTGTTCATGTCCGCAACGACTTCAGGACGGTCTGCGCCTGGGCCTCGGTCCACGCGGTCGACGCAGGATGGTCGAGGTCCTTCATGCCGTCGGAACTCATGAACTGCAGCAGCTTCTTCGGCACGCTGCTGCGGGTCGCGTAGGGCGCGCCTTCCAGGACGAACCGTTCGTGGCCGGAGGTGTCGAAGAAGAAGACCTCGTCGGAGTGCTCGACGTCGTAGGTCAGCTTCGCACCGGTACGCCAGTTGCGGGGTGCGGGGCCGGGGTCGTCGGCGACCCGTTTGCGCCATACCCCGAGGTAGTTCCACAGGGCGTTGACGTTCTTGGCGCTGCCGGTCCAGGCCTGCCAGTCGGCCGGGGGGCGGGTGAACAGCTTCCGGTAGGCCTGCAGTTGGGGCTCGGTGTCCCTGGCCGGATCGACCGTCAGCGAGATGAAGACCGGAGCCCTGCCGGAGGCGGGATGTACTTCGGCCCGTGCGGTCTGCACCAGCGTCGCGGTGTCGAGCGGGCAGGTCTCCTGGCACAACGTCATGACGTCGGAGAGCACGACGGAGTGGCCGGTGAGAGCGGCGAGGCTCACCCGCTTGCCGCTGCTGGTTGTGAAGGCGAGGTTGCGGATCCGCTGGGGCACGGCCGAATTCAACGGTGTGCCAATGCTGTCCAGGCTGGAGGAGCTGCTGCCCGCGGGAGTGGACTTCGCGGCGGACGCGCCGGATGCACACCCGGCAAGGCTGAGCACGACGACGGCCCCGATCAGTGCGCTATGCAATCGATGCATTACGCAATGGTCACACGGTCGCCTGAATCAATGCTGAACCAAGGACTGATGCAGAGTGCAACAGTTGCCCTATGCTGTGCGGCATGCCTGATGTCGTCAAGACCGTGTCGGAGTCGATCGTCGCCGAGCTCGCGGACGACGATGCCGCCAGCATGCTGGCCGGGCAGGCCGACATCGTGGACGCGGTGCTCGCCGCCAACCGGGTGTTCGTGGCCGTCGCCGCGGGCGCGCTCGCGAACCTCGAGCCAGAGGTCACACTGCCGCAGTTCCGGGCGCTGGTGCTCATCGACATCCACGATGCGATGACGGTCGCCCAGCTCGCGGAGGCGCTCGGTGTGGTGCCGTCGACGGCGACCCGCATGTGCGACCGGCTGGTCGCCAAGGACCTGGTGGACCGGACCGTCGACAGCGCCAACCGGCGCCAGATGACCCTGACGCTACGTCCGGAGGGACACGCGCTGATCGAGCAGAGCACCCGGCAGCGCACCCGGGAGATCAATCGGCTGCTCAAGAGCATCCCGCCGCAGGCGCAGGCCGACCTGGCTCAGGGGCTGGGGTTGCTGGTGCAGGCCGCCCACGGCAGTGACCGCACCCGCGCGTCGCGCCGACTGCATCCGACCGGCGCCGGACAGGGCATGCGATGACAATCGTCCAGACGCAGTTGCGCTCCGCCGGCGCGGCTGCCGGCGGTTGGGTCCGGCGCAGCGGCTACCTGCAGAAATGGGTCGTGCTCGGCGTCGTCATCGGCATCATCGCCGGGCTCGGGGCGGTCGCCTTCTACGTCGCACTGCAGACCGCGGGCCACCTGTTGCTGGAGGATCTCGGCGGGTATGTCGTGCCGACCGCCGCGGCGGAGGGCGGCGCGCAGGGATCGGGCCACTACACGAGGTGGTGGGCCGTCCCCCTGGTGGTCGCCTTCGGTGGTCTGGTGTCCGGGCTGCTGGTGACGAAGCTCGCTCCGGAGGCCGAGGGCCACGGCACCGATGCGGCCATCGACGCGGTCCACCGCAACCCGCGGATGATCCGGGCGCGAGCGGTCGTCGTCAAGATGATCACCTCGGCCATCACGATCGGGTCGGGTGGCTCGGGCGGTCGTGAGGGACCGACCGCGCAGATCTCCGCGGGCTTCGGCTCGCTGCTCGCGCGCACCCTCGACCTCAACGCCGAGGACGGCCGCATCGCCGTCTCGGTCGGTATCGGCTCCGGCATCGGCGCCATCTTCGGTGCCCCGCTGGGCGGCGCGGTGCTCGCGGCCGACATCGTTTACAAGGACGACTTCGAGGTCGAAGCGCTCGTGCCCGGACTGGTGACCTCCATTGTCGCGTACACGGTCTTCGGCCTGGCAGAAGGCTTTTCGCCGATGTTCGGGTATGCCGCCGCCGGGTACCGGTTCGACCAGCCGGTGCAGCTCGTCTGGTTCGCGGTCATCGGCGTCGTAGCGGGCCTGGTCGGGCTGACCTACAGCACGACGTTCTACGGCATCGCCGACTTCATCAAGCGGCTGCCGGGCAACGGCATCGTCAAGCCCGCCGCAGGTGGCCTCCTGGTCGGGCTGCTGGCGCTGGCGATCCCGCAGGTGCTGGGCACCGGTTACGGCTGGGTGCAGATCTCCCTGACCCGGGACGGGCTGCTCGGCATACCCCTGTGGACCATCCTGCTGCTGCCGTTCGCCCGGATCCTCGCAACGGCACTGTCCATCGGATCCGGCGGATCCGGCGGCATTTTCGGGCCCGGCATGGTCATCGGCGGTTTCACCGGAGCCGCGGTGTGGCGGGTGCTGGAGATGTTCGCGCCGGGTGTGCCGCACAGCCCGGCACCGTTCGTGATCGTCGGGATGATGGCCTGCTTCGGCAGCATCGCCCGCGCGCCGCTGGCGATCATGCTGATGGTCGCGGAGATGACCGGCAACCTCACGATCCTCGCGCCCGCGATGGTCGCGGTCGGGATCGCCTATCTGATCGTGCGCCACTTCGACAAGACGATCTACCGCTCGCAACTGGCGAACCGGGACGAGGCGGTGGCCGCTCGGCTCAAACTGGGTCTGCCGCTGCTCGGCAGGGTGCCCGTGACCGATGCGATGGCGGCGCCGCGGCTGGCCCTGCACGAGACCGACCGGTTGACCGACGCAGTGGATCAGCTGTCGGCACAAGGGATTCCGGGTGCGCCCGTCGTCGACGGGCACAGCAGGTTCCTCGGCACCGTCACCCTCGCAGACCTGGTCGCGCACGTCGAGAAGGACTCGGACGCCACGTTGCGTCGTCGGGTCGATGCGGCGGCTCCGTCAGTGGACGCCACGGTCACGTTGGATCAGGCGATCGACGCGCTGCCGGCCACGGTGCACTGGCTGACGGTGCTCGACGACGAGCGGCACGTGCTCGGCATCGTCGCGTTCAGTGACATCGTGCGGGCCTACCACCGGGCGCTGCGCGTGGATGCCCGTCGGATGTCGCGCATCGCGTCGAGCGCGGGCATCCAGGACGTGCAGGTCGGTCCGCGCTCACCGCTGGTCGGGCACCGGCTGGACGAGCAGGTGCTGCCGGACGGCGTCATCGTCGTGGCGGTGCGCCGCGGCGACGCGATGTTGCTGGGGCTCGGTGCGGTGCACCTCGAGGTCGGCGACCAGGTGACGGTTCTGGCACGTCCGGACCGCCAGGACGTCATCCGTGACCTCTTCGACGGCGATGCCGTCACCGCGCAGCGGACCACTGCCGCCAACCCCGGTGCGCATTGACGGCGGTCAGGACAGCCAGCCCTCGACGGTGTCCGCCGCGGTCGGTTCCCAGCCGAGCATGAGGTGGTTGTCGCTCGCGATCAGCCGGGTGCCGGCGAGATCACCGATGCCCGCACCGTCCAGGCAGGAGGCCTCGAAGACCACACCGTCGCTCGGGCCGCGTGTCTCGTTGTAGAAGTCGGGGATCGTCGGCGCGCCGCCGCACAGCAGGTACGTCGGCACGTCCGCCGGCGTCGGTGACTGCTGGAGCTCCTCGACCAGCGAGCCGTGGTCGATGGCGTACTGGATGCCCTTGCTCGTGCTCACGTACCCGGTGCCGCCGTAGTAGGTCGTGTACCAGTCCTGCTGGGTGGTGTCGACGCCGTATGGCGTGTCCCAGCGTGCCAGCATCTGACGCTGCCCCGTGTAGTACGAGCCGTTCACCGACAGGTCGGGCTCGGCGTACATGCGGAAGTAGCACATGTAGGACTGGCTCGGCGAGGGACTGTTCACCGCTCCGCCGCACTCCGGGTAGATGGCCATGTTGCTGGTGGCGCCGTGTCCGAAGACGTAGTCGAGCCCGCCGTTCGGCCCACCGATCAGCACCAGTTTCGAGACGTCGTGCTGATAGTCGCGGCCCCAGCTCGGGCGCACGCCCGCGACATACATGCGGGCGGCGAAGGCACCCTTGCTCCATGCCAGGAGATCCGCGGAGGCGGCGCCTGTCTCGTCCCGCACGCGCTGCAGCGCATCGCCGATGGTCTGTGCCCACTCGTAGTTGTCGCCTTGCATGTTGGCGAAATTCACTGCGAACACACGGTATCCGGCGTTGGCGAGCTGCTGCATCAGACCCGTGCTGGGACAGGAGCTGACGCCACAGGTGCCGGATCCGTCGGCGCCCGGGTCGGCATACGCCCGGTCCACGTTGTCGTCCACGCCGGCGACCAGCAGTACGGCCGGCCCGGTGTTCGTCTGCCAGCCCGGTGCCCGGTAGAGCAGGAACTGGGAGCCGGGCGGGCGAGCGGAACCGAACAGCGTGGCAACCTCGCCGGTCTGGTCCTGCCGGCCGTCGGGCAGGTACCGGGCCGCCGGCCACGACGGGTCGTTGTCGCGCCACAGCTGCGCGCTGTCCCAGCCGTGCCCCGGATGGCTCGTCGTGCTCACCAGGCTGAGGTCGCCGGGTGAGGAGGTGGCCGATGGAGTCGCCGCCACCGAAGACGTCATCGGTGACACGAGAGCGATGGCCGTGGCGAGGGCCGTGCCGGACACGATCAGCCAGCGCCGGAGCGCCCGGGGAGAGCGGAACATCGACGAATCCTCTCCATAAACATGACAGGTGATTCAGAAGAAAGTATCGTTCCGCATCAGCACGGTCAAGAAGCCCGGCAGTTCCGCCGAAGCCCTTGACATCGGGCGTGAATCACCGGAATCTGAAACCTGGATCAGTTCTCAGGTTTACCTCAAGAGATGGAGCGGGCTGGTTATGGGCGCAACGAAACTGACGGTGCGGCGCGGCACCCTGATGGTGGCCGTCGCCGCCACCGCGATGGCGATGGCGGCGTGCGGCGGCAGCAGCAGCGGCGGCACCGGCGGAAGCAGCGGCGGAGGCTCCGACGGGAGCCCGGTCAAGGTCGGCATGATCTACTCGCAGACCGGTGTGCTCGCCGAGTACGGCGCCGAGTACCGCGCCGGCTTCGAGGCCGGCCTGAAGTACGTGACCAAGGGCACCGGAAAGGTCAACGGTCACAAGATCGACGTGACCTGGAAGGACGACGCCGGCGACCCGGAGAAGGCCAGTAGCAACTTCACCACGTTGGTCGGTGACGGCTACAAGATCATCGCTGGTTCGACAGACTCCGGTGTTGCGAGCCAGCTTGCGCCGTTGGCCGAGCAGAACAAGGTGCTGTTCATCTCGGGCCCGGCCGCCATCGACTCGATCACCGGTGCCAACAAGTACACCTTCCGGTCCGGCCGGCAGACCTATCAGGACGTCAAGACCGCAGCGGCCATGGTCGGTGGTGACATCAAGGGCAAGACGGTGACCGTGCTCGCCCAGGACTACGCCTTCGGCACCGCCAATGTCGCCGCGGTCAAGGCGGTGCTCGGCGCGGAAGGGGCCAAGGTCAACAGCGTGCTGGCTCCGCTGTCCGCCAAGGACTTCACGCCGTACGCGGCCAAGGTCAAGCAGGCCAAACCGGATCTGCTCTTCGTCGCCTGGGCGGGCAACACGACCCAGACGATGTGGCAAACCCTCGACCAGCAGGGCGTTTTCGGCATGACCAAGGTCGTCACCGGGCTGGGCAACGTCGCGTCGTACGGCGCCTACGGCGCGGCCGCGACCAAGGTCGACTTCCTGTCCTACTACTTCCCAGGTGCACCGAAGAACGCGGTCAACACCGCCATGATCAACAACCTCAAGGCGGCCGGCAAGACGCCCGATCTGTTCAGCCCGGACGGATTCGTCGCGGCACAGATGATCGCGCAGGCGGTCACCAAGGGCGACCCGGGCAACACCGACTCGATGGTGTCCGCGCTCGACGGCTGGTCCTTCCAGGCGCCCAAGGGCAAGGAGACGATCCGCAAGGGGGACCACGCGATGATCCAGCCGGAGTATGTCGCCCATCTGGTCAAGAACGGCAGCAGCTACACACCGAAGCTGGTCAAGACCGTGCCCGCCTCCGAGCTGGCACCGCCGGCGGGTTACGGCAAGAGCTGAGCGCCCAATGACCGCAACACCTGCGGAGCTCCCCGCACGAGCAGTGCTCCAGGCCACCGGCCTCACCTGCACCATCGGTGGAGCGGCCATCGTCAGCGACGTCGACCTCGGCGTGCAGGACGGTGAACTGCTCGGAGTGATCGGGCCGAACGGCGCCGGCAAGACCAGCCTGCTCAACCTGCTGTCGGGGCTGCTGCCCGCGACGTCCGGGGCGGTGCAGCTGGACGGTCAGAACATCAGCGGCTGGTCGCCGCACCGGCGCGCTCGCGCGGGTCTCGGCCGCACCTTCCAGACCTCCAGTGTGTTCGGCGAGCTGTCCGTCGCCGAGAACGTCTCGATCGCCGCGCAGGCGTTCCTCGGCGGCAACCTGCGCCTGTGGCAGCCCGCCACGCGGATCCGGGGACGGTCCGAACGCGCAGGCGCGGCACTGGAACTGGTCGGACTGGCCGGCCGTGCCGGCATCGCTGCCGGGTCGCTCTCGCACGGCGACAAACGGAAGCTGGAGCTGGCGATCCTGCTGGCCGGCGAGCCGAAGGTGATGATGCTCGACGAGCCGATGGCGGGGGTCAGCGCCGAAGATGTGCCCGAGCTGACCGAGCTGATCGGCCGGGTGCGGCGCGAGCGCGGCGCCACGGTGATCATGGTCGAGCACCACATGGACGTCATACTCCAGCTCGCCGACCGGCTCGCGGTCATGCACCACGGATCGTTGCTCCTGTGCGACACACCGCAGGTGGTGATGGCCGACGCCACCGTGCAGGAGGCCTACCTGGGAGGTGCACTGTGAGCCAGGGGCCCTTGCTGGAGCTGTCCGACGTGCACGTGCGGATCGCCGGCTCGCACATCCTGCAGGGTGTCAGCTGCGCCGTCCCCGGCCGCGGCATCACCGCCTTGCTCGGCCGCAACGGGGTCGGCAAGACGACCACCCTGCGCGCGATCATGGGTCTGAACCCGAGCTCCGGTTCGATCACGTTCGCCGGGCAGCAGATTCGTGGTGTGGCGACCCATCGCATCGTGCGGCGCGGCGTGGGCTACGTGCCGGAGGACCGCGACGTGTTCGCCGGCCTGACGGTGGGGGAGAACCTGCGCTTGGCGGTCCGGGATGCCGACCCGGACTACGAGCTGGTCTACCAGCTGTTCCCCGAGTTGCGGGAGCGGGACAAGCAACTGGCCGGCACCCTGTCCGGTGGGCAGCAGCAGATGGTGGCGCTCGCCCGCGCCCTGCTCAATCGCAACCGGCTGCTGCTCATCGACGAGCCGACCAAGGGCCTGTCACCTCGCCTGGTCGACGAGGTCGCCGACGCGCTGGAGCGGGTGGCCGATGCGGTGCCGATGCTGCTCGTCGAGCAGAACCTGCCCGTCGTCCGCAAACTCGCCACCGACGTCGTCGTCATGGCCTCCGGCCGGGTGGTGCACACCGGCTCGGCGGACAGTCTCCAGGACCCGGAACTCACCCGTCGGCTGCTCGGTGTGGCGCTCGCAGGAGGCCCCGCATGAACTCCATCGTCATACTGCTCGCTGTGACCGGGCTCGGCCTCGGTGCGTTGTACTTCCTTGTCGCATCGGGACTTTCGCTGATCTTCGGGCTGATGCGGGTGCTCAACTTCGCACACGGCGCCTTCCTCGTGCTGGGCGCGTATGCCGGGTACCAGGCCGGTGTCCACCTCGCGCCATCCGGTGCCACCACCATCAGCAACGGCAGGTTCACGCTGGTGTTGCTCGCCGCGTTGGCGGCGGGAGCGCTCGTCGGCGCGCTCACCGAGATCGTGCTGATCCGCCCGCTCTACCGACGGGAGATCGACCAGGTCCTGGTCACCGTCGGACTCGCGCTCGCCGTCGGCGCGCTGGTCCTCGGCATCGCGGGGGCGGACCCCATCCGTTTCCCGGCGCCCGCCTGGACCCGCAACGTCACGAACATCGCCGGTGCCTCGATCCCCAACAGCAGATTCCTGGCCATCGGCGTCGCGGTGTGTGTGCTCGTGCTGATCATGGTCTTCCTGCGGTACACGCGGCTGGGGCTCATCGTCCGCGCCGGCGTCGAGAACCGTGAGATGGTCACCGCCCTCGGCATCGACGTCCGTCGTGCGTTCACCCTCGTCTTCGCGCTCGGTGGCGCCGCGGCCGGCCTCGGTGGCGCACTGACCGGCGTGTTCTACGGATCAGTCGATCCCGGCCTCGGCTCGGAGTTGCTGATCTTCGCCTTCATCGTGGTCATCATCGGTGGCCTCGGGTCCATCGTCGGCTCGGCGCTCGCGGCGGTGATCGTCGGGCTGCTGCAGCAGTTCGCCAACTACTACGCCGCCGACGGGGTCGGCGATCTCGCGGTCGTGCTGCTGCTCGCAGTCGTGCTGCTCGCGCGCCCCGCCGGCCTACTCGGCAAGGCGATCCCATGAAAGGCACTACTTCAGAGGTCACCGACATGCCCGATGAGAACGTGCTCGACGACGTGACCGAGACTCCCGGAAACCACTCGACCGTCGCGGGATTCGATCGCGGGCGGGTGCTGCGGGCCCTCCCGCAGTTGGTCGTCGTCGTGGTCCTCGCGGTCCTGCCGTGGTGCGACATCAGCACGGGCGGCATCCTGCCGGCCAACCTGTCGTCGCCCGGCAGCCTCCACCTGCTCGGATTGTGCCTGGTCTTCGCCGCGCTCGCCCTGAGCTACGACCTGCTCTTCGGTTTCACCGGCCTGCTCTCCTTCGGGCACGCACTGTTTTTCGCGGCCGGCGCGTATCTGGCCGAGATCGCGATGGCGCAGTTCGGTGTCAGCCTGTGGGCGGCTGCGGTGATCGCCGTCATTGCCGGACTCCTGCTCGCCGTGCTCGTCGGCGCTGTCAGCCTGCGGGTCGGCGGCATCGCCTTCGCCATGGTGACGCTCGCCTTCGCGCAGGCCGGCTCGATCATCGTCAATCAGGACCCCGGTGGCCTCACCGGTGGCGAGCTGGGCAAGTCGCTCACGTTCGACAAGGTTCCGGACGCGCTGCTGGGAGTCGTCAACACCCGGCACGTCTACTGGGTCGCGCTCCTGCTGCTCGTGGTCGTCTACCTGCTCGTCACGTTCGCGACGCGTTCGGCGCCCGGTCGGATCTGGCAGGCGATCCGGGAGAACGAGCGCCGGGTCGAGGTGCTGGGCCTGTCGCCATACCCCTTCAAACTTCTTGTGTTCGTGGTCGGTTCAGTGCTCGCGACCGCCTGTGGAGTGGTCTACCTGCTGCTCGTCGGCAGCGCCAACCCGTCGATCATCACCCCGGACTTCACGTTGTCCCTGCTGGTCATGGTGGTGCTCGGCGGGTCGGGCAACCGGTGGGGAGCCGTGATCGGCGGCTTCCTCTACAGCTACCTGGACCAGCGGTTGCCGGCCTTCGCGGCCTCGGACGCCATCCAGTCGCTGCCGACGGTGCTGCGGGTCCCCCTGTCGCAGCCGTTGTTCATCCTCGGCACGCTGTTCGTCCTGGTGATCCTCTTCCTGCCGGGTGGCATCGTGGGCACGCTGCAGCGCGCGCGGGCCGGTGGCGACTCCCGTAGTCTCCTGCGCGCGGCGCTGACCGAGCGGCAGCCCGGGCGAGAGGAGAAGCAGTGAGCGAGGACGGGGTACTGACGCTGGGCCGGTGGCTCGCAGACCGTGGGCGGGTCACGCCCGACCGGGTCGCGATCGACTGCCCGGGCTGCCGAGTCACCTATCGCGAGCTCGACGAGCGGTCTGCCCGGCTCGCCGAACGCATGCGCGCCGCCGGCATCCACCACGGTGACCGTGTCGCCACGCTCAGCTCGAACAATGCGGACCACGTCGTTGCCTTCTTCGCCTGTGCCCGCGCAGGTTTCGTCCTCGTGCCGTTGTGCTGGCGGCTGACCCCGGCCGAACTCGCCTACCAACTGGACGATTCCGGGCCGGTGTTGGTGCTCACCGACGGCTCGCACGCGCCACTCGCGGAGGCGGCCGTCGACGCGGCCGCGTCATACCCGCCTCGAGTGCGGCTCGGTGCGGACGGCATCGAGCGGGAGGTGCCGCACGTCGCCACCCCGGCAAACCGCGAGCCGGTGGAGGACACCGATCCGCTGCTGTTGATCTACACCTCCGGCAGCACCGGCCGCCCCAAGGGCGCGCTGCTCAGCCACGGCAACTGTTTCTGGACCAATCTGTCGCTGTCGCGCACGGCGGGTATGACGGGCGACGATGTCGTGCTCGCCATCCTGCCCCAGTACCACGTGGGCGGCTGGAACGTGCAGCCGCTGCTCGCGTGGTGGTGCGGCGCAACGGTGGTGATGCCGGACGGTTTCGACGCGGGGGAGGCGCTGCGCCTCATCGCCGAGAAAGGCGTCACGACGATGATGGGTGTCCCCGCGACCTATCAGTTCCTCGCCGAGCATGCCGATTTCGCGGACACCGACCTGTCCGGTCTGCGACTCGCGCTCGTCGGTGGCGCACCGATGCCCGAGGGGTTGTTGCGCACCTGGCTGGACCGGGGTGTGCAGCTGACCCAGGGGTACGGCCTCACCGAGGCGGCGCCCAATGTCCTGTGCCTGCCGCCCGAGGACGTGGTGCGACGGCTGGGCTGGGCCGGCAAACCGTACCCGCACGTCGAGACCGCGCTCGCCGATCCCGCGACCGGTGAACTGCTCGACGGCCCGGCGGAGGGTGAGCTCCTGGTCCGTGGCCCCAACGTCTTCATCGGCTACCACGGCCGCCCGGACGCCACCGCGCAGACGATGATCGGCGACTGGCTGCGCACCGGCGACATCGCCGAGCGCGATGCCGACGGCTACTACCGGCTGCGTGGCCGGTTGAAGGACATGTACGTCTCCGGCGGTGAGAACGTCTATCCCGCCGAGGTCGAGTCGGTGCTCGACGACCACCCCGACATCGTCGAGGCCGCGGTCATCGGTGTCCCGGATGCGCGCTGGGGCGAGGTCGGGTATGCCGTGGTGACACCGCGCGAGGGGAGCGGGCTCGATGAGCGTGCCGTGCGCGCCCACTGCCGACGGTCTCTCGCGTCGTTCAAGGTGCCGGCGCACGTGTCCTTCGTGACTGCCCTGCCCAGGTCCGCCATCGGCAAGCTCGACAAGCTCACGCTGCGCACCATGTGCGACCCGGGGGAAGGCGTCGGCTCCTCGCGGAGCGCCGGGTCACGCTCAGAACGTCTGGAGGATGCAGGGTCATGACGGACAGGACACCACGTACGGCGCGTGGCACGCGCACCCGCGCCAAGCTGTTGGAGGCGGCGGAGGAGGTCTTCTCCGCCCATGGCTACCACGACGCATCGATCGTGAAAATCACTGAGGCCGGGGGGGTTTCGCAGGGAACGTTCTACCTCTACTTCGAGGGCAAGCAGGAGATCTTCGACGAGCTGGTCGAGGACCTCAACCGGCGGGTGCGTCGCGCCATGGCGGAGGCGTCGCACAGCGGCACGGATCGGGCCGAGGCGGAACGGCTGGGGTTCGCGGCGTTCTTCCGGTTCACCGCCGAACACCCGGCCCTCTACCGGATCATCCGGCAGGCGGAGTTCGTCTCGCCGCGCGCGCTGCACCAGCACTACGAGCGCATCACCGAGGGGTACGCCGCCGGCCTTCAGCAGGCGTTGGACGACGGCGAGATCGTGCCGCTCGACCCGACCGTCGCCGCGTGGGCGCTCACCGGCATCGGCGAGATGATCGGGATGCGTTGGGTGCTGTGGGGTGAGAACGACAAGGTCCCCGACGACGTGTTCGACGAGATGATCGCCCTGGTGCACCGCGCGCTCGGCCTGACCACGGGATCGAGGGAGGCCACGTGACGCCAGCCGCCCGGCTGGTCGGCACCGCCGGCTACCTGCCCGAACACGTCGTCTCCGCGGCTGAGATCGCCGAGCAGTCGGGTATCCCGGAGCAGATCATCGTCGACCGGTTCGGCCTGACCGGCCGGCATCTCGCCGCCGACGACGAGCACGTGTGCGACATGGCCGTGATCGCGGGGGAGCGGGTGCTGGAACAGACGGCGCTGGAGCCCGCAGATGTCGATGTCGTGGTCTATTTCGGCTCGACGTGGAAGGAATACCCGGTGTGGCAGGCAGCGCCGCACATCGCGCACCGACTCGGGTGCGACGGGGCGTTCGCGATGGAGCTGGACTACGTCTCCTGCGGGACACCGGTGGCGCTGCGGGTCGTGCGTGACATGCTCGTCGCCGAGCCCGACCTGCGCACCGTGCTGCTGGTCGGCGCGAGCAGGGAGGCCCGGCTCATCGACCCGGCCGACCGGGGTACCCGATTCGCCCTCAACTTCGGTGACGGAGCGGTCGGAGCGGTGCTGACCAGGGGCGAGAGCGCCACAGCCGGCGGTGGATTCGCGACCGTCCTCGGTTCTCACGCCACCACGAACGGTTCGTACTCGCTCCAGGTCAAGATGCCGATCGGCGGCAGCAAGCGGCCGGTGCCCGGGCCCGGTGGGCCGGCCGATTACGTCCCGAAGCTCCAGGTGGCCGACCTCGAGGACATGAAGCATGGGCTGGACTCGGACAGCCTGCCGGCGTTCCGTACCGCTGCGGAGATTGCCGTCAAGCGGTCCGGGGCGACCCTCGCCGACATCGATGTCGTCTGCCCGATCCACATGAAGCGCAGCATGCATCATGCGCTGCTCGCCGAGCTCGGTGTGTCTGACGCCGACGCCGTCTACCTGGACGACACGGGTCACATGAGCGGTGTCGACCCCTTGCTCGGGCTCGATCGGGCGCGTCGCGGCGGACGGCTGCGGCCCGGTGCGCTGTGTCTGCTGATCGCCGGCGGCACCGGCTACACCTGGGCCGCGACCTGTGTCCGGGTCGAGACGTCCTGACCGCTGAGCCCCGTCCGGTGCTTCAGGCCAGAAACGGGAACCACTCGACGATGCCGGTCCGTCGCCACCAGGATCCGAGTCCCAGCGTGCGGTCAGCCCGTAGGAGCGGCAGGGCGAGGACGGCGAGCGCGTAGACCAGGTGGTCGTCCATGAACGGATTGTTCGCCGGCGGCAGTACGACCGACCACATCAGCACCAGCATGACCGCGGCTGCCACCGCGGCGGCACGTATCGCGACCCCCAGGCACAGACCGACGCCGATGCCGAGCAAACCGAGCATGAAAAGCCAGTCGGCCCAGCCCTTTCCGGCGATGTCGTGATAGAAGCCGGCGAACGGCCCGCTGGCGGAGAAGTGGAGGAATCCGTAGGTGGGGCTGCCGCCGTGGATCCACGCAGCTTTGCTCGCCGTGTCATGACCCAGCCCGAACAGCTTGTCCAGGAACGCCCAGAGGAAGACCCAGCCGATGCTGAGCCGGAGTGCCGCGGCCAGGTAGCGGCCGACGCCGGGCAGCGGCTGGGGCGACGCTGCATCGGGGTGGGGTTCGACCCGGGCCGATGAGGCGGGCCGGGTGACGGCAGACAGTTTCATGATGTGCCTCGGTTCTGGTGAGTGGGGGATTTCAGGCAGTGGCGTGGCGGTCGTCACGGGAGGTGGCGCCGTCGGCTGCATGCGCGTGGGCGACGACAGCAACGGGGCAGGCGGCGCGCCGCATCATCGCCTGGCTGACGGAGCCGAGCACGAAACCGGACAGCTCCCGGTGGCCGCGGGTGCCGACGACCAGCAGCGAGGCGCCGACGCTCTGCTGGGCGAGCGAGCCGGCGGTCGGAGCGCATTCGACGACCGGTCGGACCTCGACCCCGGGATACCGTGCGGCCGGTCCGGCCAGGACGTGCTCGAGCTTGGCACGGTGGTGCTCGGTGGCGGCCTTCATGTCACCTCCGGGCATCGGGATGCCGCTGGCGAAGTCCCAGCGGTCCAGCTGCCACGCCAGGACCGGCACCAGCGGGACGCCGCGGCGCGCCGCGTCGTCGAAGGCGAAGTCGAGCGCGGCCACACCGTCGGCCCGTCCGTCGACACCGACGACCACCGGTCCGGTGCTCTTCCCGTCCAACGGGGTGCCGCGCACCACGATGACCGGGCACTGCGCGGTGGCGGAGACCTCGGTCGTCACCGACCCGAGGACGGCGCCGCGGACCGCGCCCATGCCCCGTGTGCCCAGCACGATCTCCCCGGCGATGGCGGAGGCCTCGACGAGAGCGGGGATCGGCGACTCGGACGGCTGGGACCAGGTCACCGGCAGTTCCGGATGGTCGGCCCGCACCCGGCTGAGCGCCTCGTTGCAAACGGAGTCGATCGCGGGCCGCGACGGCGTCTGGTCGAAGGGCTCGGCGAGGTGCGCAGCGGCGTGCATGAGATGCAGCGGGCGCTGGAGCAGTTCGGCCCGATCGGCCGCCCAGCGGAGCGCCTCCCAGGACTGCGGTGAGCCGTCCACGCCTACGACGAGCGCGTTCTGGGGGATCTTGGTGGTCATCGGATGCCTCCTGGAAGAGCGGGTACTGATTGGTTCTCCTCCAGCGTGGGTGCAGCGCGCGGGGCGACGGAGGGCCGAAGGTCCCGGAACCTGCTCGGCTGTGACCACCCGTCGACGCGGGACCTTGGGCCCTGTCAGGGATCGGCGCGGTCGGCCAGGCTGAGAAGGCGTCGACGAAAGGGGCCGGACATGGCTGTGGCTGGACGTGATTCGCGGGTCATCATGGTGGGTGTCGACGGGTCACCCGGCTCACTGCGGGCGATGCGCTGGGCCGTCGAAGAAGCACAGCTGCGCGGCAGCGCCATCGAGGCGATCACGGTATGGCGCCCCGGCTCGACCTATGGCGCCGGCAGCGCCCCCGAGGCCGAGCAGATCCAGGCACGCGTGGTGTCCGAGGCCACCGCCGGGATCGACCCCGAGCCACTGATCTCCGCAGAGATCGAGATGGGTGATGCCGCAGAAGTTCTGGTGGCTCGGTCCGCGCACGCCGGCGTGATCGTGGTCGGAAGCCACGGGGTGCGATCGGTTCGCCACGCCGCGCTCGGTTCGACGAGTGAATACTGCTCGCGCATGGCGGCCTGTCCCGTCGTCGTGGTCCCGCAGAGCGCGAATGTCGAGTCAGTGGCAGCAGACGTCGAACGTCCCGAACGGCGTGTGCGTGACCAGCCCCCGCTCTAGAGTGTGGGGTATGCGGAGCCCGGATGACGGTTCGGACGGAGCCCGGCCGCTGGTGACGCCGGCCGCGCTGGACCTGGACGACCTGATCGGTGAGCTCCGAGCCCGTGCGGAGGCATCGACCCGGTCGCACGAACGGTTGGCACACCTGCTGGACGCGGTCGTCGCCGTCACCGCCGACCTCGAATTGAGTGACGTACTGTCCCGCATCGTTCTCGCGGCATGCGAACTGGTGGATGCCAAGTACGGCGCACTCGGGGTCCTGGACCGGGACCGTGAGCACCTGGTCGAATTCATCACCCGGGGGCTCACCCCGGAAGAGAGGGCAGCGATCGGCGAACTCCCGCATGGGAAGGGTGTTCTCGGGTTGCTCATCCGTGAGCCGCATCCCCTGCGGTTGCCCGATCTGTCGGAGCACCCCTCCAGTTACGGCTTTCCGCCCCACCATCCGGCCATGCACACCTTCCTGGGTGCCCCGGTCCGGATCCGCAACGAAGTGTTCGGCAACATCTACCTGACCGAGAAGTCCGACGGCGAAGAGTTCACTGCGGACGACGAAGCGATCCTCGTCGCCCTGGCGGCCTCGGCCGGGATCGCGATCGACAATGCGCGGCTGTACGAGCGGACCCGCCGTCAGCGTGCCTGGGTCGAAACCAGCAGCGAACTCAGCCAGCGGCTCCTGGAGGGATCGACCGAGCGCGACGCCATGCGCTTCCTGGTCGCGGAGGCGGTGGAACACGCCTATGCCCGGCACGGTTTCGTCGCGCTGCACGACGAGCTGGGCCAGTTGCACGTGGTGACCTGCGACCTGCAACCCGACACCGTGGGCTGCGACGCAGTGCTGGAGGCACCCGGATGGCGCACGCTGGTGCAGGAAGGCGAACCCGTACTGCTCGGATCGGACCGAAACCTTCCTCCGGGCGTGGAAGACGGTCTGCTGACCGAACTCGCAGCCGTCCTGGGGGACGGACACGGTGAGATCGCCGTGCTTCCGGTCGTGGTCGGCACCGAGGACGTCGGGGTGCTGGTCGTTGCGTGGGACAAGGACAGCGCGTCCGTGGCAGCGGAGATGATCGAGTTGCTCGCCGGACTGGCTGGTCAAACCGGTCTGGCGTTGACGGCGTCGAGAGCGCAGCGTGACAAGTCACGCCTGGTACTGCTGGAGGACCGGGACCGTATCGCACGTGACATGCACGACCACGTCATTCAACGGCTGTTCGTGACCGGGCTGTCCCTGCAGGCCGCGAGCCACCTGGCGACCCATCCGACCGTCCGTGCCAGGGTCGACGATGCGGTCGACGAACTCGACCGGGCCATCAAGGACATTCGGCGGGCCATCTTCGAACTCCACGAGGTCAACGCACCGACCGCACAGCAGGCGATCCTCGACCTGGTCGCCGACCTGACGACCCCGCTGGGTTTTCATCCGGACGTCTCCGTCGAGGGTTCGGTCGATCGGCTTCCGGCGGACGTGATGACCGACGTGCTGGCGGTGGTCCGCGAGGCACTGTCGAACATCGCCCGCCACGCCGGTGCCGATCGGGCTTCCGTGCACGTGGAGTGCGCGCAGGAACTGCTGGTGAGGGTGCGCGACAACGGCGGCGGTATCGCTGACGTCGCACGGCGCAGCGGCCTGGACAACCTCGCCCGGCGGGCCCAGGTGCACGGCGGATCCTTGGAGGTGCGTCCGAGGGCGCCTTCGGGCACCGAGCTCGCCTGGCGAATTCCGCTGACCGAGACCCGGCGACAGGAACAGGCAGGCAGCCGATGACGATCCGGATCTTTCTGCTCGACGATCACGAGGTGGTCCGGCGTGGGATACGAGACCTGCTCACCGTCGAGCCGGACTTCGCCGTTGTCGGAGAGGCCGGCACCGCCGCGGACGCACTCCGTGAGATCGTCCTCACCCGACCCGATGTCGCGCTGCTCGATGTGCGTCTCCCGGACGGGTCCGGCATCGACGTCTGCCGCGACGCCCGTTCGGCGTTGCCGACGATGCAGGCGCTGATGTTCACTTCCTACAGTGACGCCCGCGCCTTGCAGGCGGCTGTGCTCGCGGGCGCGGCCGGCTACTTGCTCAAGGACATCAAGGGTCCGAGCCTCGCTGACGCGATCCGTGCGGTGGCGAGCGGGAGCAACCTCCTGCACGCACAGGACGTCGAGCGGTTGCACCGGTCCTGGAAGCAGCCCGACAGTGCGGATGAGCGCCTGCAGCTGCTGACGCCGCAGGAGCGTCGCATCCTCGACCACATCGCGGACGGTATGACGAACAAACAGATCGCCGACACGCTGCACCTGGCCGAGAAGACCGTGAAGAACTACGTCACCTCCTTGCTCGCGAAACTCGGCATGGAACGCCGCACCCAGGCCGCGGTGTTCGCAGCCACCCACGCCGACGAACCGCGCAGCGGGAGCAACGGCCCGGGAAGGTTCCGGTAGGCGAACCCGTTTCGACGTCATGAGCTTCACCAACCGCGACACCGTCGAGCTGCCGACCGACGAATGCTGGGAACTGACCCGCTCCGTGCGGGTAGGGCGGCTCGCCGTCATCGTGGACGGCAAGCCCGACATCTTCCCGGTCAACCATCTGGTCGACGATGAAACGATCGTGATCCGAACCGGGTCGGGCACGAAGCACAGTGCTGCCGACCGGCAGCCGGTGGCCTTCGAGGTCGACGGTTACGACCTCCAGCACGCGGTGGCGTGGAGTGTCGTCATCAAAGGCACCGCACGTTCGATCGAGCGGGTGCATGAGCTGGTTGAAGCCCTCCAGCTACCGGTCTTTCCCTGGCAGCACGGTGCGAAACCGCGGTTTCTGCGCATCGAACCGCAGACGATCACCGGTCGCCGGATCACGGTGAGTTCGTCGGACCTGTACCGGGATCCCGCGGAGTAGTCCCCGTCTGCGCGAGGTCGGGCACGGTCCCGAACGGCCGGAGCGTGCCTTCGCGCGCGACCAACACCGGGCACTCGGCACGGCGCAGCACTGCCTGACTGACCGAGCCGAGCACCACCCCTGCCGCCTCGTGACGCCCGTGCGAACCCAGCACGAGCAACGACGCACGCGCGCTGCGTGCGACCAGCAAGTCTGCTGGAACACCCCGTTTCACAAGAACTTTCGCGGTTACGGTCGGGTGGCGCCGCTGTTCGGTGGAGACGAGACGCTCGATGCGGGCGCGCTCCAGGAACCCGTAGTCGGTCGCGTGGACGGCCAGTACGGGCCGCTGGTGCGCCTCGGCTTCGCGAAACGCTGCGCGCAAGGCGTCGGCGTCGCTCTCACGGGCCCCCAGCCCGACGATGACCGGCGCCTGCCCGTCGCCCGGGTCTGACAGCCGTGTGCGCACCACGACGACGGGGCAGTGCGCGTCGGCGATCAGTTCGACAGCGGTCGAACCGGTGACCACCTGCCGAAGAGCACCACGTCCGCGGGTGCCGACCACGACGAGGGTGGCGACCCGCGACGCCCGGACCAGCACCGGCAGCGCTGCGCCGTGGGGCTGACTCCAGGTGACCGGCAACCCCGCGCAGCTGTCGTGCAGCGCCCGCAGAGCGTCTGTGACACAACCGGCGGGACTCTCGTCATACCCACCGGAGTCGGACGGGTCCGGCCGCGGCGGCGGTCCGACAGCGTGCACCAGGTGGAGCGGAAGACTGCGGCACATCGCTTCCGCGACCGCCCATTCGAGGGCAGCCGTGCTGTGCGCCGAACGATCGATCCCGACCACAACCGCCCGGCTCGGGATCGAAGCCTGATGACTGGTGCGTGCCGTGGGTGCGGTGCTGCTCGGGTGGTCGCTGTCGGGCTTCTCCAGCCGGCTCATGACGACGCCTCGGCAACGGTCTGGTCGGACGGGACGGTGACCGTCGTTCGCCCGCCCCGCACCACCAGCACGGGGCAGGTGGCGGACCGAATCACACTCTGGCTGACCGATCCGAGGATCGCACCGCCGATCTCTCCGCGGCCACGGGACCCGACCACCAGCAGCGCGGCGTCGGCCGCGTGGCGGCCGAGCGTTCGCGCCGCTCCGTCACGGACGGCGTGCGTGCTGACCTCCACCTCCGGATGGTCCTGGGCGAGGTCCGCGACCATCCGGGTCAGCAGGCCCGCTTCATGCCGCTGAGCCCCTTCGGCCGTCAGACCCTGCAGTTCGAGGTGGTCCGCGATCGTCGGCCCGTCCAGCTGCCAGGCGTGCACCACGACGAGGTCGACGTGGCGGCTGCTGGCCTGTTCGAACGCAGCATCCAGCAGCGGCAGGGACAACGTGTCGTGGCCGACGCCGACGACCACCGGCGCGTCCGGGTGCGCGATGGGCGTACCGGCCCGCAACACGGCGACCGGGCACCGAGTCTGGGCGATGAGCTGGGTCGTCACCGACCCGAGCACCGCGTCGCTCACTGCTCCGCGGCCCCGGGACCCGACCGCTGTGACGCGGGCGGCGTGGGCACCGTCCGCCAGCAGCGCGGCCGGGTCGCCGGCCGGCTGCGACCAGGTGACCGGCAGGTCGGGATGCCAGTCGCTGAGCATGACCACCGCATCCCTGACCACCGGGGTCATCGGGTAGTTCGTGGTGGTGGATGTCGAGTAGATCCACGCCGCATCGTGCACCACGTGCATCAGGTGCAGCGGCCAGCGCCGCCGGCGGGCTTCTGTCGCTGCCCAGCTGAGTGCCCGAGCACTCTCCGCGGACTCGTCCAAGCCGACCAGTACCGCTCCGAGCGGAACCCTTGTTTCCATGAGGGACCCCTTCCCACGTTGCTCTGTCGGTACAAGCGTCAGCGGGATGGCACCGGCCGGTAAGGGACGAACGTCCCTCCGCGAACGCTGCGCGGCGGTCGACGGGATCTTTTTGGGTCCTGTCCATCGGAACCGGGACCAATGACCCTGTGGCACGGGCCGAGCCGGCGGCATCGTCGGGTCATGAACATCACGAGCAACCAACCCGACACCGTCGAACTGTCCGTCTCCGAGTGCTGGGCGCTGGCCCGGTCAGTCCCCGTCGGCCGCCTCGCCGTGACCGTCGACGGAGAGCCAGACATCTTCCCGATCAACCACGTGGTCGATCACGGCACGATCGTCATCCGCACGGCCGCGGGCACCAAACTCAGCGCCTCGGACCGGCACGTGGTCGCCTTCGAAGCCGACGGGTATGACGCCGAGCGTGGCGAAGCCTGGAGTGTCGTCGTCAAGGGCGTCGCACGCTCCGTCGACGGCTTGTACGAGACGATCGACGCGTTGCAGCTGCCGGTCTTCCCGTGGCAGGGCGGCGCGAAGCCCTACTTCCTGCGCATCGAGCCGCGCACCGTGACCGGCCGTCGTGTCCGGGTCAGCGGTGGCCGCACCGTCAACGCCGGGTCCGAGTGACCGGCTGGTCGGCATACATGTCGACGGCGGGGAACTCGCGGCCGGTGATGGCCTCCGGGCGGATCCGGATCAGGTGCGGTTTGGCGCCGGGCTCCCACGGGAACACCGGCAACCGCATCAGATCCAGCAGCTCGTGCACCCGCGAGACCTCTTCGGCCACCCCGGTCACCAGCACGCTCCAAGCCGTCTGCGCCACGATGTCGTAGCCGTCCACCTCGAAAGCGACCGGCTGCCCGACCGCACCGTCGAGCTTGGTGCCCGAGCCCGTCCGGAAGAGGATGTCGCCCTCGTGCAGGACGTGGTTGACCGGGTAGATCTCGGGGCGCCCGCCGACGACCACGCCCAGCCGGCCGACGGGTGCCACCCCGAGCAATGCGAGGCACTGGTCGGAGGTGAGGATCTGGGTGCGTGGGTGCGTCGAGGACTTCATGTCTCCGAGTGTCGACGGCGAAACGCTCGGGCCGGTAGGGCCATAGGTCCCGGGTCGAAGGCGAACCCCGCGGCGTTCAGTCGGCCGGCTCGGTCAGCCGCTGTTCCAGTGCGCGGAGCAATTGCGTGCACTGGAACAGGGTTTCGCGGTCCGTGTCCATTGTTTCGGCGAGTTCGGTCGCCCAGGCCGCACGCAGCCGCCGCAGGTTGGTCGCGGCCAGCCGGGTCGGTGTCACACTCACCTGCCGACCGGTCGCGGTGCGCCGGATCATCCCCTTGCCCTCGAGCCCCCGCAGCGCCGCGCTCACGTTGGTGCGCTGCAGGCGGCCGCGCGCTGCGATGTCGCTCGGTGCACAGCCCGGATGCAGGTCGATCAGGCGCATCACCTGGCGTTCGGTCTCGGTCAGGGCGACGATCTCCGAACCTGCGGGGGTGTGTGCCCGGATCAGCCGACCGACGTTGAGCACCAGGTCGGCGAACTCGGCGAGCGGTTCGTTGTCGTGCATCGTGGACATGCCTGGCAGCATATCTGGAATTATGCAAACATAATTATGTGCAAATAATCGAGTCGAAGCGGCTGGCACGGCGACCCCGTGCCGCGATCGTTGCGCTCGGGCTGTTGTCCGCCTTCGGTCCGCTCTCGCTCGACCTCTACCTACCGTCGCTCCCGCGCATCTCCGAGGACCTCGCGACCAGTGCCGGCGCAACGCAGTTGACGTTGTCGGGGTCGCTTGCCGGACTGGCCGTCGGGCAGTTGCTGGTCGGTCCGATCAGTGACCGCATCGGCCGTCGCCGGCCGCTGTTGCTCGGGCTGGCCGGCTTTGTCGTGCTGTCCGTCGTGTGCGCGGTCGCGCCCACGATCGGGGTGCTGATCGTCGCCCGGTTCGCCCAAGGGCTTTGCGGTGCGGCCGGTTTGGTGATCGCCCGGGCGATCGTCCGGGACGCCTACCCCGACGAGCACATCGCCGACGTCTTCTCCCTGCTGATGGTGGTGAACGGCCTGGCGCCGGTGCTCGCACCGCTCGTCGGCGGGGGCCTGCTGCACCTGATGCCGTGGCGCGGCCTCTTCGGCGTCCTGACCGCCGTCGGGCTGCTGATCGGCTGGCTGACCGTGATGGCGCTGCCCGAGACCCTGCCGCCCGAGCGCCGGCAGGGCGGTGCATTGCGCGGTATTGCGGCAGCAGCACGCGAGGTGGGGCGCGACCGCCTGTTCCGCGGGGCGACCGGCGTGCTCGCGCTCGCCAGCGGCACGCTGTTCACCTACATCTCGCTCAGCAGCTTCGTCCTGCAGGACCGCTTCGGGTTGTCGGCAGGGGAGTTCAGCGCCGTCTTCGCCATCAACTCCACGGCGATCATCGCCGGCAGCTGGGTCAGTCAGCGGTTGCTGCGCCGCCTGCCGATGCACATCGTCCTCGGGATCGGTCTGACCTTCATGGCAGCAGCCTCCATCGCCGGATCGGCAAGCGCTGCACTGCAACTCGGGCTCATCGGGCTGCTTCCGTCGCTGGTGTTCGCGATCGGATCGGTCGGCATCGTGATGCCGACCGCGACCGCGCTCGCCCTGCTGCGACACAGCCGTAACGCGGGTATGGCGTCGGCGATCCTCGGCTCGCTGCAGTACCTCGCCGGGGCGGTCGTGGGGCCGCTGGTGTCGGTGCGCGGCGCAACTCTGGGTGCGATGACGGCGGGTATGACGGTGTCGGCCGCCCTCGGAATCGCGGTGTGGGCACTCGTCATACGACCTGGGGCGACGAGCTCGGACGTGGCCGAACCCGAGGTCTCAGCTGCCAACCGTTCGCCGGTATGACGTTCGTGGCGTCTCAGTGCGCGTCGGGAACGAATCCTGCCAGCGGGTTCTCCGCGCACGCCGAGACCGGCGGTGCCTGCAGGTCTTCGCGACGGCGCAGGGTCAGCATCACCGGCTGATTGCGGGTGGGAGCCGTCTTGGAGTGGTCCCGGCCGCCGTCCGGTCGGACGCGTTCGCCGGCCAGCGCGGACTCGCCATACCCTTGCACACACTCGGGATCCGGGCCGTCCAGCGGTAACCCGGTGAAGAACTTCGCCGCCATGCAGCCACCGCGGCAGGAGTCGAAGAAGGTGCACTTGGCGCACGCGCCGCCGGTCTGCGGCGAGCGGAGGTCGGCGAACAGCTCGGAGGTGCGCCAGACGTTTGCGAACCCGCCGTCGCGCAGCAGATTGCCGGCGAGGAAGTTGTCGTGGATGGCGAACGGGCAGGCGTAGACGTCACCGATCGGGTCGATCAGGCACACGACCCGGCCGGCACCGCACAGGTTGAGCCCGGGCAGGGACTCGCCGAAGCCGGACAGGTGGAAGAACGAGTCGCCGGTCAGCACGTCCTCGCCGTGCGCGAGGAGCCAGTTGTAGAGCGTTCGTTGCTGCTCGGGCAGCGGGTGCAACTCGTCCCACACGTCCGCACCGCGACCCGAGGGGCGCAGCCGGGTCAACCGCAGGGTCGCACCGAATTCGTCTGCGATGGCTTTGAATTCGTCCAGCTGCTCGACGTTCTGCCGGGTCACCACTACCGAGATCTTCGCGTCCTGGAAGCCAGCGTCGCGCAGGTTGCGCAGTGCCCGCAGCGCGGTGTCGAACGACCCGGGGCCACGCACGTAGTCGTTGACCTCTGCGGTGGCGCCGTCGAGGGAGATCTGCACGTCGACGTAGTCGGTCGAGGCCAGGAACCGGGCGCGATCTTCCGTGATGCGAACGCCGTTGGTGGAGAACTTCACCCCGACCTGGTGTGCGACGGCGTATTCCAGCAGGTGCCAGAAGTCCGGGCGGATCGTCGGCTCACCACCGCCGATGTTGACGTAGAACACCTGCATCCGCTGCAGTTCGTCGATGACCGCCTCGCACTGCGCGGTCGTCAGCTCCCGGGGATCCCGCCGCCCGGAGGACGACAGGCAGTGCGCGCACTCCAGGTTGCACGCGTAGGTCAGCTCCCAGGTCAGGCAGATCGGTGCGTCCAGGCCGTATTCGAACTGCTGCAGCAAGGGGCCACCCGTCGGGCGCGCCAGGGCCGTGCTCGTCATACCGCATCTCCTTCGTCGGCCGGATCCCGGTCGAGGGGTTGGATCATGTCTCCGTCGGCAAGGCCGGCCAACGCCTGCAGGTAGACCGGCCACTGCTCCTGGGGGACTTCAGCGGCCGCCAGCGCCGCACCGATGTTCGGCTGCTCGGCCAGGCCCTGCACCAGCGCCACCAGGCGAGGGTTCTTCAGGAAGGTCAGGCGGCGATTGCCGAAGTGGTAGGCCAACGCACCGAACGACTCTGGCCGCAGCGCCACCGACGGCGAAAGCCGCCACCGCTCATCCAGCGCCGGGCGCTGAGTGTGCGCCATACGCTCAGTAGACACCGCACATGCCGTCGATCGACACGTCCTCGATCAACTCGTCGGCGCTCACGACCTCCACCGGGCCCTCCTGCGCCGACTCGGTCGCTGCGTCCACTGCTTCGGTCTGCTGTGCCATGGCTACTCCCTGCGATCACTGGGCCTACACCCATTCATTGTGGTGCCGATCACCATAATGGCACTGGGGGTCAAAATGGAAGAGGGTCGGTCATATCCGACCTTCCTGACCCGATCCGCCGACCGACGACCGCATTTCGGGGCAGAGTGGGATAGGTCACATCCAGTCACGATCCGAATCAGTCGGAGGGTCCCCAATGCCTATGAAGACACGCGCCGCAGTCGTCTATGAGCCCGGCAAGCCGATCGTCATCGAAGAACTCGATGTGGACGATCCGGGACCCGGGGAGGTCCTGATCAAGTTCCTCTACGCGGGTCTGTGTCACTCGGACCTGCACATCACGACCGGGGACATGCAGGCGCGTCTGCCGATGGTGCTGGGGCACGAGGGTGCCGGTGTCATCGAGAAGGTCGGCCCGGGCGTGACTCGGGTCGCCGAGGGCGATCACGTCGTGTGTTCGTTCATCCCGTCGTGCGGCAAGTGCCGGTACTGCTCCACCGGGCGCCAGTCGATCTGCGACATGGGCGCAACCATTTTGGAGGGGTACCTGCCCGGTGAGCGGTTCCCACTGACCGGCCCCAAGGGTGACTACGGGGCGATGTGCATGCTGGGGACGTTCAGCCAGTACAGCGTGATCCACGAGAACTCCTGCGTGCCGGTGGATGGTGATCTGCCGTTGGACAAGGCGGTCCTGGTCGGGTGCGGGGTGCCCACCGGGTGGGGGTCGGCGGTCAACAGTGCCAAGGTGCGACCCGGTGACACCGCGGTCGTCATCGGGGTCGGAGGCATCGGTATCAACGCGGTGCAGGGTGCCCGTTACGCGGGTGCCAAGAACGTGATCGCGATCGACCCGTTGGAGAACAAACGCGAAAAAGCACTCGAACTCGGTGCGACGCACGCGTTCGCCACGGCCGGTGAGGCCATGGAGGCGGTCACCGAGCTGACCCGTGGTCAGATGGCCGACGCGGCGATCCTGACCGTCGGGTTGATGACGTCCGAGGTGGTGTCCGAAGGGTTCAACATCGTCGGGAAGGACGGCAATGTGGTCCTGACCGGTCTGAACAAGCTGGACATGGACAACATCCAGTTGCCCGGGTCGATCCTGACCCTCTTCCGCAAGAAGATCATCGGCAGTCTCTTCGGTGACTGCAACCCGATGACCGACATCCCCAGGATCCTGGGCCTCTACCAGGCCGGTGACCTCAAACTGGATGAGCTGATCACCCAGACCTACACACTGGACGAGGTCAACGAAGGGTATGCCGACCTGGAGGCGGGCAAGAACGTGCGGGGCATCATCGTCCATGAACACTGACCCGTCGCGCGGGGGCGGCTCGCCGGCGCGGGAGCGGTCCCGTGCCGGCGGGCCGCCGGTCCGCGCGGTGGTCGTCGACCGGGCACCGGAGGCCGAGCTGCTCGAGGCAGCCCTGGACGCGGGTGCGCACGTCGTGCTGGAGGGACCGCCGGGCACCGGCAAGTCGACGCTGCTGCGTGCGGTGGCCCGGTCGCGGGACATCGGCTTCGCCTTCGTCGAGGGCAACGCCGAGCTGACACCGGCACGGCTGGTCGGGCACTTCGACCCGGCCCTGGTCATCGCGCGCGGGTACAGCCCGGACGTCTTCGTCGACGGGCCACTGCTGGAGGCGATGCGGGAGGGCACCCTGCTGTATGTCGAAGAACTCAACCGGGTGCCCGAGGAGACCCTCAACGTGCTCCTGACCGCGATGTCCGAACGGGAGGTCGCGGTCCCCCGGCTGGGCCGGGTCACCGCCGGACCCGGCTTCCGGTTCGTGGCCGCGATGAATCCCTACGACACCGTCGGCACCGCCCGCATCTCCGGGGCCCTGTCGGACCGCACCTGCCGGATCGCGATGGGCTACCAGAGCGCCGCAAGCGAGGTCGCCATCGTGCGGGGGAGCGTCGCCGAGTCCGGCGCCGCCCTGGACGAGGACTGGGTGCGGCGGGCGGTCGAGCTCGTGCGCGCCACCCGGGAACACCCCGAGCTGCAGACCGGCTCGTCGGTGCGGGGCGCGATCGACCTGACCCGGGTTGCGCTGGCGCTCGCGGCCCGACGGGACGCGCCCCTGGCCGACGTCGGCCTCGACGCGGCCAAGGTCTCGCTGTCCGGCCGGATCAAAGTGGCGCGGACGTCCGACCGTACCCCGGAGGCGATCATCGCCGAGCTGTACGAGCGCTTCTTCACGACGCCGAAAACCGAAGCTACCGAGGGTGATTCGCCGGGGCAATCCTCGGCCGCTGCTGAGGGTGGCGCAGACTCCGAGCAGCAGGCCGCCCCGCAGCGCCGCCCCCGTCCGCGCAGCAGCCCCGACGAACGACAGGTGTCTCGTCGTGAGTTGGAGTCCTCGCCGTCGTTCCAGCAGATCTCGCCGGAGGTCGGGCAGGTCGACGAGGAGGCCCTGAGGGATGCCTTGTCCGACGACGTCGACGGCACGATCGTGCTGCTGTCGCGGATGCGTCGCGCCACCGACCCGGCGCTGCGAGCCGCGGCCGAACGGTTGTCCGCCCGGCTCATCTTCGAGCGCGTCGCACGGGGCCGACCCGACCGCTCCGGCATACACCGGCGACTGCGCTCGGTCGGCCGGCTGGACGGGGACCTGGACATCGAGGCGTCGCTCGACCGGATCGTCGACGCACGGGCCCAGGCGCGACCGGTGGCGTTGGACGATCTCGTGTCGTCGCACTGGTCGCGAAGCTCGTTGTGTCTCGTCCTGCTGGTCGACCGGTCCGGATCGATGAGCGGTGATCGGCTCGCCCAGGCGTCCATCCTTGCCGCCGCCTGCGCCGTCCGGATGCCCGACGAATTCGCTGTCCTGGCGTTCGGTCGCGACGTGGTGACGTTGCGCGAATTGCACGAGCAGGCACCGGGATCCGACGTCGTGGACCGGGTTCTGCGGTTGGTCGGGCACGGGGAGACCGGGCTGACGAACGCCCTGACCCGGGCGGCAGAGGTCCTTGCGGGTTCCCGGGCATCCCGCCGGGTCGTGGTGCTCCTGTCCGACTGCCGGGTCAGCGACTCGCACGGCGAAGGGCTCCCGGCTGCAGTCCGCGCAGCGCAGGCCCTCGACGAACTCGTCGTCCTCGCACCGGGTGGTGACAGCGCGGAGGCGAGTGGGTTCGCCCGGCGGGCCGGCGCCCGGTGTGCCGAGCTCACCGATGCGCAGAACGGGCCGGAAGTGCTGGACTCGCTGCTAGCCGGTCTGAGTTGAGGATCGCTCGTCATACGACAAGCGGGAGCGCAGGCAACGTCGGGACGTTGGTCCATGGCACGACGTCGTAACTCGCAGCGCAGCTGATTTTGCGTGCTACGGCCCGCTGCATCGACCGGCAGCAGTATCTTCGAAGGACCGGATGCCCGGACTCGAGGAGCGCACATGCACAAGCACAGCTTGGAAGCGTTGGCCCGCGAGATGGGCCAACGGGCTGCGGAGGCCAGCAGTGGGCGAGCGGCACGGACGGTCTACGGCGGGCACGAGACGCGACTACGTCAGACCGTGATCGCGCTGCGGGCCGACGCCCAACTCGCCGAACACGCAAACCCGGGCGATACCACGCTGCTGGTGATCACCGGCCGCCTTCGGCTTCGGGCGGGCGAGGTCAGCTGGGAAGGCCGAGACGGTGACCTGTTGGCCGTCCCGGACGCACCACATTCGGTCGAGGCGTTGACCGACACTGCGTTTCTGCTGACCGCGGTCAATCGTTGACGACGCGCACTACGCGACGCTCGACCACCTAATAAACCCGGCACCGGGAGGTCTCATGACCATCGACAGCAACCAGACCCGAGACACACTGGTCGTGGACGGCACCAGCTACCTGATCCACCGTCTGGACCGTGTCGACGGGGCAGAGCGATTGCCCTACAGCCTGAAGGTGCTGCTGGAGAACCTGCTGCGTCACCAGGAGGCCGGACAGGTCGCTGCCGAGCAGGTGGAGGCCGTCGCCGGCTGGGATCCCACCGCTGCACACGGTCGCGAGATCTCCTATTACCCGGCCCGGGTGCTCATGCAGGACTTCACCGGGGTGCCGTGCGTCGTCGACCTGGTGGCGATGCGTGACGCCATCACCGAGCTCGGAGGTGATGCGTCCCGGATCAACCCGCTGATCCCCACCGAGCTGGTGATCGACCACTCCGTCATCGCCGACGTGTTCGGGCGGCCGGATGCGTTCCGGGTCAACGCCGAGCTGGAGTTCGAGCGCAACGCAGAGCGCTATCAGCTGTTGCGTTGGGGCCAGCAGGCGTTCACCGACTTCAGCGTGGTCCCGCCGGACACCGGCATCTGCCACCAGGTCAACCTGGAGTACTTGTCGCGGGTGGTCTTCACCCGGGAAGGCCCGGACGGTCTGGAGGCGTACCCGGACACCCTCGTCGGCACGGACTCGCACACGCCGATGGTCAACGGTCTGGGCGTGCTGGGCTGGGGTGTCGGCGGCATCGAGGCGGAGGCGGCGATGCTCGGCCAGCCCATGAGCATGCTGGTGCCGCAGGTGATCGGGCTCAAACTCACCGGTGAACTCCCGGCCGGCACCACCGCCACCGACCTGGTACTGACCGTCGCCGAGTTGCTACGCCGGACCGGTGTGGTCGGCAAGTTCGTGGAGTTCTTCGGGCCGGGCGTGGCCAACGTGCCGCTGGCCAACCGCGCCACGATCGGCAACATGAGCCCGGAGTATGGCGCCACCTGTGCGATCTTCCCCGTCGACCAGGTCACGCTGGACTACCTGCGGTTGACCGGGCGCGCGGAGCAACAGATCCAGCTGGTCGAGGCGTATGCCCGCGAGCAGGGCATGTGGCACGACCCCGACCGCGAACCGGACTACTCGCAGGTGTTGGAGCTGGACCTCGGGTCGGTCGAGCCGTCGATCGCCGGACCGAAACGACCGCATGACCGGATCCCGCTGCGCATCGCCCCGCACGCCGTGGCCGCCCTGCTGTCCGGGCGCAGTCAGGCCGAGGCGATCGAGGCGGGCCTCGACGAGGCTTCGGGTGAGTCTTTCCCGGCCAGTGATCCGGTCGCGGTCGACCACGACCGGGATCAGGACGCCCCGCATTCGCCGTGCGCCTGCGGCGGCGAGCACGAGTGGCCGAGCTCACCGGCGGACATCGAGCTCGACGGCGCGCCATACAGCATCGACAACGGCGACGTCGTGATCGCCGCGATCACGTCCTGCACCAACACGTCCAACCCGTCGGTGATGATCGGGGCCGCGTTGTTGGCCAGGAACGCCGTGCAGCGCGGGCTGGCCCGCAAGCCGTGGGTGAAGACCTCCCTGGCGCCCGGCTCCAGGGTGGTCACCGACTACATCGAGCGTGCCGGATTGACCACGTACCTGGACAAACTCGGCTTCAACCTGGTCGGCTTCGGCTGCACCACCTGCATCGGCAACTCCGGACCGCTGATCCCCGAGGTGTCCGCGGCCGTGCAGGAGCACGACCTGACGGTGTGCTCGGTGCTGTCTGGCAACCGCAACTTCGAGGGCCGCATCCATCCCGAGTGCCGGATGAACTTCCTCGCCTCGCCGCCCCTCGTCGTCGCCTACGCGCTGGTCGGCACGCTGCACGTGAACGTGCTCACCGACCCCATCGGCGTCGACGAGTCGGGCGCCGACGTCTACCTGCGGGACATCTGGCCGACCGAGCAGGAGATCAACGAGGTGATCGAATCCTGTCTGCAAGCGGAGATGTTCGCCGAGGGATACGCCGATGTGTTCTCCGGGGACGACCGGTGGCGTGGTCTCGACGTGTCCGAGGGAGAGACGTTCACCTGGGATGACGCCTCGACATACGTGCAGCAACCACCCTATTTCGACGGCGTCGGGCCTGAACCGGTGCCGGTCACGGACCTGCAGGGTGCACGGGTGCTGCTGAAACTCGGTGACAGCGTCACGACCGACCACATCTCGCCGGCCGGATCGATCAAGCGTGACTCGCCGGCCGGCACGTACCTCACTGCACACGACGTCGGGCCGCGCGATTTCAACTCCTACGGGTCGCGCCGGGGCAACCACCAGGTGATGATCCGCGGGACGTTCGCGAACATCCGGCTGCGCAACCAACTGGCGCCCGGCACGGAGGGTGGCTTCACCCGTGACTTCACCACCGGAGAAGGCGAGAACGCCACGGTCACAACGGTGTTCGAGGCGAGTGAGCATTACCAAGCTGCCCAGACCCCGCTGCTTGTGCTGGCCGGCAAGGAGTACGGCTCAGGCTCGTCACGCGACTGGGCGGCGAAGGGCACCACGCTGCTCGGTGTCGAAGCGGTGATCGCCGAGTCGTACGAACGCATCCACCGGTCCAACCTGATCGGGATGGGTGTGCTGCCGCTGCAGTTCCCCGATGGTGAGAGCGCGGACTCGTTGGGGCTGACCGGGGAGGAGACCTTCGACATCACCGGCATCGCTGCCTTGACCGACGGGATTCCCGAGACGGTGCAGGTGCATGCCGTTCACCCGGGGACCGGCGCGGAGACCAGCTTCGACGCCGTGGTCCGCATCGACACCCCCGGAGAGGCCGACTACTACCGGCACGGCGGCATCATGCCGTACGTGCTGCGGCAGTTGCTCGACGAGGAGGGCTGAGGTGTGGTTGCGAAACCTCGTGACCGGCCCTGATCGCCTTGTCGCCGACCGGAGAGCGATCCTCCAGTGACGCGATGGGTGCAGAGTGCACCCATCGCGTCAGGATGGTACATGTCGGAAGTCGTGCAGATCCGTGACGTGCCTGATGAGGTTCATGACGCCTTGGCGGAGGCCGCGGCGAGTGAAAGTCGTCAGTGCCGGTGCCGGTGTCGTCGCCGAGCTGCTCGCCGGTCGTCTCGATGCTGATCGGCTGGGTGAGGAAGAACTTGCCGCACCGCACTTACGTTCGCTCTCGCCGACTTGACTGAAGCGACTGCCCTGCTGACCGCCGACGCCCGTCTGGCTAACGCACCCGGCCCCAGTGCGACATCCAACTCGTGTGACCGGCCACTTGGCGCGGAACCGTCCCGGTAACAGATTCGACACAGAATTCGTTTCCTTCGGGGTCTGTCAGCACCACGAACTCCGTTGGCTCGCACAGCACGACGAGTTCGCAAAATCCCTGCCACGCAACGAGTCTCGCAACCACGGAACGCAGCAAGCGCGCTGACACCAGCGGAGCCGGTGACAGGAGTCGAACCCGCGACATCTTCATTACAAGTGAAGCGCTCTACCAACTGAGCTACACCGGCGTGTTCGCGAGCTTGCGGCTCGCGAGCGGCCTCATGCTACCGGGGGTTGCGCCCGTCCCACGAATCCGTCCGCCCGTGCGATTGAATGTATGGCGTGACTATGCACGCCGACGACTACCAAGCCCACCGCAAGCGCTACGACTCGATGACCTACCGCCGTTGCGGTGCCAGCGGATTGGACCTGCCGGCCATCTCCCTCGGCCTGTGGCACAACTTCGGTGACGACGTGCCGTTGGACCGACAGCGCGCTATCCTGCGCCGAGCCTTCGACCGTGGCGTGACCCACTTCGACCTGGCGAACAATTACGGCCCGCCGTACGGCTCCGCGGAGCGCAACTTCGGCACGATCTTCACGCAGGACTTCAAGCGCTACCGGGACGAGCTGATCCTGTCGACCAAGGCCGGCTACGACATGTGGCCGGGCCCGTACGGGCAGGGCGGCGGATCGCGCAAGTACCTGCTCGCGTCGCTCGACCAGTCATTACAGCGGATGGGCGTCGACTACGTCGACATCTTCTACAGCCACCGGTTCGATCCGACCACGCCGCTGGCGGAGACCCTTGGCGCGTTGGACACCGCAGTGCGCCAAGGAAAGGCGTTGTATGTCGGGATCTCGTCATACAGCGGCGAGCGCACCCGGGAGGCCGTGAAGATCCTGCGTGAGATGGGCACGCCGCTGCTGATCCACCAGCCGTCGTACTCGATGATCAACCGGTGGGTCGAGGAAGACCTGCTCGATGTCCTCGGGGTGAACGGCGTTGGCTGCATTGCGTTCTCGCCCTTGGCGCAGGGCATGCTGACCGACAAGTACCTCAAAGGTCTGCCGGAGGGTTCGCGAGCGACGCAGGGCAAGTCGCTGGACCCGAAGCTGCTGACCGAGGACACGCTGAAGCACCTGCGGTCGCTCAACCGGATCGCCAAGAAGCGCGGGCAGAGCCTGGCCCAACTGGCGCTCGCGTGGGCCCTCCGCGACAAGCGGGTGACGTCGGTGCTCGTCGGTGCGTCCAGCGTCGAACAACTCGACAACAACCTCGGCGCCCTGGACAACCTTCAGTTCGACGAGGACGAACTCAAGAAGATCGACCGGCACGCCGTCGAGTCGGGCATCAACCTCTGGGCGAAGTCGTCCAACAGCTGACCTCCGTCGCGCTCCGCGGACGCGACTCCAACTTCCGGATTGCTCGCCGATACCTTCGGCCGATGCCCGCCATACCACCGAGTTGATCTGCTGGTTGCGTGGGTAAGCAACGCACAGAGGGCAATTGGCGGCCAGTGGTCGCCATCCTGCTGCTCGCGCCCGTCCTGGGTGACTGCCTGACAGGTGCCACGCCGCCCCTCGACGTGGTCCTGTGGCCGCCCGGTGCCGTGTTGCTGATCGCGCTGTACGGATGCGGTGCCTTGCTCTGCAGGGAGATCGCGTTCCGGCGCGGTCTCGGTCTGCGGGGGCTGTGCCTGCTCGGTGCTGCCTATGCGGTGTTCGAAGAGGCGTTGGTGGACCGGTTCTGGCTCTCGGCGCGGCCGTCCTCGGACGGTGGGCTGGGCCATTACAGCGAGGTGTGGCACACCAATGTGCTGCTCGCGACCAACCTCACCGTCTTCCACGTCGCAGTGAGCATCGTGTCGACGATCGTCCTGGTGGAGCTGCTGTTTCCCGGGCATCGAGAGCGCGCCTATCTCACCCCGCGCGGGGTCGCGGTCACCGTCGGTGTCTTCCTCGTGGTGCCACTGTTGCTGTCGGGACAGTACTCGGTGCAGCCACTCCCGCAGTTGATCTGCGCAGGCGGACTCGTCATCGGGTTGGTGATGCTGGGTGTCCGGTCGCCCGCCCGGCCATCCCTCTGGGAGTCCGACGCGCGACCGGCTCCCGCACGGCGGTGGGTCGCGCCGATCGCGTTCGTCGCGGCCGCGGCAAACATGGTGCTCATGGGTCTGTCCGACACGTCCGTCGTCTGGCCGGTGACGTTCCTGGCCGTTCTCGCCCCGGTTGCCGCAGGCGTGCTGCTGATCCGGGGGAGGGTCAGCGGCCCGGTCTTCGGGAGGGACGGGCTCCGGGTCGTGACCGGGTTCGTCGGCTGGTACTGCCTGCTGGCCGTCGGCGTCGGGCTCGCGGGGCGTCTCGACGTGACCGTCACCGGGATCGGCGTGGCGTGGTTGCTGTGGCGGGTCCGGCGGCGGATCGGGGGCCTCGATCACGGGCTCGCCCCAGGGGGCTCGCCCTACTCGGCCGGCGCAGCGGGCGCGGGCGGCGCTGGCGAGGAGGCATCCAGATCGTGGCGACGGAGGAGCCGCGATCGAAGGTTCAGGGCGACGGGTGGCTCCGAGCGCTAGCGAGGAGGCATCCGGAGTGCGCCGTCGAGACGGATGACCTCACCGTTGAGCATCTGGTTGTCGACGATGTGCGCGACCAGCGAGGCGTATTCCTCCGGCCGGCCCAGTCGTGACGGGTGCGGGACCTGCGCCTCCAACGCCGACTTCACATCGTTCGGCAGACCCGCGAGCATCGGCGTCTCGAAGGTGCCCGGCGCGATCGTCACGACGCGAATGCCCTTGTCGGCCAGGTCTCGAGCGGCCGTCAGGGTGAGTCCGACGATGCCCGCCTTCGAGGAGGCGTATGCCGCCTGGCCGATCTGGCCGTCATACGCCGCGATCGACGCCGTCATCGTGATGACGCCGCGGTCGCCGTCGACCGGCTCGTTGCCGACCATCTTTTCGGCGGCCAACCGCAGCACGTTGAACGTGCCGATCAGGTTGATCTGCACGACCTTGCTGAACGCCTCGAGCGGCAGGACGCCGCGCTTGCTGATGATCCGCCCAGGTGTCGCGACACCCGCACAGTTGGCGACGATCCGCAACGTGCCGAGATTCGCGGCCGCGTCGACCGCGGCCTGGACCTGCTCCTCATCGGTCACGTCAGCCGCGACGAACTGCGCTCTGTCGCCGAGTGACTCGGCAACCTCTGCTCCCTTGGAGGTCGGAAGGTCGAGAAGCACCGCCGAGGCTCCCTCGGCGGACAGCTTGCGCGCGGTGGCCTCGCCGAGGCCGGAGCCGGCGCCGGTGACGAGGGCGACGGTGGTGGAGTCGATCTTCATCGGGTGGAGCCCTTTCGGTTGCTGAGGTTCTGCAGCAGGTGCCGCGATATGACCAGCCGCTGGATCTGGTTGGTGCCTTCGAAGATCTGGGTCACCTTGGCCTCGCGCATGAACCGCTCGGTGGGGAAGTCGGCGGTGTAACCGGCCCCGCCGAGCACCTGCACCGCGTCGGTCGTCACGCGCATCGCAGCGTCGGTGGCGACCAGCTTGGCGACCGCCGCCTGCTTGGAGAAGGGGCGGCCGGCGTCCTTGAGCCGGGCGGCGAGCAGATACGTCGCACGTGCCGACGTGACGGCTGCCTCCATGTCGGCCAGCAGGAACGCCAGTCCCTCGAACTGCGCGATGGGTCTGCCGAACTGCTGGCGCTCCGCGGCGTATGACGCGGCCAGGTCGAGCGCCGACTGCGCGAGCCCGGTTGCCGCCGCCGCGATGCCGAGTCGGCCCGAGTCGAGCGCGGACAGTGCGATCGGCATACCCGAACCGCGGGCACCGATCATCCGGTCGGCGCCGACCGCCACGTTGTCGAAGTGCACCTCGGCGACCGGGTCCCCGGCCAGGCCCATCTTCCGTTCGGGGGAGCCGAAGCTGACGCCGGCCGCGTCGGCCGGCACGACGAAGCACGAGATGCCCTTGCCGCCGGAGTCGTCGGTGCGCGCGAACGTCGTGTAGTAGTCGGCGTGTGACGCGTGCGAGATCCAGCTCTTGGTGCCACTGAGAGCGGCGCTGCCGTCGTCGGCGAGCGTGGCGCGGGTGCGCATCGCGGCGATGTCGGATCCGGCCTCCCGCTCGGACAGGCAGTAACCGCCGAGGGTTTCGCCACCCAGAATGTCAGGGAGCAGCGCCGCGCGTTGCGCATCGGTGCCGAAGCGGTCGATCGGGTATGCCGTCAGCGAGTGCACCGAGACGCCGATGGCGACGCTCATCCAGGCGATCGCGAGTTCCTCGACGACCTGAAGATAGACCTCGTAGGGCTGACCGCCCCCGCCGTACTCCTCGGGATAGGCGAGTGACAACAGCCCGGCGCGCCCCAGGATGCGGAAGACGTCGCGCGGCGGTGTGCCCGTGCGCTCTGCCTCCTCGACTCGCGGGGTCAGTTCGCGTGCGGCGATCTCGCGGGTGAGCTCGATCAGGTCCGCCGCGTCGGCCGTGGGAAGGATGCGTTCGACCGGCATGCAATGGAGCGTAATCCGCGTCACAGTGACGCGACACAGCGGGTTGGAAACAGGAAGTTTTCCGGTCTAAGATAGATCAGACAAGAAAATCTTCTATCAATCGTGAAGGATGTGACTGAAATGAGCGTCTTCCCGAAGGTGGTCGTCGAACAGGCCCACAGCAGTGCCTGGGCCCTGCGCCGCGACACCGCGGCGACGATGAACCCAGCCAACCCGGCGGACTCCTCGCTGGAGAAGGCCGCGGACTCGTTGCGTGCCAAGGGCTTCGACGTCATCGGTCACGAATCCGGCACGCTCGACGCGTCGGCTCTCGACGGTGCTGACGTGCTGGTCATCGACCACCCGTCCGACGCCCAGGCGGAGAAGGTCACCGGTGACCTGCCGCCCGTGCTCGCCACGTCGGAGATCGACACCATCGTCGACTTCGTCGAGCAGGGCGGCGGCCTCGTCGTCCTCGCCGAGTGCGACCAGGACACCTACGGCAACAACGTGCAGGAGCTGCTCGCCCGGTTCGGGTTGCACGTGACCAGCACGACCGTCCACGAATCGCTCGAAGGCGGCCGCCGCTTCCACAACAACGCGACCTGGGTGCTCGCCGAGGTCGAGGGCGGTCTCGGCCAGGGGTTGCTGGCCGGGGTCGACGAGCTGTGCTTCTACCGCGCCGGCATCATCGACATCTCTGGTGCACCCGCCGCGCAGGTGCTCGCCCGGACGAGTGGCACGGCATACCCCGCCCGTGAGCCGCTCGCCGTGGCACTGCCGTACGGCGCCGGCCGCGTGGTCGTGCTGGCCGACTCCGACCTGGTCGGCGACGACTCGATCGACGAGCTGGACCACCGACGCTTCTGGACCAACCTGGTGACCTGGGCGGCCGCGGCCCGCAAGCCCGCCGCGACCGTCACCTCGATCGGTTCGGGTGTCGAGCGCAGCCCCGAGTGGCGCGCGCTCAAGGAGGCCGTCGAGGAACTGCGGCTGATGCAGGTCAAGGACGGCTCGATCCCTTCGACAAGCTCTGGGAGCGCGGAGGGAGATCACGCGCGCGCAGTCGGGGATCACGCACGCGCGGTCGGGGATCACGCACGCGCGGCCGAGCTGGTCGAGCAGATGAAGACCCAGATCGCAGCACTGGCACCGCGATTCCCGCACGATGCCGACTACCTGGCAGAGTTGCCGGTCGACCTGGACAAGTGGGTCGAGTCCGGTTTCGCCAAGCCCGACTTCCTCGACTCGCTGATGAAGTTCCGCCCGGACCTGTGTCGCGAGGACGGCATCGAGCACCTGGTGGTGTTCCCGATGTACACCCAGAACGGCAACCTCGACCGGGTCTTCGAGGCGCTGCTGCTGTCGGTGCAGTGGCCCGACTGGCTGGCGAAGGTCGAGGAGACCTACGACAACAAGATGTTCCTGGCGGTCAACTTCATCGACTTCACGCCCGGCTACGACACCAACTCCGCGGTGCTGTTCCCGGAGACCGTTGCGGTGCGCGAGGTTCCGAAGTTCAGCTGGGGCGCGATCTTCTGCGATCGTGAAGGTGCTCGCTTCCGTCGGGTCGTCTCGGCGGCCGCCGAGCTGCTGTCCCTGCAACTGCCGCCGGACGCCGAGCGGCTGGTCGCCTCGCAGGAGCTGGCGCAGTCGACCTTCGCGATGTGGGACATGATCCACGACCGCACGCACAGTCACGGTGACCTGCCGTTCGACCCGTTCATGATCAAGCAGCGGATGCCGTTCTGGATGTACGCGCTGGAGGAGCTGCGCTGCGACCTCAACACCTTCCGGCAGGCGGTCAAACTGGAGGCCGAAGGCCAGCCGTATGCCCGATCCGTCCAGCTGGCAATCCTTTTCGACCGGCTCTTCCGGTTCCCGATCACCGGCGAGCGGGTGCGTAACTACGACGGACTCGGCGGTCAGCTGATGTTCGCCTACCTGCACAAGTCGGGTGCCCTGAACTGGACCGACAACCGGCTGTCCTTCGACTGGCGCCGGGTCCCCGAGGTGGTCGTGGAGCTGTGCGAGCGCGTCGAAGAGCTCTACCGCAGCGGCATCGATCGCTCGAAGGTCGGTCACTGGATCGCGGCATACGAGTTCGTCAGCGCGTACGTCGCCCCCAGCCCCGCGTCGACCTGGGCCAAGGGTGCACAGGCGTTGCCGCTGGACGGCCCGATCAAGGAACTGGTCAACCTCGTCCAGCCCGACGAGTTCCCGCTCAACGTCTTCTACGAGGCGCTGCGCAAGAAGATGAAGACGGTCATCGAGTCGACCTCGGGCATCACCGCGTCGACTCCCGACGCGGCATGATCGGTCTCGATACGGCCTCGGCTTGCGCCTCGGCCTACTCGACCAGCGCACGCGGCATGATCGGTCTCGATACGGCCTCGGCTTGCGCCTCGGCCTACTCGACCAGCGCAGGCGGCATGATCGGTCTCGATACGGCCTCGGCTTGCGCCTCGGCCTACCCTTCGTTACGTCCGCTCGTTCCTCGCGGACTACTCAGGACAACGCTCGACCAGCGCAGGAGGACTGTCGCGTGAGTGACTTGAGCGGATCGGTTGTCGTCGTCACTGGTGCCGCCGGAGACCAGGGCCGGCCAACGGCCGCGGCATTCGCCGCGGCCGGGGCCACGGTCGTCGCGGCCGGCCGGGACGCCGGCCGGCTGGCCGCTGTGGTGGCACTCGACCCGGAGCACATCGTCCCGTCGGTCGTCGACCTCAATGACGAGCGGGCGACGCAGGAGTGGGCGCAGGGCTTGCTCGCCGAGCACGGCCGCGTCGACGGGCTGATGCACCTGGTCGGTGGCTGGCGCGGCGGCAAGGGCATCGTCGAGAGCGACCTGGCCGACTGGGACTTCCTGCAGGTCAACCTGATCCGCACGTTGCAGCACACGACGAGGGCGTTGCACGACCCGCTCCTGCAGTCACCGCACGGCCGGATCGCGATCGTCTCCTCGACGGGGCTGGCGAGTCCGCGCGCGACCAATGCGGCATACCTGACGGCGAAGGCGGGCGCCGAGATGTGGCTGCTCGCGGTGGCCGACTCGTTCAAGGAGTCCAATGCTGCCGCCACGATCGGCCGCATCATGGCGCTCGTCACCCCGCAGATGCAGGACGAGAAGCCCGACGGTTACAAGAAGTTCACGCCCGTGGCGAAGATCGCCGACTGGCTGGTCGGTCTCTACGACCGGCCCGCCGCGGAGGTCAACGGCCTGATTGAGACGATTACCCGGTGAGTGACTCGGCCAGCTTCCCCTCGCCCCTGCACGACCCGTCGGTCCGTGGCTTCGCCAGCGACAACTACTCCGGGGTGCACCCGGAGGTGCTGGCGGCAATCGTGCGCGCCAACGGCGGCCATCAGGTGTCGTACGGCGAGGACGTCTACACCGAGCACCTGCAAGAGGTCTTCGCCGCACACTTCGGCGACGGCGTGCAGGCGTTCCCGGTGTTCAACGGCACCGGCGCGAACGTCGTGTCGTTGCAGTCGGTCACCGAGCGCTGGGACGCCGTCATCTGCACCAGCACGGCGCACATCCACGTCGATGAGTGTGCGGCGCCGGAGCGCATGGGCGGTTTGAAGCTGCTCACGGTCGCGACCCCGGACGGCAAGCTGACGCCGGAACTCATCGCGACCGTGCCGCTCGGCCGGGGCGACGAACACCACGCGCAGCCGCGGGTCGTGTCGATCACCCAGACCACCGAACTCGGCACGGCATACACGGTCGAGGAGATCCGGGCCATCGCCGAGCACGTCCACGCACACGACATGGTGCTGCACGTGGACGGTTCGCGGTTGTCGAATGCCGCTGCCACACTTGGGGTTTCGTTCCGCGAGATGATCACCGACACCGGCGTGGACATCGTCTCGTTCGGCGGCACCAAGAACGGCCTGCTCGGCGGCGAAGCGGTGCTGGTGCTGAACACCACAGCAGTGCCCGCGATGAAGATGAAGTTCCTGCGCAAGCAGTCCATGCAGCTGGCTTCGAAGATGCGCTTCATCTCCGCGCAGTTGATCGCGCTGCTGACCGACGATCTGTACCTGCGCAACGCCGGCCATGCCAACGCGATGGCCAGGCGGCTCGTCGAGGGTGTCCGCGACCTGCCGGGCCTGACGATCCCGTTGCCGGTGCAGGCCAACGGTGTCTTCCCGATCCTGCCGTCTGAGGTGTCCGAGCGGTTGATGGAGAAGTTCCGCTTCTACTTCTGGGACGAGTCGGCCGGCCAGGTGCGCTGGATGTGCTCCTTCGACACCACCGAGGCCGATGTCGATGCGTTCATCGCCGCCATCCGCGCCGAGCTGGCCGCCTGACGCTGACGCCATACCCCTCTCACCGACAGGCCCACCTACGACCCAGAGGCCCAGTAATACCGTCGCGAAACGCCTCTGAACGGGGGTATTTGTGGGCCTGTCGGTCGTTTGTGGGCCTGTCGGCGGGGTTCGGGGGTGGTCAGGGGAGGGACCAGTCGATCGGGTCGGCGCCCTGGTCGGCCAGCAGCTGGTTCACCTTGCTGAACGGGCGCGAGCCGAAGAAGCCGCGGTATGCCGACAGCGGCGACGGGTGCGCGCTGGTGAGGTAGGGGACCTGCCCCAGGTGCGGCACCAGTCCCCGGGCGTCGTTACCCCAGAGGATCGCGGCCAGCGGTCCACCACCGGCGACCAGGCCGGTGATGGCGGCCGCCGTCACGTGCTCCCAGCCCTTGCCGTGGTGACTCTTCGGCGCGGAGGGCCGCACGGTGAGCACCCTGTTGAGCAACAGCACGCCACGGTCCGCCCAAGGCGACAGGTCGCCGTTGGTCGGCGGCGGGCAGCCGATGTCGTTCACGAGCTCCTGATAGATGTTGCGCAGGCTCGCCGGAAGGGGAGTGACATCGGGCGCCACGGCGAAGGACAGCCCGATCGGGTGCCCCGGCGTCGGGTAGGGGTCCTGGCCGACGATCAGCACCCGCACGTCGTCCAGCGGGCGCTCGAACGCCCGCAGCACCTTGTCACCGCTGGGCAGATAGCCGCGCCCCGCAGCGATTTCCGCGCGCAGGAACTCCCCACACTCGGTGACTTTGTCGGCGACCGGTTCGAGCACCGGCAGCCAGGAGGGATGCACGAGTTCAGCGAGGGGACGGACCGCCATACCGCTCAACCTAACGAAGCGGATGCAGTCCGCGAAGTGGAGGAGCAGAACTTCGCGGGGGTATCTAGACTCGGCGGGTGCACCGTTACACCGAGGAGACCGAGCAGCTCGGCCACGCCATCCTGAAGTACGCCGCAGATCGTCTGAAGCTCGACCCCGTGCCGCTGGACTTCAGCCGAACCGTCGAGGAGCTGGATGCCGTTGCGGGCGGGGCGATCTCGCCGAAGGGTATCGGCGGCCAAGCGGCGCTGCGACTCTTCGAGGACGAGCTCGCGCTGGCGTGCCTGTCCATCGACCACCCGCGCTACTTGTCGTTCATCCCGTGCGCACCCACCCGCGAGGCGGCGATGTTCGACCTCGTGGTCGGCGCGTCCTCCATCTACGCCGGTTCCTGGCTCGAGGGCGCCGGTGCGGTGTATGCCGAGAACCAGGCGCTGCGCTGGATCGCCGACCTCGCCGGCCTGCCGGAGGGCGCCGGCGGCGGATTCGTGCAGGGCGGCACCATCGGGAACCTCTCGGCACTGGTGGCCGCGCGGGTGACCGCGCGCGCGAACGCGGCGCGGACACGTAACGGCACCAGGCCGTTTCGCGTCGCCGCCACCGAGGGTTCGCATTCGTCCATCGCGTCGGCCTGCGAGGTCATGGATGCCGAACTCGTCGCCGTGCCGGTCGACGATCGGCTGCGGCTCACCGGCGACGCGCTGCGGGCGGCACTGCTGCGGGAGGGGCCGGAGACCTTCTTCGCGGTCGTCGCGACCGCCGGCACCACGAACCTCGGCGTCATCGACGACCTGGAGTCGGTGGCCGCGGTGTGCCGGGAGTTCGGGATCTGGTTCCACGTCGACGGCGCGTATGGCGGGGCCGGTCTCGCAGCACCCAGCGTGCGCGACCGCTACAAGGGCGTCGAGCAGTGCGACTCGTTCATCGTCGACCCGCACAAGTGGCTCTTCGCGCCGTTCGACTGCTGCGCCCTGCTCTACCGCGAGCCCGCGCTGGCACGTGCCGCGCACACGCAGCACGCGTCATACCTCGACGTCCTGAACGAGGCACCCGACTGGAACCCGACCGACTACTCGGTCGGGCTGACCCGCCGGGCGCGCGGCCTGCCCTTCTGGTTCTCCTTGGTGGCCAACGGCACCGACGCCTACACCGAGGCGATCGAGCACACCCTGGACATCGCACGGTTCGCCGCGGAACAGATCAACGCCCGGCCCGAGTTCGAACTGGTCCGGGAGCCGGACCTGTCCGTCGTCGCGTTCCGGCGGCTTGGCTGGACGCCGGCCGACTACCAGACGTGGTCCGACGGACTGCTGGAACGGCAGGAGGGCTTCGTGGTGCCGAGCGCGCACGCGGGGGAGACCATCGCCCGATTCGCGATCGTCAACCCGAAGACGTCGCGGGAAGACATCGTCGCGATCCTGGACTCGATGGTCTGATCGGGGTCGTCGGCTCAGCTCTCGAGAAGTTCGAAGTGGCATCGAGGACCGGATGCGCGAGAGAGCTTCCGATCCGCGGTGAGCAGAGGCGCCTCGAGTAGCTCGGCCAGAGCCACATATGCAGCGTCGTATGCCGAGACGTTGTCCCGCAACTCCCAGATGCGCTCTGCGAACGGTTGGTGCGGAGCGCGTGGGAATCGCATGGCTCGAAGGTCGTGCACGGCGGTGCGCGCGCGGTTTGTGGTCAGCTTGCGGCCCAGCACCCGACCTCGGAGCACGGAGAGCACCTCGACGTCGATGAGTGCCGGCGCGCGCAATGCCTGTCCTCGTAGCCGCCCGCGTGCGGAATCCCCGATTGAGGTGTCGTCGGCGAGGGCAACCGACAGCGCACTGGCGTCAACGACCAGCACGCGACGCCCGTAGCTCAGCGACTGCGTCGTCGGGCCCCAGCTCCCCGCCGCTGTGGCTGCCAATACGGTCGAGAACTTCATCCATGGTCGGTGTCGACGCGTCTTCGATCAGCCGACGGCGCAGGTACTCCTGGAGCGAACGGCCGGACTCGGAGGCGCGTCTGCGGAGCGTCAGCCAGGTCTCTTCCGGAACGTTCTTCACCTGAATATTCGGCATGCCTCATTCTAGACGCTTTGGCTCCAATCTGGCTCCACGTGTTCGTCGGCCGTCGAGGATCCGTCCGTCAGACAGGTATGTTGCGATCCCAGAGGAACGGGCCGCCACGGCGGCCCTGAGCCGGGATAGGTCGTATGGCGCGACCCGTCGTTCCGCTTGTGCGGGGGTGAAGAAGCCACTGTCGCTGATCTCACTCGTTTGGAGTACCAGCGGCTCCTTCGATGAGACGGTTCCGAAGTCGAAGGTGAACCCGACGAGTGGGAGGTCGCCTTGGTCGAACATTCGGCACCATTCGGTTGCCAGCAGAGCGCCGGATGTACGTTGCAATCCGGTCTCCTCGCGCAGTTCCCGGGCAGCGGCATCATGCGGCGCTTCGTCCCGCTCAACGACGCCACCCGGACGCAGCCACCCTGTCTTGTAAGCGGGCTGCAGCAGGAGGACGCGGCCCGCTTCGTCCGTGACCAGGGCGTCAGCCACCAGCATTGCCGTAGATTGCTGCGCGTACCAGGCGCGCACGTCATCGAGACTCAGCGGGCTCACGTGGGGAGCATATGTCGTTTCCGCGTGTAGCGGGCCGACGCGTTGAGGTCCCCGCGACGCAGATCTCCAACCACACGAGTCACATCTGTCACGACATGCCGGGCGTGGTGCTTGCCGGAATGACACGCATGTGATTTACCGCCTATCATCGGTGACGGAGATCGGCTCGCGACCGGAAAGGACCGCATCTATGGGCGAGCGCACCACGGCTGCCGCGCAGCAGGTGATGCCGTCGGGCGACGGTGAGCTAAGCGAGCGGGACGCCTCGATCCTGGCCTTCGAGCGCAACTGGTGGAAGCTCCAGGGCGCCAAGGAGCAGGCGATCCGCGAGACGTTCAACATGAGTTCGACCCGCTACTACCAGGTGCTCAACGCGGTGATCGACACCCCGGCCGCGCTGAAGTTCGACCCGATGCTCGTGAAGCGGCTGCAGCGGCTGCGGGCCGGTCGGATGCGGCAGCGCACCGCACGCCGGCTCGGCTTCGACCTGGATTGAGCCCGCTCGGCGGACTTGTATCCGGCAGCTGGGCGGCCCGACCGGCTCAGGGGCGCCGTCTCATGGCCGCCCACGAGAGCCGAACGCCTCGCGTAACACCGCCCAGGCGTCCGCGACCGGTCCGACGTGCGCGAGCTTGTCGGGGTTGAGGACGGTGCGGATCGCCTGCACCTGACCCTCGCGGATGTCCAGCGTCCAGGTGTTGACGACCAGTCCGTCCCGGTCGCGGAAGATCGCGCCCGGCTCCCCGTTGAGCTGATGCACCTCGACGGTGCCGCCGATCTGCCGGAACGCTCCGATCAGCGCCACGACCACGCGAGCCACCTTCTCGGCACCGAAGATGCCGTCACCCCAGCGCGGAGCGTGGTCCCCGCTGTCGCTGACCAGCTGCACGTCGGCGGCGAGCAGCTCGCGCAGGGTGTCGACGTCGCCGCCGCGGAACGCGTCGAAGAAACGGTCGGCCAGCTGGTCACGCTCCGCACGGTCGACCGCGAACCGTGCCCGGCCGGCCGCCATGTGCCGCCGTGCACGGCTGGCCAGTTGCCGGCACGCGTCCTCGCTGCGGCCCACTGCCGCGGCAACATCGGCGAAGCCGAAGCCGAACACCTCCCGAAGTACGAAGACCGCGCGCTCCAGCGGTGACAGCCGCTCCAGGAGCAACAGCGCCGCCATCGACACCGAGTCCGCCAGCTCCGCGGCACGCGCCGGGTCCTCGTAGGGGTCGGCCAGCAACGGCTCGGGGAACCACTCACCGACATACGTCTCGCGGCGGACACGGGCCGAACGCAACGTGTCGATGGCCAGGCGGGTGACGACGGTCGACAGGAACGCCTTGGGTGACTCGACCCGGTCCGCGACCTGTTCGAAGCGCAGCCACGAGTCCTGCACCACGTCCTCGCTCTCGGTGACGCTGCTGGTGATGCGGTAGGCGATCGAGAAGAGCAGGGGGCGCAGGTCCTCGAACGCCTCGGCAGGGTCTCGATACGCCTCCTCCGCTGCGCTCCTCCGGCTACTCGACCCGCGCGGGTTGCGCGACCCGCGAGGGTTGTCCGCGCCGCGGTGTGTCGTCATCGCAACTCCTCCACGAACCCGTCACGCCAGGACTTGTACGGCGCTCCCAGGCCGACCAGTAGGTCCAACTTCGTCGTCGAGGTCGTCGTCGCGGTCACCTGATGCCCACCGGCGACCAATTGAGGTACCAGATGCTGCCCCAGGACGCCGCTTCCGCCGGCTAGATGAGTAATTCCTGGCTGTGGCTGGTGTTTTCGGTGTGGCGTGTGATGTTTCGGGTGGAGGGTGCCCAGACTCGGCGTTGCGTAAACCAACACCGAACCTGGAGGTCCGCCGTGGACGCCGATCTGGACACCCTCGCAACCGCACTCTATGCGCGCGTTGACGATCTCTTCAAAGACGCGCCCGATCGGCTTCCGGCACGGCCCCGCACAGGGTTCCCGGTGCACCTGACGGATGCCGAGCTGGTGACGTTGTCGGTGATGCAAGCACTGCTGGGTTTCACCAGTGAAGCACGCTGGCTGCGGTTCGCCACCACACACTTGCGGCACCTGTTCCCCTACCTGCCGTTACAGCCGGGGTACAACAAGCGGCTGCGCAAGCTGAGCGCCACCATCGGGTGGCTGATCCGCGTCCTGGGCCGCGACACCAGCATCTGGTCTGATGACGTATGGGTGGTTGACTCCACCCCGGTGGAATGTGGCCGGTCCCGGGAGACCGCCAAACGGTCCGACCTGGCCGGATTCGCCGAATACGGTTGCTGTGCAAGCCATTCCAGGTTCTTCTGGGGTTTGCGGTTGCATCTGCTGGCCACCGTACATGGCCTGCCGATCGGGTTCGCCTTGACCGGCGCCAAAGCCGACGAACGCCACGCTTTGCAGGGCATCCTGGCAGACCCTGCCCTGGCCGACCTGGCGGTCGGAAACACCGTGATCGGGGACAAGAACTACTTCGGCGCCGACTTCGAAGACCACTTGACCCGGGCCGGGATCGAACTGCTCAGGCCGGCCCGCAAGGGAGAACCCGACCGCCCCGGCAGCCAATTCTTCAAACCGTTACGTCAAGTCATCGAGTCCATCTTCGACACCCTCAAAGGCCAACTCAACCTGGAAGACCACGGCGCACGCTCCACCAGCGGCGTCATCGTCCGCATCTGGCAACGCCTCCTGGCCATGACCGCAGCCATCTGGCACAACGACCGCATCGGCGCACCAGTCCTACGCTCCCTAACCGCATACGACCACTGACCCCGGGAATTACTCATCTAGGAAAACTCGCATCGCTTCGCTCCTTCGTTCGTCTCCGTCCTGCAGGAGACGAGACCAGCAGTTGCGCTGTGACATCCCGGTGACGGTCACGCACCCGATGCGTGAGGAGGCGCCGCCCGCAAACTCAGCCGCGGGCCTCCGCCTGCCGGCGCAGCTCGCGCCGCGCCAGCGACGCCTTGTGCACCTCGTCGGGTCCGTCGGCGAACCGCAGGGTGCGGATGCCGGCATACGCCTTGGCGAGCGAGAAGTCCTGGGAGAGACCGCCGGCGCCATACAGCTGGATCGCGTGGTCCAGGATCCACTGCACGGTCCGCGGCGTCGCGATCTTGATCGCCTGGATCTCCGTGTGTGCGCCCTTGTTGCCGACCGTGTCCATCAGCCACGCGGTCTTCAGCACCAGCAGCCGCAGCTGCTCCACGCGGACCCTGGCCTCGGCGATCCAGTCGCGTATGACGCCCTGCTCCGACAGTGGCTTGCCGAACGCAGTGCGCGCATCGGCGCGTGCGCACATCAGCTCGATCGCCTTCTCCGCCACACCGATCGACCGCATGCAGTGGTGGATCCGGCCGGGACCGAGGCGGGCCTGTGCGATCGCGAAACCCAGCCCCTCACCGGCGATCAGGTTGCTCGCCGGGACGCGCACGTCGTGGAACGCCAGCTCGGCGTGGCCGCCGTGGTCGTGGTCGTCGTACCCGAAGACCTCCATGCCGCGCTTGATCTCCAGGCCGGGAGTGTCCCGCGGCACCAGGATCTGCGACTGCTGGCGGTGCCGCTCGGCGGACGGGTCGGTCTTGCCCATGACGATGAAGATCTTCGCCTCGGGGTTCATCGCGCCGGTGATCCACCACTTGCGGCCGTTGATCACGTAATCGTCGCCGTCCCGCTCGATGCGGGTCGAGATGTTCGTGGCGTCGGACGAGGCGACATCCGGCTCGGTCATCGCGAACGAGGAGCGGATCTCGCCGCGCAGCAACGGTTTCAGCCACTGCTCCTGCTGCTCGGGGCTCCCGAACTCGTTCAGCACCTCCATGTTGCCGGTGTCCGGTGCCGAGCAGTTGAACACCGCCGGTGCGAGGAACGACCGGCCGGTGATCTCCGCCAGCGGTGCGTACTGCAGGTTGGTGAGCCCGGCGCCGTTCGCACCGGGCAGGAACAGATTCCACAGGCCGGCCGTCTTCGCCTTGTCCTTCAGCTCGCGCAGGACCGGGACGCTGCTCCAGGCCCATGGGTCGTCGGAGCCGGCCAGCTGCTCCTCGAAGACCTGCTCGGCGGGGGTGATCTCGCTGTCCAGGAAGTCGCGCACCCGCGCGCGGAGGTCCTCGGTGGTCGCGTCGAACTCGAAATCCATTGCTCTGTCAGCCTTCCGGTGCGGCGTCGTAGTCTTGTATGACGGCAAGGCCTGCCGCCAACAGTGGCTCCGTGGAGCCGCCGATGTCCTCGAATCCGGCACCGACCGTCTGGCCCTGCTGGTGCCGGAAGTAGATGCCTTCCAGGATCGCGGCCAGCTTGTAGTAGGCGAGTGCCTCGTGGAACGCCAGGTGGCTGACGTCCCGGCCGGAGCGTTCGCTGTAGCGCTGCACGATCTCCTCGCGAGTGGGATGCCCGATCGCCTGCGAGACGGTCGAAACCGCATGCGGCGCAACGTTGACCAGCGCCTGGTAGACCAGCATCAACGCGACGTCGGAGAGCGGGTCGCCGAGCGTCGCCATCTCCCAGTCCAGCACGGCGGTCACGTGATCCGTGTCGTCGATCAGGGTGTTGTCCATGCGGAAGTCGCCGTGGACGATGGCGGCCCCGCCGGACGCAGGGATCGCAGCCGCGAGCCGCTGGTGCAGTTCCTCCTCGCCGGCCAGTTCGCGAGATTTCGAGGCCTGCATCTGTCGCCGCCACCGGTGCACCTGCCGCTCCAGGTAACCGTCCGGCCTGCCGAAATCGGCCAGCCCGACACCTGCCGGGTCCACCGCGTGCAATGCCACCAAGGTGTCCGTCACTGCATCTGCGATGCCCCGGACTCGTTCCGGCCCAAGGGCGTTCAGCTCATCCGCCGATCGATAGGGCGTGCCCGCCACACGCTCCATGACGTAGAACGGTGCCCCGAGCACCTCCGGATCCGTGCAGGCGGCATACATCACGGGGACCGGCACCGCGGTGTCCGCAAGTGCGGCCATCACCCGGTGCTCCCGGGTCATGTCGTGCGCGGTCGCCAGGACGTGCCCGAGGGGAGGGCGCCGCACGACGACGTCGCGCGCGCCGTCGGAGACGATGTAGGTCAGGTTGGACTTGCCGCCGACGATCAGCTCCGCCGTCAGGGGACCGTCGAGCAGCCCTGGCGACGCATCGACCAGGAACCGTTGCAGCGCCTGCAGATCCAGTCCGGGCAGATCCTCGGTCATCAGACGCCGCCGCCCAGGAGCACCCCACCGTCGACCGTGAGCGTCTGCCCGGTCATCCAGCCGGCGTCGTCGGAGAGCAGGAACGCCACCACGCTGCCGATGTCGTCGGGAACGCCCAGGCGTTTCAGCGCGTACTGCGCCGCCACCTGTTCCTCGCGCCCGTCATACAGGGCCTTGGCGAAGTTCGTCTTGACGATGGCGGGAGCGACGGCGTTGACCCGGATGTCGGGGCCGAGCTCCCACGCGAGTTCCTCGGTCAGGTGGATGACGGCCGCCTTGCTGACGCCATACATCGCGATCCCCGGTGCGGGACGCAGGCCGGCGACGGAGGCGACGTTGACGATGGCGCCGCCGTGCTCGCCCTGCCAGGCGGCACGCAGCTTCTGCACCCACGTCAGCGCGGCGATCACGTTGACATCCATGATCTTGCGCGCGACGCCCGGGTCGATGTCCATCAGCGGGCCGTACGCCGGGTTGATGCCGGTGTTGTTGACCAGGAAGTCGGCGCTGCCGAACGTGTCGACGGCCTTGGCGATCACCTCGTCCTGGTGATCGGCGTCGTCCGCGCGGCCCGCGACATACACGGCGCGATCACCGAGGCTATTCGCGGCGTCGGCGAGCGCCTCCTGCTTGCGGGCGGTGATGACGACGTTGGCGCCCTCGGTGATCAGGCGCTGTGCGATGGCGAGGCCGATGCCACGGCTGGCTCCGGTCACGATCGCGGTCTTTCCGGTGAGGCCATTCACTGTCGCTGACTCCTGTCGTCGTTTCGGTCGGCTGACGCACTACAGTAGGCGCTAAGCAAGCGCTTAGTCACTAGTTTGGGACGTAATCTCCGGGCCACCGGGAGGCCGGCTCCGGCCGCGATCGCGCGCGCCCGATCACCGGCAGAACCCGCTGCTCGCGGCGGGTAGCCGCCGGGCGGCAACACCTGGTGGCATGCTGTCGAGGTGAGCAGTCCGTCCGTTGTCCGTCTGCGTCGCCCGGTGTGGGCCCGGCTCACCCAGGGGCAGCCGTTCCAGGTCGTCCTCACCCTCGCCGTGCTGCTGGTCGTCGGACTCGGGATCGGGCTGGGGGTCGCGCTGCACAGCTCTCCGGTGACGTCCGTCTCCCAGGGCATCTGGACGGTGGCGCTGGTGCTGGTGTGGCTGGTCGGCGTCACCGGCTGGGCCCGCGGGGATCGGACGGGGGTGCGGTGGCGCTACTTCGTCCCGCGTTCGTTCTCGTGGGAGCAGATCGAAAGGGTCGAACTCACACCGTTCCTGGCGTTCGGGTCCGGGCGGCCCCGCTCGGTGGTGCTGACCGTCGCGGGCCGCGAGCATCCGGTGGTCCCCAGTCGCGGTTGCGGGCGGCACCTGGCGCAGTTCGGCAAGCAGGTGGCAGCGATGGCCGAAGAGCGTGGGATCCGCGTGCGGGTGGAGGACGATCCCTTCTGGCAGCGCTGACAGGCCCGCCGCCCCGGTCCCTCCGTCCCGGTTATGCACATCGCGCGGTGGAGCGCGCGATCTGTCTAACCTCCTTCCATGATCTCCGCCTCACCCGCGCAACCCCGCTGTCTGCATCTCACCGGGACGGTCGGAGCCGGCAAGACGACGACGGCATACGCGGTCGGGGACCTGCTGCGTGCGCGCGATGTGTCGCATGCGGTCATCGACCTCGACGAGCTGCACCGGCTGTGGCCGGCACCGGCGGGAGACCCGTTCAAGCAGCAGGTGGAACTGGCCAACCTGCGCGCAGTGGCGGCGAATTATCGAACGGCCGGCGCGACATACCTCGTGCTTGCCGGTGTTGTGGTGCGTGATCGCCATCGTTACGAGGACGCGCTCGGCGAACCGGTGCGGCTCTGCCGGCTCCGGGCACCGCTGTCGGTGGTGACCGCGCGGCTGACCGACCGGCATGAGCCGGGCGAGGAGCGCGACTGGCACATCCGCCGAGCCCCCGAACTCGACGGGCTGCTGGACAACGCGGCGTCGGCCGATCTCACCATCGACGTCGGGGACGAGACGCCCGAGCAGGTCGCGGCACGGGTGCTTGCGGCGACCGGCTTCGCCGACTGACGGCGGGTTCGTCGAGCGACGGTGAGATTTCGCCGTACGGTGAGGCGGTGCGTTTGCACTCTCAGTGGGAGAGTGCCAATAATGGGCTTTAGCACTCTCCTGTTAAGAGTGATAGTTCGGATGTATGGCGAGGGCCGGTCCTCGCGGGACTCAGACAGTCTCCCGAAGACCCGGTCCGTCCGTCGCGGGCGCCATACGACTGACTCCGCAACAACACGTGAGGATTGGACTGCAGATGGCCAAGACCATTGCATTCGACGAGGAGGCCCGGCGCGGGCTCGAGCGGGGTATGAACACCCTCGCCGACGCCGTCAAGGTCACCCTCGGCCCGAAGGGCCGCAACGTCGTCCTGGAGAAGAAGTGGGGCGCACCCACGATCACCAACGACGGTGTGAGCATCGCCAAGGAGATCGAGCTCGACGAGCCGTACGAGAAGATCGGCGCCGAGCTCGTCAAGGAAGTTGCCAAGAAGACCGACGACGTGGCCGGTGACGGCACCACGACGGCGACCGTGTTGGCCCAGGCCATGGTGAAGGAAGGCCTGCGCAACGTTGCCGCCGGCGCCAACCCGATGGCCCTCAAGCGCGGCATCGAGGCCGCCGTGGCTGCCGTGTCCGAGGAGCTGTCCAAGGCGTCCAAGGAGATCGACACCAAGGAGCAGATCGCCGCGGTCGCCGGCATCTCCGCCGGTGGCGACTCCAGCGTCGGTGACCTGATCGCCGAGGCCATGGACAAGGTCGGCAAGGAAGGCGTCATCACCGTCGAGGAGAGCAACACCTTCGGCTTGGAGCTGGAGCTCACCGAGGGTATGCGCTTCGACAAGGGCTACATCTCCGGTTACTTCGTGACCGACACCGAGCGGATGGAGACGGTCCTGGAGGACCCCTACATCCTGATCGTCAACTCCAAGATCGGCAGCATCAAGGACCTGCTGCCGCTGCTGGAGAAGGTCATGCAGTCCGGCAAGCCGCTGGTCATCATCGCCGAGGACGTCGAGGGCGAGGCCCTGTCGACGCTGGTGGTCAACAAGATCCGTGGCACCTTCAAGTCGGTTGCGCTGAAGGCCCCGGGCTTCGGTGACCGTCGCAAGGCCATGCTCGGCGACATCGCGATCCTGACCGGTGGCCAGGTCATCTCCGAGGAGGTCGGCCTCAAGCTCGACACCGCGGAGCTGGACCTGCTCGGCAAGGCCCGCAAGGTCGTCGTGACCAAGGACGAGACGACCATCGTCGAGGGTGCCGGCGACGCTGACCAGATCGCCGGTCGCGTCAGCCAGATCCGCGCCGAGATCGAGAACTCCGACTCCGACTACGACCGCGAGAAGCTGCAGGAGCGCCTGGCCAAGCTGGCCGGCGGTGTTGCGGTCATCAAGGTCGGTGCTGCCACCGAGGTGGAGCTGAAGGAGCGCAAGCACCGCATCGAGGACGCCGTGCGTGCGGCCAAGGCCTCCGTCGAGGAGGGCATCCTCGCCGGCGGTGGCGTTGCGCTGATCCAGGCCGCCAAGGTCGCCTTCGACTCCCTCAAGCTGGAGGGCGACGAGGCCACCGGCGCCAACATCGTCGAGGTCGCCTCCGAGGCGCCGCTGAAGCAGATCGCTGCCAACGCGGGCCTGGAGCCGGGCGTCGTCGCCGCCAAGGTGCGGTCGCTGCCCGTCGGTGAGGGCCTCAACGCCGCCACCGGTGAGTACGTCGACATGCTCGAGGCCGGCATCCCGGACCCGACCAAGGTGACCCGTTCGGCGCTGCAGAACGCCGGCTCGATCGCCGCGCTGTTCCTCACCACCGAGGCCGTCATCGCCGACAAGCCGGAGAAGGCTCCGGCAATGCCGGCCGACCCGTCCGGTGGCATGGGAGACATGGGCTTCTAAATCACCTCACGTCAGCGGCCGCTCACCCATCGGGTGGGCGGCCGCTTTCGGCTGTATGGCGCCCGGCGCGTCCCGAAGTGCCGACGGTCGTCCGGTGGGGACGGGTGTGGCGAGAAATGGCGTCCCGAAGTGCCGACGGTCGCCGGGTGGGGACGGGTGTGGCGAGAATGGCGTCCCGAAGTGCCGACGGTCGTCGGGTGGGGACGGGTGTGGTGAGAAATGGCGTCCCGAAGTGCCGACGGTCGTCGGGTGGGGACGGGTATGGCGAGAAATGGCGTCCCGAAGTGCCGACGGTCGCCGGGTGGGGACGGGTATGCCGCCAGCAGCACGTGACGCTACTCGCTGGTAACATCGGCGCACACCACACGCGAAGGGCGGCATACCCGTGGCATTCGACCGACTTCTGGCACCCATCGACATCGGCGGGGTGCGGCTGGCCAACCGAGTCGCCATGGGCTCGATGCACACCGGCTTCGAGGACCGCAGCAAGGACTTCGGGCGGCTCGCGGCATACCTGGCCGAGCGTGCCGAGGGCGGCACCGGGCTGATCGTGACCGGCGGCTTCGCGCCGAACGTCGAGGGCTGGCTGCTGCCGGCCGGGTCGCTGATGGCCACCCGGCGGGCGGCGCACAAGCACCGCGCCGTTACCGACGCGGTCCACGCGCAGGACGGCCGGATCCTGTTGCAGATCCTGCATGCCGGGCGTTACGGCTATCACCCGTTCATCCGTTCCGCGAGCGGCCGCAAGTCGCCGATCACGCCGTTCCGGCCGCGTGCCCTGTCGGCCGGGGGCGTCGAGCGGACCGTCGACGCCTTCGTGCGGGCGGCGCGGCTGGCGAAACTGGCCGGGTACGACGGCATCGAGATCATGGGTTCCGAGGGCTACCTGATCAACCAGTTCCTCGCGGCGCACACCAACGACCGCACTGACGCCTGGGGAGGCACCGCGGAGAAGCGGATGCGCTTCCCGGTCGAGATCGTCCGGCGGGTCCGTGAAGCGGTCGGTGCCGGTTTCGTCGTCGGCTACCGGATGTCGCTGCTGGACCTGGTGGAGAACGGCCAGACCTGGGACGAGGTCGTGACCCTCGCCAGGAAGCTGCAGGACGCCGGTGCCTCGATGTTCGGCACCGGCATCGGCTGGCACGAGGCGCGGGTGCCGACCATCGTCACCTCGGTGCCGCGCGCCGCGTTCGTCGACTGGACGGCACGGCTCAAGCGCGAGGTGGAGATCCCCGTCATCGCCTCCAACCGGATCAACACCCCGGACGTGGCCGAGGAGATCCTCGAGCACGAGCAGGCGGACCTGGTGCAGATGGCGCGGCCGCTGCTCGCCGACCCCGACTTCGTGCGCAAGGTCCGCGAGGACCGGGCGGACGAGATCAACACCTGCATCGCCTGCAACCAGGCCTGTCTGGACCACACGTTCGCCAACAAGAAGGCCAGCTGCCTGGTGAACCCGCGCGCCGGCCGCGAGACCTCCCTGGTGCTGCTGCCGGTCCCGAAGAAGCGGCAGCGGCGCATCGCGGTCGTCGGAGGCGGGCCAGCGGGCCTGGCAGCGGCCGTGTCCAGCGCCGAACGTGGCCACCACGTCACGCTTTTCGAGCGCGGGGAGCAGCTCGGCGGACAGTTCCGGCTGGCCATGCGGATCCCCGGCAAGGAGGAGTTCGCCGAGACCCTGCGCTACTACGAACGCAGACTCGAGGTGCTCGGCGTCGACGTCCGGCTCGACACCAGCGCGAGCGAGCAGGACCTCGAAGGCTTCGACGACGTCGTGGTCGCCACCGGTGTCCGCCCCCGCGTCCCGGACATCCCGGGCATCGACCACCCCAGCGTCGTCATGTATGACGCGCTGCTGCGCGGCGAGCTCGAGGCCGGCCGCCGCGTCGCCGTCATCGGCGCCGGTGGCATCGGGTATGACGTCAGCGAATTCCTCCTGGAGGACCAGCACAAGAAGCTGCCGGACTGGCAGGCCCAGTGGGGCGTGACGGACGACCCCCAGGTGCCCGGCGGTCTCACCCGGAAGCACCCGGCCGAGCCGCGCCGGCAGGTCTACCTCATCCAGCGCAAACCGGCGCCGCTCGGCAAGGGCCTGGGCAAGACCACCGGGTGGGTGCACCGGGCCGCGCTGAAGGACGCGCAGGTCGAGCTGATCGGGTCGGCGTCGTACGACCGGATCGACGACGCCGGGCTGCACCTGACGGTGCGCCGGAGCGGTCAGACGCCGCAGTCGCGCGTCCTGGAGGTCGACACCATCGTCATCTGTGCCGGTCAGGAGTCCGTGCGCGAGCTGGTGCGTGACGGTGACGCCGGACGGCACGTGATCGGCGGGGCGGACGTGGCCGCCGAACTCGACGCCAAACGCGCGATCGCGCAGGCGACCGAGCTGGCGGCAACGGTCTGACGCGAGGATTCGTTCCTCATCATCGCGTCGCTCGCCCGATGTTCGTGGTCCGTCCTTCGGCCGGCACGGTCTGACGCGAGGATTCGTTCCTCATCATCGCGTCGCTCGCCCGATGTTCGTGGTCCGTCCTTCGGCCGGCACGGTCTGACGCGAGGATTCGTTCCTCATCATCGCGTCGCTCGCCCGATGTTTGTCGTCCGTCCTTCGGCCGGCACGGTCTGACCGCCCGCCGTAGCCTGCGCCGTCAGGCGCTGGTCGTGAACGCCTTGACGACGTCCGCCTCGACCTGCGCGTAGGCCGTGCCGGCGGAGCCGACCGCGACGCCGATCTGCCCGAGCGCGGTGCGGACCTTGGTCTGCGCCTTGGTCCACTCGGCATTGAGCGCGGCGTACTGGTTGGCGCCCTTACCGGTCCAACTGGCCTGCAGGGTGGTGAGTTTGCCCTTCATCCGCTGCATGAGCAGGTCGATCTCCTCGGCCATCTGCGCGATGTCGGTGCTGTGCGTGCCGAGATCGGCGCTGTTGACCGAATAGCCGTCGGTGGGTGTGTGCATGGCTGGCCTCCCGTGAAGTCGCCCGCCGGATGCGGGCGTGATGGGACGACGCTAGGCAGGTGCGGTCATCTCCCGCAGAAGTTATCCACAGGCGGGTCGGTCGGCGTCGCTCAGCTCGGCCGGCAGCGGCCGGGAGTGTATGACGCTGAGCGACGAAACCGCGCGGGTGAGAACGACATACAGGCGGCGCAGACCGGTGCGCGCGTCCGGCTCGGCGTCGGCGATCTCGGCCGGTTCGAGCACGACGACGTGGTCGAACTCCAGGCCCTTCGCCACGGTCGCCGGGATCACCTGCACCGTGTGATCCGCTTCGTCGCCGGTGTCGACGTCGAGCCTGCCGTGCTCGATGCCCGCTGTTCGCAACGCCTTCGACACGTCATCACCGATCGCGTCGGGCACGATCACCCCCACCGACCCCTCGCCGGCAAGGGACTGCTGCACGACCGCCACCAGGGTCTCGAGCCGGGCGTCGGCGGCGACCGGCATGAGCGACAGCTCACCGGGGTTGTCACGGACGCTGACCGGCGCGCCGAGGCCGGGTGCCATGCTCGGCAGCAGCCGGGCGGCGAAGTCGATCACCGATGCCGGTACCCGGAAACCGCGGTCCAGCACCTCCAGGTGGTGATCGGGTTTGCCCAGATGTCCCATCGCTTCGGCCCAGCTGTCGGTCGCCCACGGCGTGGTGCCCTGCGCGATGTCCCCGAGCACGGTCACCGAGCCGGTTGAGCACCGTCGGCCCACCGCCCGCAGCTGCATGGGCGACAGGTCCTGCGCCTCGTCGAGCATCACGTGCCCGAGGCTGCGGGTGCGCCCCAGCAGGTCGTGCAGCTCGTCCAGCAGCGTCAGATCCGCGACCGACCACTTCGCGCTGCCCTTGGTGCGGGCGGGCTTGTCCCACAGCAGGATTCGCTGCTCATCGGCAGTGAGGTCATCCTCCGCGGCAGCGGCCAGAGCATCCGGTGCGGACCACAGCTCGAAGAGCACCTGGGTGGGATCGACGGCCGGCCAGATCGACGCTGCGTACTTCTTCACCGGGGCGCTGCGGGCCACGGACTCCTGCACCCGGTCGTCCGGTGAGTCACCGGCCCGCTCCATGCGCAGCAGCACGGCGTGCGCGAGACGGCGCGGCAGCATGTCGCGGGCCGCGTTGTAGCGCACACCGCGGGTCGTCAGCTCCTCGACGATCTCCTGGACCTCGTATGCCGGGATGCGCCACTTGCGTGATCCCCTCGGCACCACGAGCGCGTCGCCGGCGCGGCCCACTCGTGACCACAGCGCCCGGCGGAGCACCTGCGCCATTCGCGGATCTCCTTTGAGGACAGCGGTCTGCGTGCTGTCCACCGCGCGGACCCGTCCGTGCGCCACCAGGTCGGCGGCGGTCGAGTGCTCCACCCGGATCTCCCCGAGCGCCGGCAGCACGGCGCTGATGTGGTCCAGGAACGCCCGGTTCGGGCCGACGACGAGCACTCCGGAACGGTCCAGCCGGTCGCGATGGGTGTAGAGCAGCCATGCCGCACGGTGCAGCCCGACCGCCGTCTTCCCGGTGCCCGGTGCCCCCTGCACGCAGGCCGACACCTCGACGTCGGACCGGACGATCTCGTCCTGCTCCGGCTGGATGGTGGCGACGATGTCGCGCATCGGCCCGGTGCGCGGCCGCTCGATCTCGTGGGCGAGGATCGAGCTGTGTTCGCCGGAATCCTCTGCAGCCAGGAGGTTCTCGTCCTCGATGGCGGTGATCTGACCGTGGTCGACCCCGAACCGGCGCCGCCGCACGACCCCCATCGGTTCGGTGCGTGAGGCCCGGTAGAACGCCGTCGACACCGGGGCCCGCCAGTCCAGCACCACCGGGTCGCCGTCGGCGTTGCTCACGTGCCGCCGACCGATGTAAGTCACCCCACGAAGTTCTCCCCCGCTCTGGCACCCCACAGAGTTCTCCGCTCGTTCCTCGCTCCGATACTCCGCGGGGACCCCGCCACGCTCCTCCGATACTTCGCGGGGACCCCGACCTCCTGATGATGGCTGCTCGAAGTCCAAACGCCCGAAGAAGAGTGCGGTGTGCGGGTCGTCCTGCAGCGACGCGACCCGGCGGGCCAGGGTGATCGCCAGCTCGTATGCCGAGTCGCCGTCGCTGGCCCGGGTGGGATCGAGGGACTCGGCGCGCTCGCGCATCCGGGCGAGATCGGCGCGGGCGGCTGCGAGGTAGGCGCGTTCGGGTTCGAGGTCGGGGCTGGTGGAGGTGGGTGTGGCGGTTCGATGGGCTCCAGGCATGTCGAAGTGGCGCCTTCCGGCGGGTCGATGAAATGGGGGAGGAGCCACTGTATCCGGCCGGACCGCGGAAGGTCATGTGGTTTACGGCGCTACCCTGGATGGATCGTCTGAGATTGGGGTCGATCATGCCGATCTTCGTGGTGGAGCGGCGGTTCGCCGAGGCGTTGGAGCTGGACACCGAGGACGCTGACGGGATCAATCGGATCAATCTGGACGAGGACGTGCGCTGGCTCTACTCGTTCCTGTCCGCCGACAAGCGCAAGACCTACTGCCTCTACGAGGCGCCGTCCCCGGAGGCGATCCGGCGGGCCGCGAGTCGTGCCGGCATACCCGCCGACGAGATCGTCGAGGTGAGTGACCGGATCCTGCCGGACGCGACGCTGGAGCCCCTGCACCAACACTGACGGCCGGATTCACGAGTGACGGCCGAATTCGGCCGTCAGCGGTGAATCCGGCCGTCAGACTCGCCGGTCGTCCGGCTCCGGCTCCGGCTCAGACCAGATCGTGGTCGGTGGCGTACCGCGCCGCCTGGGTGCGGTTGGTCGCACCGGTCTTCAGCAGGATGCTGCGCACGTGATTGGCGGCGGTGTTGGCGCTGATGAACAACTGCGCCCCGATCTCCCGGTTGCTGAGGCCGGCCGCCAACAGCCGCAGCACGTCGAGTTCGCGGCCGGTCAGCCCGTCCGGCGTGGCACCCACCGATATCGCGTCCAGCCAGCGCAGCACCCGCAGCTGCCGGATCGGCTCGGCGTGGGAGCGGGCCTCCGCGGCCAGCCGGGCGGCGCGGGCCGGGTCGTCGCCGCGGCGGTGCAGTACGACGGCGTGCCGGGCAAGGGTCTCGGCGATGTGCACGGCAGAGCCCATCCGCCGGTCCATGGCCAGCGCGGACGCGAAGAGCCGGTCAGCGGCCCCGTGGTCGCCGCCGGCCTCGGCGAAGCGGGCCAGGTAGCGGTCGGCGCTGCCGAACACCGCCACGAACTGGCCGGTCGCGATGTTCCCGCCCGCGTACGCGGTGAGGAAGGGCAGCAGGGTGTCCATGGCTTCGGCGTCGGCCAGATCGGCGGCGGCGTCGGCCAGGAAGGCCAGCTCGATCGGGAAGCGCGCGTCGGCGACATACGACTCCACGTCCCGTGCCAGCAGGGTGCGCAACGTGCGTCGCATGCCGTCGGTGAGCCCCAATTCGGTGTAGAGGGCGAGCAGCCCCGGCAACCAGCGGCCGGCGAACTGCTCCTGTCCGGTCACCAGCGGACGCACCGCGTCCAGCCGCCCGGTCTCCCGGCGGATCATGAACAGCTGCACACTGTGCGGACCGTCGGTCGACTCGGCGTCGAACTCGCCGATCTGCAGGGCGGCGTCGGCGAGCCGTTCCGCCTCGTCGAACTCGCCACGGCGGAACGCTCTGCTCTGCATCATGCAGGTCGCGGTGTAGTCCATGAACGGCTGCCGGCCCGACGCGGCGGCGGCACGCTCCTGCCGGATGTATCCCTCCAGCTCCACCGGGCGGCCCGCGAGGTAACTCGCCAGCGCGCCGAAATGCGCTGCCTCGGCGAGGGATTCGTGATCGACGGCTTCGCGTGCGAGTGCGGTCAGCTCCCGGACCCGGTCCAGTTGACGGTCGACGCCACCGGGCAGCAGATCGTGCCAGAGCCCGGTACGCAGGGTGTGCATCACCGTGGCGCGGTCGTCGGTCCGGCGCGCCATCGCCATGGCCCGACTACCCAGCGACTCGGCCCGGTCGTGTTGCCCGGCGAACGCCAGCGCCCGCGCCAACGATGCCGTCGCGCGCACGTGCCGCACGTCGTCCTCCGGCAGGCCGCAGTCGGCGATCGCGGTGGCGAGCAGTTCAGCGGCGCGGGCGTCGATCGGGCCCGGCCGCCAGTTGGTGTCCTCGAAACCCATCGCCGCGCGGAGCCGGGTGAGGGGATCGGGCATCTCGGTGAGCCGGTCGTAGATGTCCCTGGCGCGGGCGAACTCGCTGGCGCGCAGGTAGTTCTGGGCGGCCCCGAAGAGCGAGTCGGCCACCTCGTCGGCCGCGGTCTCGGGCAGCGCCGCCGCACGCTCGAACCACCCGGCGGCGTCCTCGAAGGCCAAGCTGTGCGCGGCCTGCCGGGCCGCGAGGCACGCGTAGCGGTAGGCCTGCTCGCGATAGCCGAGCGGATGCGCGCACAGGTAGTGGTGCGCCAGCCGCGGGTAGAGGTCGGGTGAGGTCTCCGGACCACGATCGAGCGCGTGCGCGGCCTGCGCGTGCAGGGGTTGCAGGCGGGCGGCGGGCAGCCGGTCGAGCACGACCTGCCGGGTGAGCGAGTGGACGAACCCGTAGCGGGCCGGTGGGTCGTCGACGGCCTCGAGCAACCCCGCGGACACGGCCGAGTCGACCGCCTCGACGCTGCGGGTGCCGCCGACCTCGCTGGCGGTCACCAGGGTCGCGATGTCGAAGGAGTCGCCGAGAACTGCTGCCAGCTGGACGATTTCGAGCACCTCGGGCCCCACTCCCGCCAGCCGGACGGCGATCGTGTCGGCGATCGACGCCGGCACGCTGCGGCCGTCCCGCAGGGACTCCACCCCGCCGTGCCGCTGCACGTCGGTCCACATCTCGCGCAGGTAGAAGGGGTTGCCGCCGGTGCGGTCGCGCAGGATCGACGCGGGTTGCCGGGCGGCCGACGCGGAGATGCCGGCGTGCTCGCTGACGAAGTCGGCGATCGCTGCGGTGTCCAGGCCGCCGAGGTCGAGGCGGTGCACGCCGTCCAGCCGGTGCAGGTCGGCCAGGTGTTCGCTCAACTCGGGCGAACGGTCGGGCGCCGTGGTCCGGAAGGTGGCCATCAGCAGCAGCCGGGAGTCGACGGTCGAGCCCGCCACGTGCTTCAGCAGCGCGACCGTGGGCTGCGTCGCCCACTGCAGGTCGTCGAGGACGACGGCCAGCGGTTGCTCCTCGGCCAGCCGGCGCAGCAGCATCGCCAGTGCGTCGAACAGGTCGCGGCGGGCGTCACCGGACGTCCGGGTCACCTCGGGCGCGTGGTGCCGGGCCGCCCGACCCGAGATCCGCCCCAGGTCGTATGGCGCGCCGGCCAGTAGCGGGCACACCTCGCCGCGCTCGGTGGCGCAGCAGGGCGCGTGCTCGAAGAGGTGGTCGAGCAGTTCGACCACCGGCTGGTAGGGGACCCCGGCGTCCTTGCCGGCGGCGGCGATCAGCACCGGGACGCCGTGGTCGTGCAGTGCACCGGCGACCTCGACCGCCAGCCGGGTCTTGCCCGCGCCCGGTTCGCCGCCGAGCAGCACGACCTGACCGTCGCCGTCCTCGACTCGTGACCAGATGCCCTCCAGCTCGGCCAGTTCGTGACGCCGGCCGACCAGTCGGGAGCGGCGCGCCACCTGGAAGCGACGTGGCAGTGGTATCGCCGGCCACTCCATCCGCTGATTTTATCGCCGGCGTGGACGCACACATGGTCAGTTCTGACTATGCGCTCGCCGGCCGAAGTGGGCCAGATCAGGTCATGACGCGCCCGGTGCGGTGGCGCGACGCTGAATGTCGACGGAGCACGGCATACGACGAAGGAGCGCGCTCATGACCACCATCTCGGACCGCAGAACTGCCGGTGGCGTCGTGCGGGCGAGCGACCCCGACTACGACGACGCACGCCGGGTCTACAACGCGATGATCGACCGGCGTCCCGCCGCGATCGCATACTGCCGCAACTCCGTCGACATACAGGACGCGCTCGCGGAAGCACGGCGCAATGGCCTCGCCGTCGCGGTGCGCGGCGGCGGCCACTCGGGGCCGGGTTTCGGCGTCGTCGACGACGGCATGGTCATCGACCTGTCGCCGATGTCGGCGATCGACGTCGACGCCGACGCGCGCATCGCCCGGGCCCAGGGCGGTGTGACGCTCCACGAGCTCGACGCGGCGACCGGCGCACACGGACTCGCGACACCGGCCGGCGTCGTCGGATCGACCGGTGTCGGCGGCCTGACCCTGGGCGGCGGGCACGGCTACCTCTCCCGCAAGTACGGCCTGACCATCGACAACCTGTTGTCCGCCGAGGTCGTGCTGGCCGACGGGCGCGTCGTCACCGCATCCGAGGACGAGCACCCCGACCTGTTCTGGGCGATCCGGGGCGGCGGCGGGAACTTCGGCATCGTCACCTCGTTCACGTTGCGGCTGCACCCGGTGTCGACCGTCGTGTGCGGGCCGACCGCGTGGCCTGCCGCCGCGACCGGCGACGTGCTGCGCTGGTACCGGGACTTCCTGCCGGCGGCGCCGGAGGACCTGTACGGCTTCTTCGTGACCATGACCGTGCCGCCGGTCGCGCCCTTCCCCGAGCCGTTCCACCTGCACAAGGCGTGCGCGATCGTGTGGTGCTACACCGGCGACCCGGCGGACGCCGGCGATGCGCTGGCCCCGGTGCGTGAGCTGTCACCGGCGTGGGACGGCACCGGCGAGGCGCCATACCCCGCCTTGCAGGGGATGTTCGACGGACTGTTGCCGACCGGCCTGCAGTGGTACTGGCGCGGCGACCTGTTCCGGGAGATCCCCGACGCGGCCATCGACCAGCACGCCCGCTTCGGCGAGCTGGCACCCACGCCCCTGTCGCAGATGCACATCTACCCGGTGGACGGGGCCGTGCACCGGGTGGGTACGCAGGACACGGCCTGGGCCCACCGCGACGTCAACTTCTCCCAGGTGATCGTCGGCGTCGACCCCGACCCGGCCAACGCACCCGCGATCAGCACGTGGACGAAGGACTACCACGACGCCGTCCACCCCTACTCGGCCGGCGCCGCCTACGTGAACTTCATGATGGACGAGGGACAGGACCGGGTCCGCGCGAGTTACGGCGCCAACTACGACCGGCTCGCGGCGGTCAAGGGAGAGTACGACCCGGACAACACCTTCCGGTGCAACCAGAACATCCGCCCGGCCTGAGCAGCGGATCAGCCCGGCCCCGACGATCGCCACGTCGTACTCCCGGTCGCCCTGGAGCGCCGGGCGGGGCGCGGATATGCCGTTCTGCCGGTGCCAGAAGGAAACACTTCCGTTGGTGAAGTCCCGAGTCAGGTGCGCGATGGCCATGGGAGTCCTCATCGTGTTGGAGGGAAAGGGGCCTGTGCCGATCACGCTAAGGAGGGCGACCCGCAGCGCGGTACTGTCCAGCAGCACGATTTCGGGCCGGACCCTCGTACGGGGGTATGACGACGTCGGGGTCGTCATACCCCCGTCGCGCGCATGACAAAGGGGCGCCTCCGGGCGGGTGGGGAAGAGCGATTGCTCGATTCACCCACGCCGTCGGAGGCGCCCCTCGCGAGATCCGGCCCCGTCACAAGCCGGATCCACCCCGTCAGGACCTACCGGGCACGGAGGAAGGGAGAGTTGCCCGGGGGTCCTTCGTCGCGGCCTACCCGGACGATGCCTCGCCCAGGGTGACCGTGACGTTCTGTTGCTTCCCATCGCGCACGATGGTCAGCGTGACCTTGTCCCCGACGTTGTGTGCTCGCACGTAGGCGATCAGCGAGTCGTACGGGGGTGTGCCGAGCGGCTGGCCGTCGAACTTGGTGACCAGGTCGCCGCCCTTGACGCCCGCCTTGGCGGCGGGGGAGTTCTTGATGACCGAGACGATCTTGGCGGCCGGTTCGGTGGAGTCGCCGAGCTTGACCGTCGCGGCCCGATTGGACACCTGCACGCCGATCTGCGGGTGCTTCACCGACCCGGTCTTGATCAGCTGCGAGGTGATGCTCTTGACGACGGTCACAGGGATAGCAAACCCGATCCCGATGTTGCCCGACTGGGAAGAACCTGATGATTGGCCGAGAGTGGCGATCGAGGAGTTGATCCCGATGAGTTTGCCGGTGCCGGTCACCAGCGCGCCGCCGGAGTTGCCGGGGTTGATCGCCGCACTGGTCTGGATCGCGTTGGTGGTCGAACAGTTGTTGACCCCGCACTGCTCCTGCTGCCCGAACGGGTCGTCCTGCTGGTCCTCGCTCTCCTGGTGAGTGGTCACCGGGCGGTTGAGGGCGCTCACGATGCCGGTGGTCACCGTGCCGGCCAGGCCCAGCGGGTTGCCGACGGCCATCACCGGCTGGCCGACCACGAGCTTGCTGTCGTCCCCGAACGCGACGGGCGTAAGGTTGCTGGGCGGCTTGACCAGTTTGACGACGGCCAGGTCGGTGCTGACGTCGGTGCCGACGACCTTCGCCTCGTAGGTGCGGTTGTCGCTGAGCGTCACCGTGACCTTCGGGTCATCGCCCGCGCCGGTCACGACGTGGTTGTTGGTGACGATGTTGCCCGCCTTGTCGAGCACGACACCGGAACCCTGGTCGCCGGAGCTGCCGGCGATCACCGTGATCGAGACGACGCTGGGGCTGACCTTGCTGGCCGCGGATGCCCAGTTGACCCCACCAGACCCGAAGTCGGCCGAGTTGGCCTGTACGACGGTCGTGTGCGATCCGCCGCCCGCGGACGATCCGCCGTTGTCCTTGGTCAGCGCGTAGGTGCCGCCACTGGCCAGTGCCGCGGCGAGCACCGCGACCACCGGCACCGCGGCCCATCGCTTGCTCTTCGTCGGGGTCCCGCCGTTCCCGCCGTTGTACGGCTGGTTCGAGACGTATGACGGGGCGCCGTAGCCGGGGCCGCCGGAGCCCCCCTGCGCCTGGGTCGGCGGGGCGAACGGCCCGGCGGGCGCGCCGGCCGCGGCATACGCCGGCTGCTGTTCGGTGCCGTACTGCCCGGGCTGCTGCGGAGCGCCGTACTGGGGTTGTTGGGGTGCGCCGTAGTGCGGGGAGGGGTTGTGCGGGGCGCCGGACTGCTGCCCCTGCGGCTGCTGTGGTGCGCCGAACGGGTCCTGCGGGCGTGGGTGGGCAGGTAGGTGCGCGGTGTGGTCGTCAGCCCCGTAGATGCGCCCGGTCTGCTCGGCATCCTGTGGCTCGCGACCCTGGCCGTCCTGGTCAGGGTGCTGCTCAAACGACATCGTTGATACCCCTCGTGGTGATTCTGCCGCCGTCGGTGGTCGTGTTGTTCTCAGTCGACGCCGCGCGGCTGTTGTCACGCTTCGTCATACCTGTGTGTCTCCTGTGGCTCGTCCTCGGCCGGCTCGACGGCGGCTGCGTCGGTGTCCGTGTGCATCGAGGGTATTTTCGCGACGAACGTGGCACCACCACCGGGGGTGTCCTGCACCTCGACCTCGCCCTTGTGGCTCGCCACGATCGCGGTGACGATCGCCAGCCCGAGCCCGCTGCCGCCGCGCTCGCTGTTGCGTGACTCGTCGGCCCGGTAGAAGCGCTCGAAGATCCGGTCGTGCAGCGCGGCAGGTATGCCGTCCCCGTGGTCGACGACCCGCAGCTCCGCGGTGCTATCCGTCGCGCCGACGGCGACCTCGATCGGTGTGCCGGCCGGGGTGTAGCCGATCGCGTTGGCGACCAGGTTGGTGATGACCTGGCGCAGCGCGGCGTCGTCGCCGAGCACGACGGTGGGGCCGACCGGGCCGTGCAGCCCCACGAGACGGACGTCGCGGGCATGGTCGATCGCGGTCGCGTCCTGGACTGCGTCGGCGGCCAGGACGGTGAGATCGACGGGGGTGTGCGGCTTCTCGGTGTTGTCCTTGTGCCGCCGCTCGAGCCGGGTGAGCAGCAGCAGGTCGTCGACCATGGCGGCCATCCGGGTCGCTTCGCTCTCGATGCGGCGCATCGCCGAGCGCACGTCGGCCGGCTCCGACACGGCGCCCTGGCGGAAGAGTTCGGCATACCCCCGCACGGTGGCGAGCGGCGTGCGCAACTCGTGCGATGCGTCGGCGACGAACCGCCGCATCCGCTCCTCGGAGGCACGACGCACGGCGAACGAGTCCTCGATGCGGGCCAACATGACGTTGAGCGACTTGCTGAGGCTGCCGACCTCGTCCGGCGCACTCGGTGAGGGGACACGTTGGGTGAGGTCGCCACCGGCGATCTTCTTGGCAGTGTCCTCGATCTGGCGCAGCGGGAGCAGTGCACGGCGGACGGCGAACCAGCCCAGCGCCGCACAGGCCAGCAGGGCCACCAGCCCGACGAGGACCATGACGAGTTCGAGGTGCTCGATCACCTCGTCCGTGTGGTCCATCGACACCGCGACGGCGTAGACGTAGGTGACGCCCTCGTCGGTGACCGTGCCGGCGACCACGTGCCAGGTGGTGTCACCGCTCTGGGAGCCGACGCTGAAGACCTTCCCGCTCTTCACCCGTGGGTCGTTGCGGGTCAGGCTGGGTATGGCGGGCAGGTTGCCGCCGGAGGAGGAGTTGCCCGGGTCGGTCATCAGGCTGCGTTCCTGGCCGTCGATCGTCAGCAACTCGATCGCGTAGGTATTGGTCGGCACGTAGGCGAACGCCCGCTGCTCGGTCGCCTCGTTGGCGACCGCACCGTCGACCAGATGCGCACTGGCAGCACGCAACTCGGCGTCCTGGCGGCCCGTCATGAAGCTGCGGACCTGGGTGGTGACGGCGGTGCCGGTCGCGAGCATGGCGACTGCGAGCAGCACCATCAGCAGCACGGTCAGCCGCAGCCGGAGCGGCATGGCCGACAGTTCGTGCCGGACCCGACGCTGTAAAGAGGTGTCGTCCGTGGCCGTCACTCGCGCGGTGCGCGCAGCACGTAACCGACGCCGCGCTTGGTGTGGATCAGCGGCGCGACGTCACCGACGTCGATCTTGCGCCGCAGGTAGGAGATGTAGCTCTCGACGATGCCCGCCTCGCCACGGAAGTCGTAGTCCCAGACGTGGTCGAGGATCTGGGCCTTGGACAGCACCCGGCCCTGGTTGAGCATCAGGTAACGCAACAGTTTGAACTCGGTGGGGGACACCTCGATCAGCTGACCGGCGCGGCGCACCTCGTGGGAGTCCTCGTCGAGTTCGAGGTCGGCGACCTGCACGGTCGAGCGCGAGTCGTCGTCGACGTGGGTGCGGCGCAGCACCGCGCGGATGCGGGCGACGACCTCCTCCAGGCTGAACGGCTTGGTCACGTAGTCGTCACCACCCACGGTCAGTCCCTTGACCTTGTCCTCGACCGCGTCGCGGGCGGTGAGGAACACGATCGGCAGGTCGATGCCGTTGCCACGGAGCTTGCGGGTGACGGTGAACCCGTCCATGTCCGGCAACATGACGTCGAGCACGGCCAGGTCGAGCGGATGCTCACCCGCGACCGTGATCGCCTCGTTGCCGTTTGCTGCGGTGTGAACCTCGAAACCGGCGAATTTCAGGCTGGTTGCGAGCAATTCGCGGATGTTGGTCTCGTCCTCGACAACGAGGAGGCGTGCTTCCGGAGAGTTCATGTCAGCCACTCTTACCTCCGATGCTGGGAATCTCCTGAAAGTCCGATGATATTGCCTGGAGGCGTTTCTGGGGGTGCGTAGCGGCATTCTTTTCGAATGTACTTAGCTTCGCTAATGAGCTAAGCTAACTATCGTGAATGCGGCAGAACGACGACGACTTGCGGTCGATCTGCGCTCGGTCTGCATGCGGATCAGCAGGAGGGTGCGCTTCTCCGGCGGGGGAGTGTTGCCACCGCACCAGGTGTCGGTGCTCAGCAAGCTGGACCAGCAGATCCGCACCCCCCGCGAGCTGGCCGAGATCGAGTGCGTGAGCGCGCCGTCGATGACGCGCACCGTCAACGCACTGGTCGAGCAGGGGTTCGTACGACGGGATGCCGACCCCGACGACGGCCGCCAGGTTCGCCTGCAGCTGACCCCGGAGGGGCGCAAGAAGCTCGCCGGCATTCGGCGATCACGTGATGAGTGGGTGCACGCGCGGATGCGTGACATCTCGGATGAGGAGTGTGAAGTGCTGCGGCAGGCGGCGGACATCCTGGAGCGGGTGGTGTCCAACACATGAAGAGCCGGACCTTCGCGTCCCTGTCCGTCTACAACTACCGCGTCTACTTCGCCGGCGCCCTCGTCTCGAACATCGGCACCTGGATGGGCCGCACCGCCCAGGACTGGCTGGTCCTCACCGAACTCACCCACCACGACTCGACGGCGCTGGGCATCGTCACCGCCCTGCAGTTCGCGCCCGTCGTGCTGCTGGCGCCGTTCGCCGGTGCCCTCACCGACCGCTTCCCGAAGCGCCGGGTGCTCTTCGGTACCCAGACCACCCTCGCCGTCACCGCCGCGCTGCTCGCGGCGCTCGTGCTCGCCGACGTCGTACAGCTCTGGCACGTCTACGCGCTCGCGCTGCTGCAAGGAGTCGCGACCGCCCTGGACAACCCCGGCCGACAGGCCTTCGTCTCCGAGATGGTCGGGCCGGAGCTGCTGACCAACGCCGTGGGACTGAACTCCACGTCGTTCAACGCGGCACGACTGATCGGACCCGGTGTCGCCGGCCTCTGCATCGGTCTGATCGGCACCGGCCAGACGCTGGTGTTCAACACGTTCTCGTTCATCGCGGTGCTGATCGCGCTGAAGGCGATGCACCCGGCGGACCTGATGCCGTCACCCCAGGTGCGTGGCAAGGGCAAGGTCCGGGAGGGGCTGGCCTACGTCAAGCACCGGCCGGACATCCTGCTGATCATGTTCATGGTCTTCATGCTCGGCACGTTCGGCATGAACTTCCAGATCACCATCGCGTTGATGGCCACCACGGTCTTCCACCAGGGCGCAGCCGAATACGGTCTGCTCGGCTCGATCATGGCGATCGGTTCCCTGGTCGGGGCGTTGATGGCCGCGCGGCGTCCGGCACCCCGCCTGCGGATCGTGCTCGGGTCGCTCGCCGGTTTCACGGTCTTCTCCGCCATCGCGGCACTCGCCCCGACATACCTGCTGTTCGCGGTCTTCCTGATCCCCACCGGGCTGTGCGCGATCACCACGCTCAACACCGCCAACTCCGCGGTGCAGCTGAGCGTCACACCGGTCATGCGGGGCCGGGTGATGGCGCTCTACATGGCGATCTTCATGGGCGGCACGCCGGTCGGCGCCCCGGTGATCGGCTGGATCGGGTCGGAGTTCGGCGCGCGCTGGACCATCCTGGTCGGCAGTGTCGCGAGCGCGGCTACTGTGGTTGCCACCATGGCCTACCTGATGCGACGTGACGACCTGCGGGTCCGCCTGGAGGGGCGGCCCATCCCGCACTTCGAGGTGCGCCACCGCGACGGCACCGGCGACGACCTCGTCAGTCAGCGCGCCGCATGATGTCCCCCCGCACCCAGCGGCTGGTGGTCGTCGTCGCCCTCGTCGCCCTCGTCGGCGTGGCGATCCTCGGCGCGCTCCTATAGATCGACCGGAGTACGTATCGACCGAGGGGAGTACACGTTTGTCCCGAATTCGTACTCCTGTCGGTCAGGTTGTACTCCCCTCGGTCGTGGGGGTGCGTCAGGCGGACGCATGCTGGGCGGTGAGGCGGCGTCGGGTGTGGTCCGACTGCTCGATGACGATGCGGCGCAGGGCACGCGGCGCGTCCTGATGTATGGCGAGCCACCGCTCCGCGGCCGCGACGACCGGGTTGTCCGTGACACCGTCGTCCACACTGGTCCTCGGGAACAGGCCGGCCGCCACGCGCGCCGCCATCGCCATGGTCTGCTCGCGCCACCATCCGGTGACCTGCTCGAAGTAGGGCCCGGCGAACTCGGCCACGTCCTGGTCGGGTCCGGTCGCGAAGCCGGCGAGCAGGGCACGCTGCCGGTCGTTGGTCAGCGTCGTGTCGGTGGTGAGCTCGCGCCATACCCGCTGTTTGGTCGTCACGCCCGGCAGTGACGCCAGCGCGCGGTCCCTGGCGACCGCACCACTCATCGTGGGGTCCGCGGTGTACTCGTCCCGCAGACGCGCCTCGTCCACGGCGCCGAGCTCGGCCAGGGCCGCCAGCAGCCCCCAGCGCAGTGACGGCGTGAGCTCGAGGCCGTCGACCCGGCCGTCGAGGGTATGACGCACCGGCGCCTCCCCGGCCGGGGAGAGACCCGCGGTGCCGGCGAGGGCGTGCGCCCAGGCCCGCTGCAGGTCCGAACCTGCCGGGGCGGCCGACAGCCCCTCGTCGATGCAGCGCACGAGTTTCGTTGCGGCGGCGGGGCGTTCGGCCGGCGGAAGGTAGTCGGTGATCGCTGCGTGTGCCTGCCCGAGCAGCATCGCCAGCAGTCCGGCGTCGGACTCGGTCGCGGCGTTGCGGGCGGCGGCCTCCAGGTAGGTGGTCGCGGACAGCTGCGCATCGCGGACGGCGTTCCACAGCGCCGACCAGACGACGGCCCGCGTCAGGGTCGGCTGCACCGACGACAGGTTGCCGAGCAGTGTCTCGACCGACCGGTCGTCCAGTCGCAGCAGTGCGTAGCTGAGATCGTCGTCGTTGGCGACGACCGCGTCGACCTGCGTGCCGGCCTGGAGCGGCACGGCGACCCGCGGCGCGTCGATCGTGACGTCCACCCGGGCGCTGCGTTCGAGGCCGTCGTCGCCGAGCGCGAACGTGGACACCACGACCCGGTGCTTGCGGTCGACCTGCTGACCGGCCACGACATCGCGGGAATCCGTTGTCAGGTAAAGCTGTTCGCCATCACGTTCCACCCCGATGACCGACGCACCGGTGGTCTCCAGCCAGGTCGGCACCCAGCTCGCCAGGTCGGAGTCGCTGCTCTCCTGAAGCGCGTCGATGAGATCCTGCAGGCCGGTCGACCCGAAGGCGTGCCGCTGGAAGTAGAGCTGGGCGGCGCGGAAGAACTCGTCCCGTCCGGCATAGGCCATCAGCTGCTTGAGCACCGACGCGCCCTTGGCGTAGGTGATGCCGTCGAAGTTCTGGCGCGCCGCCTCCAGGTCGGGGATGTCGGCGACGATCGGATGGGTCGTCGGCAGTTGGTCCTGGGTGTACGCCCACTGCTTGCGGTTCAGGGCGAAGGTCACCCATGACCCGGGGAAGCCGGCCGCCTCGGCGCCGGCCAGGTAGCCCATCAGGTCGGCGAACGACTCCTTCAGCCAGGTGTCGTCCCACCAGCGTGGCGTGGCGAGGTCACCGAACCACATGTGCGCCATCTCGTGCATGATCACCTCTGCCCGGGCCTCGCGCTGCGCCTCACTGGGTGTGCCGCGGAAGAGGTAGGCGGCCTCGCTGAAGGTCACGAGCCCGGGGTGCTCCATGGCGCCGAGGTTGTACTCGGGCAGGAAGATCTGGTCGTATTTGCCCCAGGGGTAAGGGAATCGGAAGGCCTCGTCGAAGAACGACAGGCCCTGTTTGGTGATCCGGAAGATGTCGTCGGCGTCCAGGTGCGCCGCCATCGACGCGCGGCAGATCGCGCCGAGTGGCACCTCGAGCGTGCTGCCGTCCGCGCGATCGGCGCGCCATACATCCGTCACGTGGTGGAAGGGGCCCGCGGCGACGGCGGTGAGGTATGACGACAACGGTGGCGTCGGCGCGAAGGTGACGGTTGATGTGCCGTCCTGCGACACCTGCTCGACCGCGGGCTGGTTGCCGAAGATCCGGCAGTCGGCCGGCGCGGTGACCGAGAACGTGAAGCGTGCCTTCAGGTCGGGCTGCTCGAAGCACGCGAACGCGCGTCGTGCATCAGTGGGCTCGAAATGTGTGTAGGCGTAGGTCTTTTCGTCCACGGGGTCGGTGAAGCGGTGCATTCCCTCGCCGGTGTGGCTGTACTGACAGCGTGCCTCGACGACGACCTCGTTGACGTCGCCGCCGGTGCGCAGACCGCCCACGCTCACGCGCGCTCCGTCATACCCGGCGTCCGTGCTGGTGCCGTTGACGGTGAGCGAGGTGACCTCGTCGGCGACGAGATCCAGCCAGGTCGACTCGTGGGTGCTGGTGAAGCGGATCGTCGACCGGGAGGCGAACGTCTGCACCTCGGCCCGGTCCAGGTCGCGCAGGTCGAGGTCGACGCGATGGGTGTCGACGGTGATCCGACCGCTGCGGACTGCGCACTCGTCACGGGTGAGGTTCAGATCGGGGGCACTCATCCCGTCATCGTCTCTGATGGTGGACACCGCGACCGACGCCGGGGCCGCCCGCCGCGTCCCGCCACCAAGCCCCACCCGCTCACCACCCCACACGCCCACCCCAAGCGCCGAGAGGCTCAGTTGTGCTCGACAGGCTCACTTGTTCGGCCCCGACCGACCCCGATTTACTGGGCCGCTCGGCGCTTACTGAGCCTCTCGGCGCTTGGGGTGATGGGGAGGCGGTGCGTGGTCGGTGGGGAGGCGGTGCGTGGTGGGATGGGTGGGATTGGTCCTGGGCGTCAGAGGTGCTCGACGACGTAGTCGATGCAGGCCGTGAGGGCGGTGACGTCGTCGGGGTCGACGGCGGGGTACATGCCGATGCGTAGCTGGTTGCGGCCCAGTTTGCGGTAGGGCTCGGTGTCGACGATCCCGTTGGCGCGCAACGTCTTTGCGACGACAGCGGCATCGACCCCGTCGAAGTCGATCGTGCCGACGACGGGGGAGCGGTCGGCCGGGTCGGCAACGAAGGGCGAGGTGTATGCCGTGCGCTCGGCCCAGTCGTAAAGGATCCCGCTCGAGGTGGCGCTGCGCTCCGCGGTCCACGCGAGACCGCCGTTGCCGAGCATCCACTCCAGCTGTGCCGCCATCAGTGCGAAGGTCGCCACAGCGGGGGTGTTGTAGGTCTGGTTGAGTCGCGAATTGTCCACACACACCTGCAGATCCAGGATCGCGGGAGTCCAGCGCTGTGCGCTCAGCTCGGCGATGCGCTCCAGGGCGGCGGGCGACATGGCGGCGAACCACAGGCCACCGTCGGACGCGAAGACCTTCTGCGGCGCGAAGTAGTAGACGTCGGTCTCGGCGAGGTCGACCGGCGCCGCGCCGGCCACCGAGGTGGCGTCGACGAGCATCAACGCGTCGTCCGCGTCGACCACCCGGTGGACCGGGGTGAGCACGCCGGTCGACGTCTCGTTGTGAGCCCAGCAGTAGACGTCGGCGCCCTGCGCGAGGCTCAGTTGCACCGACGTCCCGGTCGGCGCCTCGGCAACGAGGGGGTCGCTGAGGAACGGAGCCTTGCGCGCGACGGTCGCGAACTTGGCGCTGAACTCTCCGCACACCGCGAACGCGCCACGTTCGCGAATCAGCCCGAACGACGCGGCATCCCAGAAGAGGTTGGTGCCTCCCATGCCGACGACGACCTCGTAGCCGTCCGGCGCGCCGAGCAGTTGCGCCAGGTCGTCACGCACTGCCCCGACCAGGTCCTTGACCGGGGCCTGGCGGTGTGAGGTGCCGAGGACGGTGCGGCCCTGCGACAGCAGGGTGTCGAGTTGTTCGGGGCGGATCTTGCTCGGGCCGGAGCCGAAGCGGCCGTCGGCGGGTTTGAGTGAGTCGGGGATGGTGAGCTGGTCGGTCACGGTGCCCATTTTGCCAGCGGTAGCGTCAGGGGTATGCAGCCGATCGAACGTTGGGACTATGCCGGCGAGGGCCTGGACGAGCACGATCTGCCGGGCGCGCCGCTGCCACTGATCGAGCGGTGGGTGCAGGACGCCGTGGACCGGCAGGCCGCGAAAGGTGATGTGCCGGAACCGGATGCGATCTCCGTCGCCACTGTGGACGCGGCCGGTCAGCCGCACGTGCGGACCGTGCTGATGCGCCATCTCGGTGCGGACGGGCCCGGCTTCTACACCAACTACGCCAGCCGCAAGGGTCGCGATCTGGACGACAACCCGAACATCGCGGCGGCGCTGACCTGGCCGCCGATGTTTCGCGCGATCCGGTTCGTGGGTGTCGCGCACAAGATGCCGGTCGAGCGCTCCACCGGATACTTCCGCAGCCGGCCCTACGGGTCGCGCATCGGTGCCTGGGCGTCGCACCAGTCGGAAACCGCCGCGAGCAGGGCGCAACTGGAGGCGGCGGTGGCGTCATACGAGGCGAAGTGGCCGGACACCGGCAGCCCCGACGACGTCCCGTTGCCGGACTTCTGGGGCGGGTATGTCGTCCGCTGCGACGAGGTGGAGTTCTGGGCCGGCCGCAGCAGCCGGCTGCACGACCGGCTCGTCTTCGTCCGCACCGGTGCCGGCGACCTCGCCGACGAGGCCAGCTGGCAGGTCGAGCGCCGGCAGCCGTAGAGCACTCGATCCGCAAAGAGGCATGAGACAGCCCGTGGGCAACCGGTCGGAACCGGTGGGCGCGATGGACGAGATCGCGCCACCCACGGGCTGCGGTGGCTGCGTTGGAGTAGCTACCTGAACGTCCGCTTCGTCGGTCCACTTTGGGAGGTGGCCGGCGACGTTGTACGAAGGTCCGAGCTAGCTCGCAACCACCTCACGCGTCCTTTGAGAATTCACTCTTGGACCACCTCCTTTCTCGTGTGCGTCCACGCTAAATCCGGTGGCCGGAGGAAGGCAATGGATTAATCCGGACGAGATGCGGCCCACGTCACCGGAGCCGGAGATGGAAGAGCGGCTGGCGCCCAGGGGAGGTGCGCCAGCCGCCCGAGCACTGCTGCGAACAGCGTGCTCACCCCGTCCGCAGAGCGGGCGGTTCGGGAAGCCGAGGGTCAGGGGGGAGGAGCCCCTCGGCCTCCATGGAGAAGAACGTAGCGCTACCGGCAGGGATTCCCGAAACAATCCGGGAAAATTGGTCGAAATGGAACCTGTCGGCGCTTAGTGGCAGGCTGTCACTGTGAGCGACCTGATCGACACCACCGAGATGTATCTCCGCACCATCTTCGACCTGGAGGAGGAGGGGATCCTTCCGTTGCGCGCGCGTATCGCCGAGCGGCTCGGCCATTCCGGACCGACGGTGTCGCAGACGGTCGCGCGGATGGAGCGTGACGGCCTGCTCACCCTGGCCGGTGACCGGCACCTGGAGCTCACCGAGCGCGGGCGTCTGCTGGCGGTGCGGGTGATGCGTAAGCACCGGTTGGCGGAGCGACTGCTCGTCGACGTGATCGGCGTCGAGTTGGAGTTCGCCCACGACGAGGCGTGCCGGTGGGAGCACGTGATGAGCGAACGGGTCGAGCGCAAGATCCTGGCCATGCTCGACGAGCGGCACATCTCGCCCTACGGCAACCCGATCCCGGGTCTGGAGGAGCTGGGCGAGGAGGAGACCCGGCTGCACTTCCGCGACGGCGTCCAGCCGCTCACCGAGGCCATCACCGAGGAGCCCACCAAGCACATCGTGCGTCGGGTCGGCGAGCCGGCGCAGGCGGACCAGGACGCGATCAGCGTGCTCACCTCGGGCGGCATCACCCCCAACGCGACGGTCGAGGCCCATGTCGAGGGCGACCGGGTGCTCGTGCAGGCCGACGGAAGCGACGCGGTGTCCCTGCCGCGCGACGTTGCCATGCACGTCTTCGTCGACATCAGCTGATCGGGCGAAACCGGGCCGTTCCGCGAAATTTGCGGAGACTGTGCAGTAATTCGTGACCTCGCTGTGACATGACCGTGATCATTGTGTAGCGTTACCTCCGGCTCGCCACACGGGTGAGCTCCCGGAAGGCAACGCCTAGTCCTGCCAGTCGCCCGGGTGAGCAACCGCCTGGCAGGAGCGGGGGACCCACATTGGGCGACGCAAGTCGTCCTTGGGGCGAAGTCGAGGCTGCAGCACCGCGGGGATTGCTGCACCGAGACCGGGCATCTTCGGCCCGAGCCCGACAGCTGACCTCGTAGGCGACGGAGAGGTTTTTCGTGTCCATTCTTGGTCCCCGCGGGCGCCACCGCGCCCCGAACAAGTTGTCGACCACCTTCAACTCGACCGCCCGTGTGTCCGCGACCGTCGCCGTTGCCGGTGGCCTGGTCGCCTCGATCGCCGCGCCACAAGCCGCGGACGCCGCCACCGGCGTCGCCTCGATCTCCGGCGCGAGCACGGTCGGCATCGCCACCCAGGCCGCTCGTGCCCGGGTCCTCGCCCACCCCCTCAAGGCGACCCAGGCGCAGGAGCAGCTGGGCACCGTCTCCGCCGAGCCTCAGCTCGCCAGTGCGGTCGAGGCGAAGACGTACGTCGTGCCGAAGAAGGTCGTCCGCCCGGCAGTCTCGTCGGTGTCGCGTTCGACCACCCGGCCGGCCACCACGCAGAGCCAGCCGACGCAGCCGACTCAGTCCACGCAGCCGACCGAGCCCAAGGCGACGCCGCCGACGACCACTCCGGCTCCGACCGTGCCGGCGTCGTCCAGCGGCATCGTCTCGATCGCCGAGCGCTTCATCGGCTCCCCGTACGTCTACGGCGGCTCCAGCCCGGCAGGTTTCGACTGCTCCGGCTTCACCTCCTACGTCTACGGGCTCGCCGGCAAGTCCATCCCGCGCACCGCGACCGCACAGATGAACGCCGCGGTCCGGGTCAGCAGCCCGCAGCCGGGAGACCTGATCTTCTTCGGCAGCGGCAGCTACGCCTACCACGTGGCCATCTACGTCGGCAACGGCATGATGATCGACGCCAACCACCCGGGTGGCACGGTCGGCATCCGCGCCATCTACAGCGGTGTGTCCGGCTACGGCCGGATCTGAGCCGCCCGGTCCGGTCATACACTTCGAGCCCGTCGCGCCGCATCGGCGCGGCGGGTTCGCCCGTCCACAGCCCTTCGAAGTCAGGATCGTCATGTCGTCGTTGTCCGAGACCCTGCTCGCGGCGGATCGTCGCCCGTCCGTCGTCGCCGACCTGGTGTCGGTCATCGACGCCGAGGTGAAGGACAAGAAGGGCATCGGCGGGGTCACCGTCAAGGGCGCGTATGCCGCCGTCCGCAAGGTGAGCCCGACGATCGCGGCCAGCGCGACGGATCGGATGCTGCCGGACTTCGCGACCGCCCTGCAGCCGTTCTGGGACGACTTCGGTGCCGACCGGGCCGAGGATTTCGGCACCTACCTGGCGGGCCGTGGCGACGAGGCGGCCGACGCGTTGCTCGCGGTGACCGATGCTCGCGCGGCGGCCACCCAGCGCGAGCCGCTGCGACGCGCCTACAACGGGCTGCGCGGCAAGGCCAAGGGGCACGTCGAGCACGCGCTGCCCCGCCTGGGCAAGGTCGTCCAGCAGCACGCATCCTGACCGCTTGCCGGGTCGGCGCCCATGAAGTTCTGATAGACCAGCGCCATGTCTGATTCGCTGAGCGCGACCACCGTTTTTCTGACCGGCGAGGACGGGGCGGAGGTCGAGGCCTACCTCGCCACCCCGGACGGGGAGCAGTCGCGGGGCGGTGTGGTCGTCATACACCACATGCCCGGGTACGACCGGGCCACCAAGGAGATCGTCCGCCGCTTCGCGGAGTTGGGGTATGACGCCATCTGCCCCAACCTCTACTACCGCGAGGCGCCGGGCGCCGAGCCGTCCGACGCGGCGGCCACCGTGCGCGCCGCGGGAGGGGTACCGGACGACCGCCTGGTCGGCGACGCGGCCGCGGCGACCGCGTACCTGCGGGCGCTGCCGCACTCGAACGGCAAGGTCGGCAGCATCGGGTACTGCTCGGGCGGCCGCCATTCCGTGCTCGCAGCGTGCCATGTCGACCTGGATGCGGCGGTGGACTGCTACGGCGCCTTCGTGACCGGGACCCCGCCGGAAAGCTACCCGGTCGCCATCACCAACCTGGTGCCGTTGCTGCCGCAGCTGCGCGCCCCGCTGCTCGGGCTGTTCGGCAAGCAGGACAAGTTCCCGAGCCCGGAGCACGTCGCCGAGCTCGACGAGATCCTGACCGCGAATCACAAGGAACACCAGTTCTTCTCGTATGACGATGCCGGTCACGCGTTCTTCGCCGTGGACCGACCGTCATACAACGTCGCGGCCGCGGGCGACGGGTGGGAACGCATCGAGGCCTTCTACGGCGAGCACCTGGGGGCGTGACACCGTGTGCACCTACATCACCGTGAAGACGGACATCGACGGCAGCGCGAAGGCTCCGGGAGGCAAGTGGTTCCGGGTCACCGACGCGGCGGCGTACTTCGACCACCCGGTGCACGCCATGGCCGAGCACACCCTCAACCTCGACCTGACCGACCCGAGTGAGGGGCCGGGGCAGCGCATCGCGCTGGAGCTGACGGCCGCGTCGGCGCAGCGCATCATCGACGCGATCCAGCAGGCGCTGGACGCGGCGCCCGACGAACTGAAGGCCTGATCGGCCGCGCGCTCACCCCTCTCCGGTCGTGCGCGTCGGCGGACCGAGGACCGCGGTCGAGGTCACCGTGGTGGTCTCGGTGACGGTGGTCGGCTGAGCCGAGGCCGTCGTCGTGGTGGTGGCGGTCGCAGTGGTGGTCTCGGTGACGGTCGTGTTCTGTCCGGGCTGGATCACCTTGACGGTCACGGTCTGCGCCGGCGCCGTCACCGTCACGGTGCTGGTGACAGTGCTGTCGTCCACGGGATCGTCGGTGGACTGCTGGGTGACGGTCTGGGTCGGTCCGGCCTGCGTGTAGGTGATGGTCTCGGGGCCGGCGCCGGCGCTGCCGTCACCTCCGCCGCCGGCGAGCAGGTAGATGCCGACCGCGCACAGCGCGGCGATGCCGGCGCCCAGGAGCGCGCCGGGGAGCAGGCCCGGCGCGGCACCGCGATGTGACTCCTCGGCGTAACCGCCGCCGCCGTCGTCGTTCGCCCACGAATCCATGAACGCGTCGTTGGCGGACCGTTGCTCGTCGTCCCCACTCGTCGACATGAGCCCATGCTACGAGCAAGGACGCGCCGGACCGGGGCACGAAGCCCGGTGTGTGGGGCACAGATGCGGCATGCTGCAGGCATGCACTTCGTCGGTCTCGATCTCGCCTGGGGCGTCCGGAATCCGACCGGCGTCGCCGTGCTGGACGACACCGGGGCACTGCGTCACGTCGCAGCTGTGCGCACCGACGAGGAGATCGTCGCGCACGTCCGCGACCACGCGGCCGGCGATTGTGTGGTCGGCATCGACGCCCCGCTGATCGTGGTCAACGAGGCGGGCAGCCGTCCCGCCGAGCAGGCCCTCGGCAAGGACTTCGCGGCATACCAGGCCGGCGCGCACCCCTCGAACACCACCAATCCGGCGTTCGCGGGCGGCACTCGCGGCGCGCGGATCGCCGAGCTGCTCGATCTCGACATGGATCCGGCGTCGACCGCTGGCCGCCGTGCCCTGGAGGTCTATCCGCATCCGGCGACGGTGGCGCTGTTCCGGCTCGGTCAGACGCTGAAGTACAAGAACAAGCCGGGTCGGTCGCTCGATCAGCTGCGCGGCGAGCTGGTCACCCTGATCCGGTTGCTGGAGTCCCTCGAGCGGGTCAAGCCGGCGCTGCGGTTGCGGCAGAGCGCGCAGTGGCACGAGCTGGTCGACACGGTCCAGACGGCGACCCGCAAGGCGCAGTTGCGCAGCGCGGAGGACCCGATCGACGCCGTGATCTGCGCGTATGTCGCCCTCCTCGCACACCAGGCTCCCGAACGCGTCACCACCTACGGCGACTTCGCCACCGGCTACATCGTGACGCCAAGCCTGCCGGACGATCTGGAGCCGTCCCGGCAGAGTCCGCAGCAGCGCAGCCGGGCCGAGCTGGTCAGCGCAGCCCGGCGGGAGTATGCCGCGCAGTTCCCGCAGGTCGAGCAGGCCGCCGCCGATGCGGTCGACCTGATCGCCGGGGTGCTCGACGACGCCGGCCTCAACTACCTGACGGTGACCGGGCGCGCGAAAACCGTTGTGTCCTTTGCGGAGAAGGCGGCTCGGGAGGCCGACGGCGAGCCGCTCTACCCGGACCCGCTGCGGCAGATCGGCGACCTCATCGGCGTGCGGGTCATCACCTATGTGCGCAGCGACGTCGACGCGGTGGTGCAGCTGCTCGCGGCCGAGACGGACGTGCTGGACGACCGGGACATGGGGGAGGAGACCGCCAGCGAGGGCCGGTTCGGTTACGCCAGCCGGCACCTGCAGCTGCGGGTCAAGGACGACGACCGGCTCAGTCACCCGGAGATCGGCGACCGCCAGGTGCAGGTGCAGATCCGGACCGTGCTGCAGCACGCGTGGGCCGAGTTCGAGCACGACATCCGTTACAAGGGCACCATCCCGGCGTCCCAGCGGCCGGATTTCGACCGGCGCTTCACCCTCGCCGCGGGCCTGCTCGAACTCGCCGACAGCGAGTTCTCCACGATCCGCGCGAAGCTGCGCTCCGGGGTGCAGGAGGCGGTGCCCAGCGAGGGCGGCGCCGACCGCATCTCCTCCCGCGAACTCGCGGCCTACCTGGCCGGGCAGTACGCCCAGGCCGAGTGGTCCCGTGCCGACCACTACTCGTGGATGGCGGGTCTGGTGCACGAGCTCGGCATCCACTCGCTGGCCGAGCTGGCCGACGAGTTGCGGCAGGTCGACACGACGCGGATCGACGAGCGGATGGCCTACCGCACCCCGCCCGGGGCGGTGCGCCGGCTGGACGACGCGTTGCTGCAACGGTTCGGCGAGGAGTATGTCGCCCTCGAGGGCAACGCGCACCGGGTGGAGCGGTTGCAGTCCCGCCTGGCGAAGCTGCGCGGGAAGCCCTGAACCGCCCGCGATCCTCAGTCGGAACCGACTGTCGCCGCCAGCTTCTCGAGTGAAGCGGACAGGTTGTCCGAGGTGGTCGACCGGGCCCGTTCGAAACGCTTCGGGTCGGCCAGATGGGTCCAGTCGTAGGTGTGCGTCACCCGGGTGCGGCCGTCGCTCGTCGGCTCCAGCTCCCACCGCCACAGGTGACCGGCCGGCTCGGCCCCGGCATCGCTGGGACACCAGGCGATCCGTTTGCCCTCCTCGAACTCCACGACATGGTTGTCCCGCACGGAATCGCTGGTGAGCATCGTGTGGAAGACGTCGCCGACGGCGTGCACGCGTTGCCCGGCCTCGGCGCGGGCGAGGTTGTTGTTGCCGTCCCAGTCCGGCTGGCGGCTCGGGTCGGCGATGAGCTCGAAGATGGCTGCTGCGGGGGCGTCGATCGTCCGGGTTGCGGTCACGATCTTCGCGTCGTCGGTGTGCGTCATACCCCCATCGTGGCAGGGCGGCGCGGCGCCCGGCGCCCGGCTCCCGGTCATAGGTCCCCCCGGTGGGGACTCCGGTGCGCCCGGGACCGGTTTCCCGGTCATAGGTCCCCCCGGTGGGGACTCCGGCTCGCCTGGAACCGGTTTCCCGCGCACAGGTCCCCCCCCGTGGGGACTCCGGTGCGCCCGGGACCGGATGTGGCGCTCATAGGTCCCCACTGGGGCGAGTCGCGCACGGTCCGTGCTCCTCATCCTCGATCCGCCACGGGCAGCAGGAGATCGAGATGGAAGCCGGCGGCGCTGTGCCGGGCACGCACCGATCCTCCGTGCGCTTCGACGATGCCACGGACGATCGCCAGGCCCAGCCCGGCGCCCGGTGTGCCGTTCGCGGGACCACTGGAGCGGGAGGGGTCGGCGCGCCAGCCGACGTCGAACATGCGGCCAAGGTTCTCCGCAGCGACACCGACGCCCTGGTCGATGACGCTGAGCACCAGCTGGGATTCGCCGATGGTGTCTGCCCTGATGAGGATCGTGCTGTCGTCCGGCGCATAGCGCAGGCTGTTCGCGAGCAGGTTCCCGATGGCGCGGGTCAGCTCTCGGGGGTCGGCCCACAGCAGGTGGCCGTCCACGTTCTCCTGGGTGACGGTGACTCGTCGGCTCTCGGCGACGAGTCGTACGTCGGCGACGGCATCGCTCACGAGGTCGAGCAGCACGACAGGCTCGCGGTGCAACTCGAGTGTGCCGCTCTGCAGCTTGGAGAGCTCGAAGAGGTCGTCCACCATCCGGGCGACGGTGTCGACCTTCGAGCGGAGCGCCTGCAGGTAGACCGCGGGATCCGGAGCCGTTCCCGCTTCGAGTGCTTCCGCCATCGCCGCCATACCGGCCAGCGGAGTGCGCAGATCGTGGGAGATCCACGCGAAGAACTGCTGCCGTGCTGCGTCCAGCTCGACGATCTGCGCTCGCGCCGCCGCGAGACGCTGCGATGTCTCCGCGAGTTCGGCGGAGACGTCGTCGAACTCGCGCCAGCCGGTGGCTACCGGGCCCACGACGTCCCCTGCGCCCACGCGCCGGGTGTCGCCGATCAGCGCTGCCACGGACGCGCGGGCGCTGCGCCCGGTCACGATCCAGGTGGCCGCAATGCTCATCACCGCGGAGATCCCGATGACCCAGCCGAGCACGAGAACGTCGTGGTCGGACAGGTACATCTCGGCGGCGACCGCGATCGTCGAGACGATCACCGACAGCAGAGCGCCACACAGCACGAGTACTGCACGGAAGCTGACGCTGCGGCGGCGACTGCCGTGCAGCGTCAGCAGCGTCCCGCACGTCAGCAGTGCGGTGGCGGCGAACGTCGTACCGGTGATCAGCAGCAGTTGGGGTAGGCCTAGCACGCTCGGCCCGTTCCCGTGGTGAAGCGGTAACCCGCTCCCCACTCGGTGTGCAGGAACGTCGGGAAATGCGGATCGGGCTCGATCTTCTCGCGCAGGCGACGCACGTGAACGGTCACGGTGGACGCGTCACCGAAGTCCCACCGCCACACCTCACGCAGGATCTCCTCGCGGCTGATCACGCGGTCAGGGTTGCGCACGAGATAGAGGAAGAGCTCGTACTCGCGTGTGGTGAGCGCGATCTCGCGCTGTCCGACCCACACGCGCCGATGGGCGGGATCGACGTGGAAGGTACCGGCGGTGAACTCCAGGAAAGCAGCGGCACTTCCGGCCCGGCGCAGTTGCGCGTTGACCCGCAGCTGTAATTCCCGCAGGGAGAACGGTTTGGCGAGGTAGTCGTCGGCGCCTTGTTCGAGTCCGTCGATGCGGTGCGCAAGGCCGTCGAGGGCGGTCAGCATGATGATCGGGACGTTCGAGACCGCACGGATGCGCCGGCACAGCTCATCTCCGTCGAGGCCGGGCAGCATCCGATCCACGATCAGCAGGTCGGGCATGCGCGATTCGATTGCGCGCCACGCCGTTTCACCGTCGCCGTACTGGTGGACCTCGCAGCCGGCCAGACGCAGATGATCGGTGACCACCATCCGCACCGAGGGATCGTCCTCGACGACCGCGATCTGCGCGCCTGTCTGCATCTGTTGAGCGTAGATCCCGTCGTGGGCTCAACCCAGCAGTAGCTCCTTACGGTCCTGAAAGGATTGGTTACGAGGCTGAAATCTGAGCGCTACGAGTCGGGTTCGAGTGCTTCATTGATCGAGCGCGCCGCGTGCGTCAGCTCTTCGTCGGAGGTCCGGCCGAGCCGTCACGGGCGCCATCTCGCCAGATCCATGCCAATCCCAGGAGCACCCGATGAAGACCATCATCCGTCTCGCACTCGCTGCCGCGGTCACCGCGACGCTGACCGGCGTCGGCGCTGCAGGCGCGGACGCCGCGCCGGCGCAGCACCATCGCAGCAGCCCCGCCGGGACAGTGTTCGTCCAGAACGACGCCGTCGACGGCAACCAGATCGTCGGCTACGACCGGCTCGCCGACGGGACGCTGCGCCGGGCCGGCACCTATGCCACCGGTGGCAGGGGCCTTGTTCTCGACGGATCGGTCGTCGATCACCTCGCGTCGCAGAGCTCGCTCGTGCGCTCCGGCGCAAGCCTGTTCGCCGTCAACGCCGGAAGCAACACCATCACCTCGTTCCACGTCAGTGGCGACCGACTGTCCCGCCGCCAGGTGCTCGCCTCGGGGGGCACGGCCCCGGTGTCGATCGCCGCGCACGGTGATCTGGTCTACGTGCTCAATGCCCGCGACGGCGGCTCCATCCAGGGCTATCTCAACCTCGGCGGCACCCTCATCGCCGTGCCCGGCTGGCATCGCGATCTTGGCCTCGACCCGAACGCGGCGCCGGAGTTCACGCACACGCCGGCGCAGATCGCGTTCACGCCGGACGGGTCGAAGCTCGTCGTGTCCACCAAGGGCAACACCAGCGCATTCATGGTCTTCCACCTCGGGTGGCTGGGCGCACCGGGCAAACCGGTCGTCAATACCTTTGCGGGCGACGTGCCGTTCGGTTTTCAGTTCGATCGGTCGCGACACCTGGTCGCCAGCGAGGCCGGGCCGAACGCGGTCGCCAGTTTCACCGTGCACGCGGACGGATCCGTGACCAAGGTTGCCGAGCAGACGACCGGGCAGCAAGCCACCTGCTGGATCGTCGTCGACGGCCGGTATGTCTATGCGTCGAATGCTGGTAGCGGCAGCGTCAGCGGCTACAGGATCGGTCGAAACGGTGCTCTGCAGCCGCTGGGGAACACCGCGACTGACGCCGGGACCGTCGACGCCGCAACGAGTTCCGACGGCCGCTACCTTTACGTTCAGACCGGCGCGGCCGGCGTCGTCGACGAGTTCCGCGTCGCCCGCGGCGGTTCGCTGCAGCGCATCGGTTCCGTCACCGTTCCTGATGGCGTCGGTGCCGAGGGCATCGTGGCCAGCTAGCGAGCGATGCGCTGGGAGGCCAGCACCCAGATCCGGTGCCGGCTGCGACCAAGAACGCTGGTGCCCCCGAGACGATTCGAACGTCCGACACCCGCTTTAGGAGAGCGGTGCTCTATCCCCTGAGCTACGGGGGCGGGGGCCGGGTGACCCGGCGCACTCATCATAGGTGGAGCGCGCGGTGGTTCCTACGCCACCCGGGTGTTGGTATGACGAGGGTGGTTCCGGCTACTCATGGCGTGGCGTCAGCCGGAAGGCGCGGGCGCCCGATTTCCAGGCCGCTTCCAGGTCGGCGGCATCCGGTTCGCCGCCGGTCACCCGGACCTTGTTGAAGTTGGCGAACGCACGGTTGTCGCGGCACATCACGGCATACGCGTCGATCACCCCGTCCCGGTCGGTGAAGGCGGTGACGTCGGCCTGCTGTTTCTTGCCCAGCAGCACCAGGTCGATGACATCGCCGGTGCGCAGGTTGCGTCCCCAGGCGAACGGCGTGCCGACCAGCAGGTCATCGCCCTGCCTCGTATAGGCGACCGGGATCTCCAGCCGCTTACCGCTGCGGCGGCCGACGATCTCCAGTAGCACCAGTCGGCGGCCCGGGCCGCGGCTCAGGACGGGTAGCCGCAGTAGTGTCCGCATGACGCGATTGACCGCACCCTGGAAACGCAGGGTCTGAGCGCGTGGCTGGTTCGACATCGGAGGCTCCTCAAACTTGAAACGAATCCGTTTCGTTCGGTTCCGATACTACGTCGCGAGCCCGCAGAATCCTCGTCTCCGCCTCAGTGCCTGAAGAGTTCCTCCGCGACGTAGTGCCCGCGCTTCGGCGCGGGTGGCACGGCGAAGAGGCCTGACCCCACGTGCTGGATGTATTCGTTCATCAGGTCGCTCGCACCGAGTTTGCGCTGGAGGCGCACGAAGTGTCCCGGGTCGTTCAGATAGGCGATGAACAGCAGGCCGGCGTCGAGTTGGCCGAAACGATTGATCCCGTCGGTGTAGTTGTAGCTGCGGCGCAGGATCTTGATGCCGTCGTTGTTCTCGTGCGCCGCCAGCGCGATGTGCGACGTCGGCGCGATCACGGCGGTGCCGTCCTTGGCCTTCTCCGCGAACCGGGGAGTGTCGTGCTCGGCCGTGCCAGTGAGCGGCTGGCCCTCGGATTTGCCACGACCGAAGATGTGCTCCTGGTCGCTCACCCGGTCGGCGTCCCAGATCTCGATGTTCATCTCGATCTTGCGCACCACCTGGTACGTGCCGCCGGTCATCCAGCCCGCGTCGCGCGCCCAGACGTGACGGTCGAAGTCCGCCGGTGTCGAGATGTTCCGGGTGCCGTCCTTGAAGCCGAACAGGTTGCGCGGCGTCTGCTGACCCTTGCCTGCGGACGCCCGCCCGAATCCCATGACCGTCCAACGGGTTTGTACGACGTCGCGGGCCATCCGGGCCAGGTTGCGGACCGCGTGGTAGCACACCTGCGGATCGTCCGCGCACACCTGGACCGACAGGTCACCGTCGCTCGACGCGGTGTCCAGGTTGTCGCTCGGCAGGCTGGGCAAAGCGTTGAGCAGGTGCGGTCGACGGTTGGCCAGGCCGAAGCGATGGTCGAAGATCCCGGTGCCCAGACCGATGGTGACGGTCAGGCCGGCGGCGTCCAGTCCGAGCGCCTCGCCGGTGTCGCGCCCGACGCCGACATCCGAGGTGGGCCGCACCTGGCCGACGGGTCGGGCCGCCATGAGCTGCGCGCTGGCGGCCGACCAGCGGGCCAGCAGCGATTGCAGGTCCGTCGCGGTTGTTCCTGCGGTCATGTCGAACGTCATGAAGATGCAGTACCGCTGTGGCGGCGTCTGGACGCCGGCCGGATGGACCTCGTCGTAGAACGGATGCTGGGTGGTGAGGTCTATCCCGTCCTTGTCGGCCACGGGGGTATCGCCGGTGGCCGCGCCGAGGCCCCAGGCGCTGCCCACACCCAGTGCACCGAGAGCAGCGCCGCCGGCGGCGCCCTGGAAGAGGCGCCGCCGCGGGAGCCCGGACGCTGTTGCGTCCGGCGAGTCGTGCTCGGTCACCCTGCGGTCGCCACCTTCTGGGCGATCCTGGACAGCGGATCCTGCAGCGACTGGACGGTCCTGCTGAGCTCTGCGGCGTCCGTGGCACGCAGCTTCGGCGTCCACGGTTTGAAGCTGCCCAGTTCGTGGCCGTCCCGGTAGGGCGTCAACGAATTGTTGACGTTGGTGAACTGGCGACCGACCGTCGAGGTCAGGGTCGGGTCGATCTTCTGCAAACCCGGCTTGAGGAAGGCGAACGCCTGTTGCGCACCTTCGACGTTCGACGCGAAGTCAGCCAGGTCGAGGTGGCTGTACTTCTCCTCCTCGCCCTTGATCTTGTTGCGCTGTACCTCTTCCAGCAGGCTCGCGGCACCGTTCGCCAGGTCCTCGGGCCTGTAGGTGATGCCCGTGACCAGGCCGGCGAGCTTGGTGACGTTGGTCTTCAGCTCGGCCGCGAGCTTCTTGGTGCTGCCGGTGATCTTTCCGCGCTGCCACAGGTCACGCTCGACGGCGTGGAAGCCGTGCCAACCGACCTTCGGGTCCAGGTTGGACTGGCGCATGTCGATCAGGTAGTCCAGGTTGCCGGCGTTGTCGCCCGGTGCGAACCCGGGCAGGACGAAACCACCCACGTCGGACTCGATCTTCTCGTAGAACGGTCGCGCACCGGCGTACTGCTTCTTCGCGGCGGCCAGGTCGCCCTTGTCGATTGCGGCCTTCAGCGAACCGACAGCGGCCACCATGTCGGTGGCGTTCTGGTTGACGAAGGTGGCATAACCCTTCGTCCCCTGCGCCAGCAGGGTGGCGGTCGATCCGCCGGCGGGTGCCGCGGCCTTGCCCGACACCGAGAAGGTGACGTTCTCCCGGTCCGCGCCAGGGCAGTACAGCTGGTACTTGCCACCGGACAGGGTCGTGGTGAACTTCACCGGCGGCAGGCCCGGGGCGAGGTTCTCCTTCTCGCCCAGAATCCGCTGATCGCTCTGCAACTCGATCTCGGTGATGGCGGGCGCGTCCTTGTTGGTGACCGAGAAGGTCACCGGGCCGGCGGGTGCCGAGGCGTGGTCCAGTTCGCAGCCACCACTGCTGGTCAGGGTGATCTGCACCTGGGCCGCCCCGCCCGACACCGGCGCCCCCGTGGCTGCCCCGGACGGGTGCTTGCCGGGCGCCGACGACGAGGCGGACCCTGCGGATGACGACCCGCACGCCGCGAGTGACACGGCAAGAGCGACGGTCGCCCCCACACCGGTGATCCGTGAACGACGGGACTCATGCATGCGCAGTACTCCTTGAAGATGATGATTCGTCCTGGGTGGTGCGAGACGTTTGACTCAGATCGCGCCGATCACGGCCCGCCGTGACCAACAACAGGACGGCGACGAACACCAGACCCGCCGGCACGACCCGCCCCCAGAAGTGGGCCGAATCCTGCTGATTGACAAGCTGATTCAACCGGGCACTGATGTCGTCCGAGTATGACGAAGGCACCGTCCACGCCGGCGCGGGCGCGGTGACCCCGGCCGGCAGGTGTGCGCCGGACGACACGGTGAGGGTGCGTGGGGAGCGGAGCCCGCCGCCGGTCAGTTGCACCGTGAGGCGGGACTGCCGCGACGCGGCATACACGATGCCGTGCGTCGTCCAGACGTCGATCCGGTCCTGTCTGTGCCAGGACGCGGCGTACGGACCGGGGTTCAGCGCGGGGTCCATGCCGACAGGTGGTCGGCCGCCGTTCAGCGCGATCACCTCGGCGAGTGTCAATGTCGTGGGCTGCGTCGTTCCGGGATGCGGGGTGGCGACGAGATGGTGCGTTCGTACCCCCGCGACCACCGCGTCTCCCGCCGCGCGCAACGTCGTGCGCTCGCCGGCGGACTGGCGAAGGGTGGACCCGTCCAGTGAGATGGTGCCGGCCGAGACGCCGGCAGCATCGGAGACGGGTGCGGCAGCTGGCGCAGTCAGGTGGGCGCGGGGCACGGCGACGAAGGTCGTCGCTGCACCGACCAGGCACCCGAATGCGATGAGGACCTTGAGGAAGACCTTCGCCGCCGCGTCGGGTCGGTGCGCGCGCGGCCAGTAGGCGATCGCGGCCAGTGGCACGACATACAGCAGCCATCCGAGGACCTCGATGAGCCGCGGATCGGCCGGAATCCCGAGAACTCCGGTGAACACCGCGCTGCGAACCGACCCGGGCGGCGCGAGCCAGTGCAGATCCACGGTGCGTCCCTGGCCGGCGTTCAACCAGCCCGCGCCGTGCGCCGTGCGCAGTGCGGTGACGACCAGGCCGGCCGCGATCAGGATCAGGAAGCCGCTGGTCACCGTGAAGAACTTGCCCAGATTGATGGTCACGCCGCCGGTGTAGATGCCGACGCCGAGCAGCATCGAAGCCCCGATCCCCAGGGCGGCGCCGATCACCGCACTCCGCGTGCTGCTGGCGGCTTGGAAGGTGGCCAGCAGGAAGACGGCGGTTTCGAAACCTTCCTTGAGCACCGCGAGGAACGCCATCAGCACCAGGGCGCGCGAGGTGCCGGATCCGAGGGCACTGCTCGCTGCGGACTCGACGTCCTTCTTCAGCTCGCGAGCGTGGGTGCTCATCCACAGCACCATCCCCGTCACGAAGAGCACCGCAACGACACCGATGACCGTTGCCATTGCTTCCTGCTGCCGTTGCGGCAGATTCGATTCGACCACCTTGAGGGTGATGCCGACGCCGAGACAGATGATCACGGCGGCGACCACGCCGACCCACATGGTGGTCAGGCGGCGCCCGTTCTTGCGGAGGAAGGTGGCGATGATCGCCACGATGAGGGCGGCCTCCAGGCCCTCTCGTAAACCGATGACGAACGTGGCGAGCAAAGGATCCACTCCTGGGACTGACGTGTCGGCACCACTCATCCGGGCGGGGGCCGTGGTCGGCCCGGGCGGAAGCGTGCGTGCTGTGCGCCTCGACGCCGTGAGAGGATCGAGGCGCCGAGTTACCGACCTACTATCGATCGATAGTAGGTGAGGTTAGCCTGACCTACTACCTGGCGCAACTTCTGTCCTGACGAGGAGCGTGATGCGGCCACACCATCGGCCGAGCGGCACCCTGGAAAGCGAAGTGCTCGCAGCTCTCGCCAGCTCCGACGGCCCCATGACGCCGGCCGAGGTCCAGACCGCGCTGGACCGGGACCTGGCGTACACCACGGTGATGACGACGCTGGCCCGGCTGCACGCGAAAGACGCTGTCACCCGGGAGCGCCGTGGCCGTGGGTACGCCTATCGGCTCGCCTCCTCGGCGGCAGATGTGCGAGCCGGCCTCACGGCACGCCGGATGCAGAAGATCCTCGACGCCGGAGAGGATCGGCACAGCGTCCTCGCGCAGTTCGTGAACGGCCTCGAGGACGACGATGCGGCGCAGTTGCTCCGCGACCTGATGGAACGCCACCCGCGGTCGGACTCCCGATGACGGCCTCGACGCTGCTCTACGTGAGCCTCGGGCTGGCGCCGTTCCTGGTCTCCGCCCTTCGCCGGCGATGGTCGACCGGATTCGCGCACCACGGCCCACCGGGCGCGGCCGCGCTCGCGCTGACGACATACGCGCTGACACTCGCGCTCACACAGGGGATCGTGCTGTGTCTCACCGCCTACCTCGGCACGATCGAGTTGTTCCCCGTGGTGCACCCGTCCGACTGGTCGGCGTCCGTCCTCGGGGCGAACCTTCGTATCCCCGCCTGGTGCGCCGTCGGGTGCGCGATCGTGGCAGCAGCGCTGCTCGCCCGGGCCGGCGCGCGCATCGTGCTGTCACTGTCGGCGGTGCGGACGACCAACGCGGCGAGCCGTCGCCTGGCGCCCAGTGCTGATCTCGCCGTGGTGGCCGGTGCGTCGCGGGTTGCCTTCGCTGCGCCCGCCTGGTTCAGCAGACGACGCGGCCGGATCGTCGTGTCGCGCGAACTCCTGGCCGTGATGACGGTGCCGGAGCGCAAGGCTCTTATCGCCCATGAACGCTCCCACCTGCGCCATGCGCACCACCTGTACGCCCTCGTGATCCGCGTTGCGGCCGCCGCCAATCCACTCGTGGGAGATCTCGTCGCTCCGGTCGACCACGCGTGTGAGCGGTGGGCCGACCGCGATGCAGCGGCAGCCGTCGGCGACCCCGTCATCGTCGCCCACGCGCTGGGCCGTGCCGCGTTGACCGACCGCCGCGCACCGGAGGGCGCGCTCGGCGCCACGCACAGCGATGTCGTGTCCCGCGTGCGCGACCTGCTGGAGCCGCAACCGACCGATCGGCGAGCGCTGATCCGGTGCGCGCTGCTGGTCGCTGTCTCGTGGGCCATGACGCTGGCTCTTGTTGCGCATGGACACGCAATCGTTGAACTCGCGGAACAGGGCCTCAGCTGACCGCAGCCGAACAGCCCTCGAACGAAAGGAAACCCGTGCCGGACCGCACCGACGACATCCGCCAACTGCTCCACGAGGCCGGCGTGCAGGGGGAGGTGCGGGTGCTGCCGGAGTCGGCACACACCGCCGCGCAGGCGGCCGCGGCCCTGGGTTGTGACCCGGGTGCGATCGCCAGCAGCCTGGTCTTCCAGGCGGGCGACGAGCCCCTGCTGGTGATGACCAGCGGCGTGCACCGGGTCGACACCGACCTGTTGTCGCGCGAGCTCGGGGTGCCGGTGCAGATGGCGCGGGCCAAGGTCGTCAAGGAGGTCACCGGGCAGCCGATCGGGGGAGTGTCGCCGATCGGTCACCCCGCGCCGTTGCGCACCCTGGTCGACCGGAGCCTGCAGGAGTATGGCGTGCTCTGGGCCGCGGCCGGTAGCCGTAACAGCGTCGTCTCAATCGGCTTCGCCGACCTGGTGCGCATCACTTCGGGCACGGTGACGCAGGTCGCCGAGGACTGAGCGTCGCTCAGGAGCCGGCGACGCCGATCCGCCAATAGCCCATGAAGCACACCGCGCCCTTGGGCACCTCGAAGTCGTTGACCAGCAGCCGGCGCAGCTCGCGGACCCGGCTGGACTCGCCGGCGATCCAGGCCGACAGGGCCGGCCCGTCACTCGGCGCCGACTCGGGGTCCGAGACCTCCCAGTAGGTGTCCACCGCGCCGTCGTCGACCACCGTCGTCGATGCGCCGTCCGCCGCCAGCGGGCCGATCGACTCCAGCCAGTCACGCACGGCGGCGACCTGGTCGTCCCCGCGGTCGGTCACGCACCAGACGATGTCGACCTCCGGTGGCGCGAAGATGCCGCGGGCGTCCTCGTCGTGCGGCACCTCGACGCAGATCAGTCCGTGTGCACCGGACGGCAGCCGGGTCGCGATGCCGTTGATCGCCGGCAACGCACTCAGATCGCCGACGACGAGTTGCATTGCCGATCCTGCGAATTCGCGGCGGAACTCCAGTCCGCCGGCGTCGCCGTCGAAGTCTGCGTTCGGGCCGAAGATGATCGCCCCGTCGCCGGGCTGCGCCTCGACCGCGAACCGGGAGCCGGGACCGGTCACGCCGTGGTCGACGAAGTCCACGTCGATCTCGCCGGTGTCGGGGCGCGCGTCGACGACGGTGTACGTGCGGATGAACGCGCGCTCCTCGACGGGCTGGTCGCGCCATACCTCCCACCAGTTCTCGTCGGCCGGGAAGTCGCTGCGCGGGAGCCCGCCGGGCCTGGGCACCACCAGTTTGATGCGCTGGTCGTAACCCCGGTCCGCGAAGTGTGCGAGCGACGGGTCGGTGAACGTCAACCGGACCAGACTCGGCGAGCGGCGCTCGCGCCGGCTCAGGCGGACCGGGAACATCCGGTAGGGCGACACCACGGCGGTCACGCTCACGGTGGGATTCCTCTCGCTCGACATAATGGTTAGCCTAACCTAACTCACGCGTCGGTCGGTCGTCGCGCGGGCACCCCGCGACCCGACCTACGATCGGTCCGTGGCATTCACCGGCATCCCCGAGGCGGCCTTCGACTTCTACGACGACCTCGAGGTCGACAACTCCAAGACCTTCTGGACCGCACACAAGCAGTTGTATGACGAGGCCGTGCGCGCGCCGATGGCGGCGATCGCCGAGGCGCTGGAAGACGACTTCGGGCCGGCCAAGCTCTTCCGGCCGTACCGGGACGTGCGCTTCGCGGCCGACAAGACGCCCTACAAGACCCACCAGGGACTGTTCGTCAGCGCCGGCACGGCGACCGGCTGGTACCTGGAGGTGTCCGCAGCGGGCGTGCGGTCCGCGGCCGGGTGCTACCACGCGGATTCCGCAGCGCTCAAGGCGATCCGGGCCGGCATCGACTCACCGGACGGCGCCGAGCTGCAGCGCCTCCTCGACGATTTCGCCGCCCAGGGCTGGAGCACTGGCGGCGACGAGCTGAAGACCGCGCCACGCGGCTACGCCAAGGACCATCCCCGCATCCACCTGCTGCGCAAGCGGTCGCTGACCGTGTTGCAGGAGTACGGCTTCGCCGACTTCGTGCAGACACCGGCGCTGCTGGACCGGGTGCGGTCCGACTGGGAGCAGGGCCGGCCGCTCATCGACTGGATCGTCGCGCGACTGCCCGGCTGACCGCCGTCCTCAGTCGGAACGGCCGTGCAAGCGCGCCAGCAGCCGGCCGTGGTCCGCGCCGCGCGCGGCGGCATACTCGCCCTCCGACGTGGCTTGACGCAACTCGGCTGCGGACGCGTCACCGGTGCGCAGATCGATCTGCTCGGAGAGATATCGCCACAGGACCGCGACCGACGCCGCCACCGGTACGGCGAAGAACGCGCCCATGATGCCGTACTGGTCGCCGCCGAACGCGATCGACAGCAACACGATCGCCGGGTGCAGCGACATCGACCGGCTCTGCAACAGCGGCTGCAGCACGTGTCCTTCGATCTGCTGCACCGCCACGATGATGATCAGCACGATGACGGCCTTGGTGATGCCGCCGGCGACCAGGGCGACCAGCACGGCGATGGTGCCGGCCGCGAACGCCCCGACGATCGGGATGAAACCACCGAAGAACGTCAGCACGATCAGCGGCACCGCGAGGGGGATCTGCAGGGCCACCAGGCCGATGCCGATGCAGATGGAGTCGACCGCGCTCACGATCGCCTGCGTCCGGATGAAACCGGACAGGGTGTTCCAGACCCGGGTCAACGCCTCGGTCAGGTGGGCACCGGCGCCGCGGCCCACCGACACCCGCAGCCAGGGCAGGAGACGCGGCCCGTCCTTGAGGAAGAAGAACGTCAGGATCAGCGCCACCACACCGTCGATCAGCACCTGGCCGGCCAGCGTGATGCCGCCCCAGACCTCCGAGGCGATGCGGTCACCGCTGGACTTCAGCCGGTCGGTGATGCTGGTGGTGGCCTGGTCGATCTGGTCGGGCTGGATGTGCAGCGGGCCGTTCTGCAACTCGTCCCGCAACTGGTTGACACCGGCGACCGACTGGTTGACCAGGTCACCCCACTGGGACGACACCGTCGGTGCCATGGCGGCGATGATCCCGCCGACGACCACGACGGCCAGGAGCATGCCACCGACCGCGGCGAGCGCGGGTGGGACGTTGTGTGCGCGCATCCACCGCACCGGCGGCCACAGCACCGTCGTCACCAGCAACGCGATGGCGACCGGCAGCAGCGCCGGCCAGAACATGCCCAGGATCTGCAGGACCACCCAGGTCGCGGCGACCACGACGAGGAAGCGCAACGACCAGCTCGCCGTCCACTTCAGCGCGTGGCTGATGACCGCTGCACGATCGATGCCCTTGTTGGGGTTGCGCTCGACCGCCTCGGCGGCGGACGGCACGTCGTCCGCCCCGGACTTGAGCCGAGCGTCCGTGCGCTGCTCGTCGCGCTCGACGACGGGCCCAGGGTCGCTGGGACGGTGACGGCGTAGGCGCATCGCGGTGATCCTCCCAGGTGCGACGGCATGACGAATCCAGGGCCGGTGGGCCCGGGTGCAACGGTATGGCACGACCCGCCCGGATCCGTGGAGCCGGCCGATGTGCGCGCCCTCCGGGCGTGCCTTGCGAGAGGCCGTCCGCACGACCGTTAGCCTTGCTCGGTGAGTTCGCCCAGCCCGCAAGACGATTCGGTCGGCACCCCACCGGAGACCGGTCGTGATGCCCTCGTGCGCGAGGCAGTGGCCGAGTGGCAGCGCCATTTGGTCGATCTCGGCGGCCGGAACACCCTGCTGTGGTTCCGTGACCTGCCGAGCGCAACCTTGGACCTCACCCGCGCCCACCCGGCCGGTATGGCGCAACTGTTCTCCGCCGGATCCGTGCCGCTGCGGCTGATCCTGCGCGAACCTGCGGCGCTGGCGGAGGCCGAACGCCGTGCCCGGGTCATCCGGTCGCGCACCCAGGCGCTGGAGGAGGAGCGCGGCATCTCCTCCTGCTACCTCAGCATCGGGATGGCCACCTGGGAGCACCCGGGCGCTCCCCGCCAGCCCGCCGCTCCCATGCTGCTGCGCCGCCTCGACATCACCGGGTCCCCGAAGGACCCACAGGAACTGGTGCTGCGGGTCGCACCTGAGACCGAGTTCAACTCGGTCTTCGCCAAGTACGTGGAGGTCGAGCACGGTAACGGTCTCGACCGGTCCGCGATCGACGACTACCTCGCCGGCGCCCGGAACGTCGACGTCAACAAGGTCCTCGCGGGCATCCAGCAGGCGTGCTCCGAGATACCCGGTTTCCGGATCGACCGGCGGTATGTCGTCGGCACGTTCAGCTATACCAAGCTGCCGATGGTGCGCGATCTCACCGAGCAGCTCGACACCCTGGCCGCGCACCCGGTGATCGCGGCGCTGGCCGGTGACGAGGCCGCGACCGAGGAGGTCGCCGCCGAAGCGGCGGCGCTGGTGGACCGGGACCCGGACACCGAACGACTCGTGCTGGACGCCGACGCCTCGCAGCAGGACGTGGTCGAGGCCGCCCGCGCCGGCGCGCACCTCGTGGTCGAGGGCCCTCCCGGTACCGGCAAGAGCCAGACCATCGCCAACCTGATCGCCGCGCTGGCCGCCGACGGTCGGCGGGTGCTCTTCGTCGCCGAGAAGCGCGCCGCGATCGACGCGGTCGTGAAGCGGCTGGACCGGGTGGGTCTGCGGGACCTGGTGCTCGACGCGCACGACGGTCAGGGCGGTCGCGGCGGGACGGTCGCGGGACTGGTCTCGGCGATGGACGACATCGTGGGTGCCGACCCCGTCCCGGACGAGGGCCGCTCGGAGCTGGTCGCGCTGCGGGACCACCTGGCCGGGCACCGTGCCGCGATGCACGAGCGCCGCGAACCGTGGGGCGTGAGCGTCGACGAGGCACAGGCCGCGATCGCGGCCTTCTACGCGAAGAAGCCGGCGCCGCGCACCCACGCCGACATCGATCCGGCGGACCTGGACGCGATCTCGGCGGCCCGCCGGGACGAGCTGCGCGACCAACTGGTCGAGGTCGCCGAGCTCGGGGCATGGCGCACCGACGGCACACCGGACCCCTGGTACGGCGGCCGCGTCGTCGGCGTACAGCAGGCGGCCCGCACCGAGGAACTGGTCACCCGGCTCGCCGACGGCGGGCTGCAGGAGCACCGCGACCTGATGAACGCCGTGAGCGACAAGGTGGGGTTGCCCGAGGCCCGCACGATGCGGGAGTCGGAGCGGCAGCTGGAGCTGATGTCGGAGGCGCACCGCACCCTGGAGACGTTCCGCCCGGAGGTGTTCCATGCCCCGCTGGACCAGCTCGCGTTCGCGACCGGCTCGAGCGACTTCCGCAAGAAGCATCCCGCGGACCTCGGGACGCTCGAGCGCCGCCGGCTGCGCAAGCAGGCCCGGACCCTGCTCCGGCCGGGGCAGCCGCCATCGGACCTGCACGGCGTGCTGGTGCTCGCCGCCGGTCAGCAGGAACGCTGGAAGACGGTGGCGGGCAAGGGATCTCGGCCCTCGGCGCCCGCCGACCTGGCCCGGTACGTCACCGCGCACGAGCGACTCCGGGAGGAGCTGGAGTGGCTCGCCGAGCGGCTCGAGGGCACCCGCGAGGGCACCGAACTGCTCGAAGCCGACTTCGACGCCCTGCAGGACCGGTTGCGACGGCTCGCCGACGCCAAGGACCGGCTGGCGCTGCTGCCGACCGTCATCGGCAGCCTGGACCAGTTGCGCGCCAACGGGCTGGGCGACCTGATCGACGACCTGGCGGCGCGCAAGGTCCGCGCCCCGCAGGTCGGGACCGAATTCGAATTCGTGTGGTGGCGAGCGGTGCTCCGCCGGATCGCGGACCTCGATCCTGCGTATGGCGCCGCGGACGGCGGGGACCTGCGCACCAAGGCGGCGTCATACCTCGAGGCAGACCGGGAGCACGTGCACTCCGGCAGCGCGGCGGTGCGTGCGTCCTGGGCGGATCAGGTGCGTCGCACGATGCGCGACCTGCCCGAGCAGGAGGCGCTGCTGCGCGAGCAGGCACGCGCCGAGCGGCCGGTGCCGTTGCGCGACCTGCTGCCGCAGGCGCCGGAGCTGCTGACCGCGGTGAAACCGTGCTGGGTGATGAGCCCCCTGCTCGTCGCCTCCGTGCTGCCACCGGGGGTGTGGTTCGACGTCGTCGTCTTCGACGAGGCGTCGCAGATCCCCCCGGCCGAGGCGATCTCGGCGATCGCCCGCGGCGGCCAGGTCGTCGTGTCGGGCGACCGGCACCAGCTGCCGCCGACCAGCTTCTTCCGCGGCGCCGATGATCCCGGCGACGGTGGCCCGTCCGCCACCGAGTCGATCCTCGACGCGCTTGCGCCGCTGCTGCCCAAGCGCGAACTCACCTGGCATTACAGGGCTTTGGATGAGCGGCTGATCGCGTTCGCGAATGCGCAGATGTATGGCGGGCGGCTGGTCACCTTCCCGGGGGTCGGGGACGACACCGTGGTCCGGCTCGATGTGGTCCACGACGGCCCGGAAGCCCGCAGTGGCTCCGCGGACGCAGAGGTCGAGCGGGTCGTCCGCGTGGTGCAGGACCAGGTCAGGCAGCGCCCCGACGAGTCGATCGGGGTGATCGCCTTCGGGCAGCGGCACGCCGACCGGATCGAGGCCGCCATCCGGGACGCTGCGGCGCAGGATCCGAAACTGGCCGGACTGCTCGACGAGGAGGCGGCGGAGCCGTTCTTCGTCAAGAACCTCGAACGCGTGCAGGGCGACGAGCGCGACGCGATCATCCTCTCGGTCGGCTACGGCCGGGCCGCGGACGGCACGGCACCGCACCGCTTCGGACCGATCAGCGCCGAGGGTGGCGAGCGCCGGCTGAACGTCGCGATCACCCGCGCCCGCAGGCGGATGGTGATGGTGTCCTCGTTCTCCGGCACCGAGCTGCACCCCGGCAGGCTGCACTCGCGCGGTGGCCTGCTGCTGCGTGACTTCCTGTTGTATGCCGGGTCCGGCGGGGCGGCCCGCCGCGTCCAGTCGGAGGAGACCGCTCCGGCCGAGACACCGGCGACGCCGGCCGGCGTGGTGCTCGGCCCGGACGGGCGACGCCGCCGGGCCGCATCCTCCGGCAGCGTGCTGGACCGCCCGATGCTGCCACCGGCACCCGAGGTCGAGATTCCGGCGTTGGTCCACGACCTCGCCCGCCGGCTGCGCGCCGAGGGCCTGGTCGTCCACCCCGGCTGGGGCACCTCGAAGCACCGGCTGGACCTGGCAGTGGAGGACCCGTTACGCCCCGGCTCGCTGCTGGTCGCGATCGAGACCGACGGGCCCGTCTACGGCTCGATCGAGTCCACCCGGGACCGTGAGCGGCTGCGCGTGGAGCAGTTGCGGCGGCTGGGCTGGGCCCACGAGCGGGTCTGGACCCGGGATCTGTTCCGTGATCCGGGGCGGGAGGTCGTCCGGTTGACCGCCGCCGTTCACGCCGCCTCCGCCGCCGTCAGCGACGACCGGCTGGAGAGCGCCCACGACCGCGCCGTCGCCAACCCGTGGCTGGCCGATGACTGAGCCGTCCGACGGGGAACGCCCTCGGCCGGTGCGGCGCCATCGCCGGGCCAGCCGACCGGCGACCACCGGCCACCCCGACGCCGGGCACTGGACGAAGGAGTCCGTCGAGGGGGACCCGTCCGCGGCAGACCCGGCCGAAGAACCGGGGATCGAGCGAGGCAAGCGTCGCGTCGCCGGCGCCGATGACGGGCCCGAATCGGCGCAGGATCGCTGGTGGCGCGAGCAGCGCCCGCCGCACTGGCAGTGAGGGCCATCTCCAGGGCATGCGAAAGGGCGGGACCGTCGAACGGTCCCGCCCTTCTGCGCGGGTGGTCAGCCGCGAACGACTACCCCGGAGGCCCTTACTTCTGCTGGGACCCGCCGGCCAGCTGGTCCCGGATCTCGGTGAGCAGGTCGACCTCGGTCGGGCCGGAGGCAAACGCCTCCTTGCCCTTCATGGCCTGGTACTTCTTGTAGGGGACCACGAACAGCAGGTAGACCACGAGCGCGGTGAGCACGAACACGATGACTGCGTTGATGATGCCGGACAGGTCGATGAACGTGTTGGACTGGCCGGACTTCAGCTTGAAGCCGAGGCCCTGCGAGGCCGGACCGCCGCCGCTGAATGCATTGAGGATCGGCGTCACGATCTTGCCGACGAAGTTCTCGACAAGTGTCGCGAACGCGGAGCCGATGACGAATGCGACGGCAAGCTCGATGAGATTGCCGCGCATGAGGAATTCCTTGAAACCCTTCATGGGGGTGTGTCCTTTGGGCTGGTTGGGGCACTGTCGTTCGGCACACTAACGAAAAGTGGCAGCAGAATAAACGCGAAACACCGGTGGAGCCGCGTGATGTGTGCTACTTCGTGACCCGCGAGTAGCCAAGCTCGACCTTCCTCACACCGCTGCCCGCAGGGCGAGCTGTATGCCGCCGCCCAGTCCTCCCGAGCGCGCCGCGCTCGCGGAACCGACCGCCGCCGCGTCGCTCGGGGTGACCGCGACGAGCACCGCGGGGGCCTCGGCGGACGACCCGCCCGCAAGGCCGGTCCCATGTGCTGCGGCGGTCTCGGCGATGACCGCGAGCACCGGCACGGCAACGGCGATCGTGGCGCCCTTGCCGGTGTCGATCAGGTCGACTCGATCGCCCGCCTGCAGCACCCGGGTGATCGCGGTGTCGCCGGTGGAGACGCCGACGACCACGCGACCGGCGGGGACGGAGGGCCAGGTCCGGGCCGAGCGGACCCGGGCGCTGGTGAACGGCTCGCCCGCCAGGATCGGCGCGGTCAGGATCGTGCCGGGCACCGCGCGCACCGACACACGCCCCGGAACCCGGTCCGCGGTGGACCACCGCACCTCCCGCACGTCGTCGGCGGTCAGCCGACTGCCCGCCGGAAGGTCGCGTGCGGCGACCGCGACCGAGTGGGTCGGCGGATCTGCCGGCCGCACCGCGCCGACGACCGCGAGCACGGCGACCCCGCAGAGCAGCCCAGCGAGCACCCGCCGTGCGCGCGAACGGCGCCAACGCGCCTCCCGGCCGTCGCCCTGCCAGGAATCGGGCAGCAGGCGCTGGAGTCTCCGTTCGCTCATGACGGCAGGGTGATCGGCAGCTCCTGACCGTCGAGCACCCGACGGCAGGGGCAGGTCGCGGCGTCGTCCGACTCCGCCTCCGGCAGTCGCGAGATCGCCTCGCGCAGGGCGACCTTGAGCCGCTCGATGTTGTCGCCGAAGACCCGCATGACCTCCTCGTGGGTGACGGACTCGCCACCACCCTCGACGCCGGCGTCGTTGTCGGTGATCAGGCACGCGGTGGAGAAGCACATCGCCAGTTCACGTGCGATCGACGCCTCCGGCATGCCGGTCATGCCGACGACGGACCATCCAGCTGCCTGGTGCCACTGCGACTCCGCACGGGAGGAGAAACGCGGTCCGCCGATCACGACCAGGGTGCCGCCGTCCACCAGGCGGTCGAAGTGTTCGCCGGCACCCGTGAGCAGGGCCGAACGCCCCTGCGGACAATAGGGATCGGCGAAGGAAACGTGCACGACCGGGCCGACTTCGTCATACACGGTGCTTGCTCGCCCGCTGGTGCGGTCGACGACCTGGTCGGGCACCAGCAGCGTGCCGGGGGTGTGCTCGGCACGCAGCGAGCCGACCGCGCACGGCGCGAGCACCTGGCGGACCCCGACCGAGCGCAGCGCCCAGAGATTGGCCCGGTAGTTGACCAGGTGCGGCGGGTAACGGTGACCCTGGCCGTGCCGCGCGAGGAAGGCGACCCGGCGGCCGTCCACAGCGCCGAGGACGATGTCGTCGCTCGGCGCTCCGAACGGGGTGTCGACGCTGATCCGCTCGGGGTCGTCGAAGAAGGAGTAGAAGCCCGAGCCGCCGATGACGCCGATATCCGCTCGCTGCGCTGAAGTCATGCAGCCGAGGTTAACCAGCCACCGTCAGCTGCAGGCAGGGCGCAACGGTGTCATCGGTGGACGACGTACGGGGGAGCGGCGGGATGTGGATGACGTCGACGGCTCAGGCCGCGCTGCCGCCGCTCGACGACGAGCCGGAGGACGACGAACTCGACGACGAGGAGCCGGACGCCGCGGACGCCGCCTTGTCACCGCCCGAGGACTTGGTCGCGTCCTTGCTGGACGAGTCCTTCGACGCGGAGTCCTTGCTGGAGGAGTCCTTGGCGGTCGCCGCGCTCGACGGCGCGGTCTTCTTGCCCGACTCGCGCGAGTCGGTCTTGTAGAAGCCGGAGCCCTTGAAGACGACCCCTACGGCGCCGAACTGCTTGCGCAACACGCCACCGCACTCGGGGCACACGGTCAGGGCGTCATCGGAGAAGGACTGCTGGACATCGAAGGCGTGCCCGCAGTCCTTGCATGCATAGGCGTAGGTCGGCACGGCGCACAGTGTATGCCGTTCCGGCCGCCGACCCATCCACCAGTCGGACGGTGGACAGCCGTTACTGGTCCGAATCGGTGCGCCACGGGGTCGACCAGCCCGCCATACGACCGTCCCGGGACACCGAGCGCACCCGGCGGATCGCCTGCTCCCGCGAGCCCGCGGTGGTGACCAGCAGCAGCTGGTCACCACGCCGGATGACGGTGCGGCGGGTGGGTACGAAGCCCTGGTCGCCGCGCACGATGAGGGTGACGTTCGCGCCCTCGGGCAGGCGCAACTCCTGGATCTCGACGCCGTTGAGCCGTGAGGTGGCGCCGACGTGCAGCTGCAGGACGTCGGCGCGCAGCTCCTCCAACGGGGTGGCCTCCACGTCGAGGTCGATCACCTGCGCCGACTCGGCGAGCCCGAGGGTGCGCGCGATCCACGGCATCGGCAGCGCCTGGACCAGCGTGAAGACCAGCACCAGCACGAAGACGAGGTCGAAGATCCACTCGGTGCGCGGGGTGCCGACGGTGAGCGGCACCGTGGCGAGCACGACCGGGACCGCACCGCGCAGCCCGGCCCAGGACAGGAACAGCTGCTCACGCCAGGAGAACCGGAACCACGTCAGGCTGGCGAAGACCGACAGCGGCCGGGCGATCAACAGCAGCACCAGACCGACGACGATGGCCGGGACCACCTGCGAGCCGAGCCGGCTGGGTGAGGCGAGCAGGCCCAGCAGCACGAACAGGCCGATCTGGGCCAGCCAGCCGAAGGACTGGGCGAAGCCGTGCACGGCCCGGTGGTGCGGCAGGTTGCTGTTGCCCAGGACGAGCGCGGCCAGGTAGACCGCGATGAAGCCGCTGGTGTGCGCGAGGGTCGCGGCGGCATACGCCAGGATCGTGACGGCCAGGATGCCGATCGAGAACAGACCCGAGGAGCCCGGCGCTGCGCGCCGACTGAGGTGGGCGAAGATCCAGCCGAGCAGCAGACCGATGATCGCGCCGCCCACCAGCTCCAGGACCGCCTCGATCGTCACGACCCACCACGCGTGCGCCGTCTGTCCGGGGGTCGCGGCCGTCGCGAGGGCGACGACCAGCAGCACGACAGGGGCGTCGTTGAAACCGGACTCCGCCTCCAGCACGCCGGTGAGCCGCCGGGGCAGACCGACCCGTTTCAGCACCGAGAACACCGCCGCGGCGTCCGTGGAGGTGACGATGGCGCCGAGCAGCAGCGCGATGGTCCACGACTTGCCGAGCAGGGGTGCGACGAACACGGCGACCGTCACGACCGAGACCAGCACGCCGAGCGTCGAGAGCACCGCCGCGGGCGCGATGGATCTTCGGATGCCGGACCAGCGCGTCGAGATGCCACCTTCGGCGAGGATCAGCACCAGTGCCGAGTAGCCGAGGACCTGGGTCAGCTCCGGATTCTCGAAATGTATGCCGAGCCCGGCCTCGCCCATGACCAGGCCGATCCCGAGGTAGAGCACGAGTGTCGGCATGCCCGACCGGTTCGCGAAACGGACCGCCAGGATGGAGATCAGCAGCACCAGTGAGCCGATGAACAGCACGGCTGCCAGGTCGTGGGTGGTGAAGCTCGATGCCGCGGAGGTGGCCACGGGTGGGTCTCCTTCGCAGGCAGAGTGGGTCGGGGGTCGCCCCAGTATTTCAAACGGTGCGTCCGACCGCCGCCACCCCACCCGCGGGTGTCAGCACGGCGTGCACCGGGCGATCGTGCGGCTCCGCGGGGACGTGCTCGACCAGCTCGTCGTCGAAAAGCATTGTCAGCACGGGAGTTCGTTGCTCGGCCCGGGCCAGGGCGCGGTCGTAGCTGCCGCCGCCCTGCCCGAGCCGCAGACCGGAACCCGCAGCGACGGCGAGCCCGGGGGTGATGATCAGGTCGGCGTCCGCGATCGCGTCGACGCCGAGCTCAGCACCCGTCTCCGGATCCCGCCAGGACAGGTCCTTGTCGTCCAACAGGATCGGGACGAGCAGCCGAACGTTGAGTGAAATCAACGCATCCCGCACCCCACTCGTGGGTGGTTCGGTCCGCAGCGATTCGTAGAGCGCGACCACGGACGGGCGCGGCCGGCCGCGCAGCCAGGCCACCAGACCGGCGCCGAGGTCTGCCCCGAGCTCCGCCCATTCTTCGTCCGTCACGCCCGCCCGCCGGGCCGTGCGCGCCGTCCGCACCACCCGCCGTGCGGCCTTTTTGTCGGAGGGCAACGTGAGCCGCGTCATACAGATGATTCTTGCCGGTAACCGGGGCGAGGCCCAGCCCGGGTGCCCTAGCCTGAACGCCATGACGACTCAGGGGAATTCCGCTGTCCTCAAGGCTGTGATTCCGGCTGCCGGTCTCGGCACCCGGTTCCTGCCCTCCACCAAGGCGATCCCGAAAGAGATGCTGCCCGTGGTGGACAAGCCGGCCATCCAGTACGTGGTCGAGGAGGCCGAGCGGGCCGGCATACACGACATCCTCATGGTGACCGGGCGCAACAAGACGGCGCTGGAGGACCATTTCGACCGGCACTGGGAGCTCGAGCAGGCGCTGGAGCGCAAGGACGACCAGCTGCGGCTGCGCCGGGTGCGCAAGTCGGCGAACCTCGGCAACGTGCATTTCATCCGCCAGGGTGAGCCGCTCGGTCTGGGCCACGCCGTGCTGTCCGCGCGGACGCACGTGGGTGACAGCCCGTTCGCGGTGCTGCTCGGTGACGACCTGATCGACGAGCGGGATCAGTTGCTGGAGCGGATGGTTCAGACCCAGGACATGTATGGCGGGTCGGTCGTCGCGTTGATGGAGGTGCCGGAGGACCAGATCCACCTCTACGGCTGCGCGGCCGTGTCGGCGATCCCGGATGCCACCGACGACCTCGTGCGGGTCAACTCCCTCGTCGAGAAGCCGGCGATCGGGGAGGCGCCGAGCAATCTGGCGATCATCGGTCGCTATGTGCTCTCACCGCAGATCTTCGATGTGCTCGCGCACACCGGACCCGGCCGCGGCGGCGAGATCCAGCTGACCGACGCCCTGCTGGAGATGGCGCAGAACCCGGACCGGCCGGGCGGAGGCGTGACCGGCGTGGTCTTCAGCGGCCGGCGCTACGACACCGGTGACCGGCTCGACTACCTCAAGGCGATGGTGCGGCTGGCGGTGCGGCACCGTGACTTCGGCTCGGACTTCCGCGCCTGGCTGACCGACTGGATCGACACCGACGAGGGACGCGGCCGGCATCCGGGCACCGACGAGACCGACGGTGACCATCTCGGGCACTGAGCGGTCGCGTCCGATCACTAGGCTGCACCTGTGCTGACCTTCGACGAATACCAGCAACGGGTGATCGCCTCGGTGGGCCCGTTGCCCGCTCAACGGCGGCCGACCGCCGAGGTGGCCGACCTGCTGGGCATGGTCACCGCGGAGTCGGTGCGCAGCGCGGTCGCCCTGCCCGGCTTCACCAACTCGGCGATGGACGGGTATGCCGTCGTCGCCGCCGACGTGCAACGGGCCACCGAGGAGTCACCGGTCGAGATGCCGGTGGCCGGCGACATCCCCGCCGGCGACACCCGACAGTTGGAGCTGTCCGCGGGATCCTGCTGGCGGATCATGACCGGTGCGCCGTTACCGACCGGGGCCGATGCGGTCGTGCAGGTCGAGCTGACCGACGGCGGCACGGAACGGGTCCAGATCCGCGGGGCCGTCGACGCCGGCACCGCGGTGCGGCGCCAGGGCGAGGACGTGCAGCCGGGCGACGAGGTCCTCGCCGGCGGAACGCTGTTGCAGCCGCGGCACGTCCCGGTGCTCCTGTCGGTCGGCGTCGACGAGATAGCGGTGCTCCCGCGGCCGCGCGTCGCGGTCGTGAGCACCGGCGACGAACTGGTGTCACCGGGCGAGCCGGTCGCCCACGGGCAGGTCGTCGACTCCAACGGGCCGATGCTGGGCGCGCTCGCGCGGGAGTGCGGGTTCGAGGTCGCCGAGGTGCGTCGTGCGGGCGACACCGCCGAGGCCGTCCGGCAGGCACTCAGCGAACTCGCCCAGACCGCGGACCTGATCGTCACCAGCGGCGGCGTCAGCGCCGGAGCGTTCGAGCCGATGAAGCTGGCCTTCGAGGACAGCGACCACTTCGAGTTCGTGAAGGTCGCCATGCAGCCCGGGAAACCGCAGGGCATCGGGACGGTAGCGGGCACACCGGTTTTCGCGCTCCCCGGCAACCCGGTGAGCTCGCTGGTGTCCTTCCTGCTGTTCGTGGCGCCGGCCGCACGGGTGCTCGCCGGCCGGGACCCGGCGGTGCCCACGGTCGAGGCGGCGGTGGCGGAGCGGTGGACCTCCCCTCCGGGTCGGCAGCAGTTCGCCCGGGTCGTGTTCGACGAGGACGGCCGGGTCGTGCGTCCCATCGGCGGGCAGGGGTCCCATGTGCTCGGCGGGCTGGCGGGTTCGCAGGCGCTCGCCATCGTCCCGGCTGCCACGACAGAGGTTGCCGTCGGGGAGACGCTGCGCGTCATACCCCTGGAGGGCCTGGCGTGAAAGCTCACCGCGAGCAGGCGATCTCGGATGGCTGAGAAACTGACCCACCTCAGGAACGACGGCACCGCGCACATGGTCGACGTCAGCGCGAAGGCCGTGACCGCGCGCGTCGCCGAGGCGCGGGGTCGGGTCCTGTTGTCCGCCACCGCGATCGACGCGCTGCGATCGGACACCGTGCCCAAGGGTGACGCGCTCGCGGTCGCGCGGATCGCCGGGATCCAGGCCGCCAAACGCACCCCCGATCTGGTGCCGCTGGCGCACCCGATCGCGGTGCATGCCGTCGCCGTCGACCTGACCGTGGCCGACGACGGGGTCGACATCGTCGCGGAGGTGCGCACCGCCGACCGCACCGGCATCGAGATGGAGGCGCTGACCTGTGTGACCGTCGCCGCGCTCGCACTGATCGACATGATCAAGGCCGTCGACAAGCACGCCCGGATCACGGACGTCCGCGTCACCGCCAAGGCCGGTGGTCGCTCCGGCGACTGGCGCGAAGGAGACCCGCGTGAGTAGTGCCTGGGTGATCACCTGCTCCAACCGCGCGTCCGCCGGAGTGTATGACGACCGCTCCGGCAAGCTCCTCGAAAAGGCTTTGCAGGACTGGGGTTTCACCGTCACCCGCAAGGTTGTGCCGGACGGTCCTCCGGTCGGTGACGCGTTGCGCGAGGCGGTGCAGGCGGGGGCGCGGGTCGTGCTCACCTCCGGCGGGACGGGCATCTCGCCGACCGACCGCACCCCCGAGGAGACCCGGGCGGTGCTCGACCACGAGGTGCCGGGCATCCCCGAGGCGTTGCGTGCCGAGGGCGTGCGTGGCGGCATACCGACCGCGTGTCTGTCGCGTGGCATCGCCGGTGTCGCCGGCCGGGCCCTGATCGTCAACCTCCCCGGCTCGACCGGCGGGGTCAAGGACGCTCTCGGTCTGCTCGAAGCCGTGCTGCCACACGCGGTGTCGCAACTGGACGGCGGCGATCATTAGCTCGCGCTGGTGGCCGGTCGCCGTCACCGGCGAGTGGCGCGGCTCGCGGATCGTGTTGCGCGGGCTGCGGGCTCGCGCGGACAAGAGGGAGTTCCTGGAGTTGCGCTCCGCCAACGCGGCGTGGACCCGCCCGTGGGACTCGACCGCTCCCGGCCCCAGCGCCGCGACCTCGATGAGCTACTCCCAGATGGTCCACGCGCAGGACCGGGAAGCGCGTGAGGGACGGCTGCTGCCGTTCGCGGTCGAGCGGGACGGCGAACTCGTCGGCCAGATGCACCTGTTCGGCATCTCCCGGGGCGCGCTGTTGTCCGCGTCCGCGGGCTACTGGATCGGGGAGCGGTATACCGGCCGGTCGATCACACCGTTCGCGCTCGCGCTGCTGATCGACCACGCCTTCGGTGACGCCGGGCTGCACCGGATCGAGGTGAACATCCGGCCGGACAACGACGCGAGTCTGCGTGTCGTGGAGAAGCTGGGGCTGCGCGAAGAGGGGCTGCGGAAGCGGTACCTGCACATCAACGGCGCCTGGCACGACCACCTGACCTTCGCGGTGACCGTCGAGGAACTCCCGAGCGAGACCATGGTCGAGCGCTTCCGTCGCCGCGTCGGGGGCTGAGCCGATGGCGCCGAAAGGTCGGCGGAGTACAGGAGTATGCCGATCGCGTGGTATTCGCCGCGCGCGGCATACCCGAAAGTTCGGCGGAGTAGGGGAGTATGCCGACCGCGTGGTATTCGCCGCGATGGGCATACTCACGGTGTGCCGTCAGCGCCGGGCGTGGTGGAGCGCGTCATACAACCGGCGGACCTGCAGCAGGAACTCCTGCGGCATCAGCCGCAGCCCGATGACCGGGATCCGTAGGACCCGCTCGCCTGCGACCACCCGCTCGTTCTGCCGCAAGGCGTCATCGACGGGGTTGAGCGCAAGGGCATGGTGACCGCCGTCGATCTCGACCACGAGCCTGACGTCGTCCCACCGGACATCGAGATAGACGCGGCCCTTCGGACCCTTGTGCACCGCCTGCCGCGTCGGCTCAGGCAAACCGACCCCACGCGCCATCCGCGCGAAGTCGAGCTCACCCAAGGAATGTGCACCGTCGGTCACGTCGGCGATCACCGCATCCAGGAACGACCGCCGCGCCGATCGGTTCACTCCACGCCAGGCCAGCCCGAGCCGCGCCGGAGTCGTCAGCCGCTGCTGCACCGGCAAACAGATCAACAACGCCGCCTGGCGGTCCGACACCGCCCACTGCGCCGCGTGGATCGTGCCGATCTCGGTCGAAACGCGCGGGATTCCCGCACCGACGACGGGCGCAGGATGATGCAACCGATGCGGGCGCACGCCGGCCACCGGGTGATGTCGGTTTCGGGCGGGCAACGACACGTCGATCACCGATGTGGTGAAGCCGGTCATGCCGGCCGCACCCAGCGCGCTGGCTCCGTCGAGCCGCGCCCCGGAGCCGGTCTCCCAGACCGCACGCCACCGCCGTGCGACGATGCTCAGCTCGGGTGAACCGACGGCCACGGTATGACGCCCCGACCGGAACCACCGCCCTGCTGCGATCTCGGTCCGAATGCCGTGACGGTCGATGCCGTGCCGGGCCAGCGCGAGGCGATGCACCACGCCACCGTGTTCCGCCGCGAGCTCGGTCGCGACGGAACGCCGGTCAGCGCCATACCTCTTGGGGCGGCCGACCACGAGGTGCCTGACGGCTGCGGACTCACCTGTCATCTGGACGATCCTGACGGACCGGGCGATTCGCTGCAGGGAGGCTGTGGAAAACCCGGTCTCGCGTTGTCGCGAGTATGCCGATCGCGGCACACTCCGCGCGCCCGGCATATCCCACGCACCCTGTCGCTCGTGGAGTATGCCGATCGCGGCGTATGCCACGCGATCGGCATACTGAAACGCTCGCCTGGCGACGCTCGGGCGTGGGAATCAGGTGAACGGTGTGACAACTGTGAAAGTGTATGTCGCACAACGGAACTCGCCTGACCATCACCCACCTGGCATATGAGGCGTTGCTGTGCAAGCAGCGACACACCGCGGACGTCCACGGATTGCAACGGTTTTGGCTCTAACGTCTGTCCCGTGCAGCAGCCGAGCAGCCTGATCTTCCTGGCCATTGTCGTCATCTGGGCTGCCTATCTGTTGCAGCACTGGATCCGTCGCCGCGAGGCCTTGGCCACGGCTCGATCCGTCGACCAGTTCAGCGATGCGATGCGGGTGCTCGAACGTCGTGAGCACCCGATCGAGATCGAGGGCATGGCCGAGCAGACCGCCGACACATCCGAGGCCGGCCGACCGTCGGCACCGCAGGCCCGCGACAGCGTGCCGCGCCCGTCACTGCGAGCAGGGACCGTCATGACCGGAGAAATCCAGCCCCCCGTCACCGAAGAACCGATCGCACCGGACACGCGTCCGGCCGACGCGCAGGGTCCGAGCAAGCGGCACCGCCTCGCGCAGTCCGCCGCCACCGCGGGCTCGCCGAAACTGCGTGCCATCGCCCTCGTGCTGAGCGTTGCGATCCTGCTGATCACCGTCGTGTGTGCGCCGTTCGGCGCCGTGCCGTGGTGGTCGCCGATCCTGATGCTGGCGGTCTCCGGCGGCGTCTTCTACTGGTGCCGCGCCTCCGCGATGGCCGCTGCGGCCGCCCGGCGCCCGGCGGCACGCGCTCCGCAGCAGGCGTCCCGGAAGGCAGCGGACCAGCCGGCACCGCAGCAGGGGCCCGGCCGCGGTCTGCGTGGCGCCGCGAAACTGCCCAGGCGCAAGACCGCAGCGCCGCTGCCCGTGGTCAAGGCGACCATGCCGGCGCCGTCCCGGATGGCGCAGGCCGTCGCCCCGCAGCCGCCCGAGGAGCAGGTCTTCGACGTGCGCGCCTCCGCCTCCGCACCCGCGCAGCCGCAACCCGCGCCGGTCCGGGCCCCGGTGGCGGACAATGCCGACGCGTGGCAGCCCGTGGCGGTGCCGCCCCCGACATACACCATGAAGGAGCGCGCCCCGGAACGCCCGCAGCAGGCGCCGGCGCCCACCTCCAACCCGAAGTCCTACGAGCACGTGGCCAACGAGGACCTGCCGTTCGATGGGCTCGCGCTCGACCAGGACCTGGACGACCTGCCCTCCGTCTTCCGCGCCGGCTGAACGCCGCGCGGCGAGGGCAGCCGACACCAGGCGGCCGATTTAACCGATCGGGCTCCGGGTGTTAAAGTTGCTCTCGCTTCCTGGGGCATTGGCGCAGTTGGTAGCGCGTCTCGTTCGCAATGAGAAGGTCAGGGGTTCGAATCCCCTATGCTCCACAGTTTGTTCCCGTGGGCCCCGTCACTGACGACGGGGCCTTCGGTGTTCTATCAGGCACAGTCGACGCGGGAGCATCCGATGAGCAGACCGGCGAACCCGGAGACGATCTTCACCTACGGCGCTCCGCAACTGAAGTGCGGATCCGGCGCCTCCGCCGAGATCGGCTACGACCTGAGCCGCACCGGTGCGCGCCGGGTGCTCGTGGTCACCGACGCCGGTGTCGCCGCGACCGGCACGCCGCAGCGGGTGGCTGAGCAGCTGGGCGAGTTCGGCATCGAGGCGCAGATGTATGACGGCAGCCACGTCGAACCGACCGACGAGAGCCTGCGAGCGGCGGTGGATTTCGGTCGCCAGCACGGCCCCTTCGACGCGTTCGTCGCGGTCGGCGGCGGGTCGGCCATCGACACCGCCAAGGCGATCAACCTGCTGACCACGAACCCCGGTGAGCTGCTCGACTACATCAACGCGCCGATCGGTGCGGGCCGGGCGCCGCAGCAGCCGCTCAAACCGCTGATCGCCGTGCCGACGACGACCGGGACCGGCAGCGAGAGCACCACCGTCTGTGTGCTCGACGTGCTCGACCAGCACGTCAAGACCGGCATCAGCCACGCCATGCCGCGGCCCACCCTGGCCGTGATCGACCCGGACCTGACGGTCAGCCAGCCGGCCGGTGTCACTGCGTCGGCGGGCATGGACATCCTGTGTCACGCGCTGGAGAGCTACACGGCAGCGCCATACGACAGCTTCGAGCGCAAGCGGCCCGAGCAGCGCGTGCCCTACTGCGGCGCCAACCCGATCGCCGACATGTGGTCGGAGAAGGCGATGAGCCTGCTGGCGCAGTCGTTCCGGCAGGCCGTGCATGACGGGTCGGACACCCGGGCCCGCGGCGACATGGCGATGGCCGCCACCTTCGCCGGGATGGGTTTCGGCAACGCCGGAGTGCACATCCCGCACGCGAACGCCTACCCGATCGCCGGCCAGGTCCGCGACTTCCACCCGAAGGACTACCCGGCCGACGAGCCGATGGTTCCGCACGGTATGTCGGTGGCGCTCACCGCGCCGGAGGCGTTCCGCTACACCTTCCCGGCGGCCCCCGAGCGTCACCTCCGGGCGGCACAACTGCTCGAGCCCGGTGCCGCGCAGCCGGACGACGCCGCGGACTTCCTTCCCTCGGTGCTGATCCGGCTGATGCGCGACATCGGCATACCGAACGGCATCGGGGCCGTCGGCTTCGGCCCGGCCGACATCGACGCACTGGTCGAGGGCGCCGCCAAACAGCAGCGGCTGCTGACGATCTCCCCGCGCCCGGTCGACGATGCCGCGCTCGCCGGCATCTTCGAACGCTCGCTGCAGCTGTGGTGAGTGCCGTCACCCGTCGGACAGGGCTTCGATGTTCACCATCGGCGACATGACCTGCCGGTCGTCGGTGCGTGCGTCGGGCAGGTAGTAGATCCGGCACCGGACACCGTCCACCAGCGCGTCGTACCCGGTGCGGGACACCCGGAACCGCGCATCTCCGAGCACGTAGTAGTGGTCGTCGCCGCCACCCATGGCGAAGTAGTCGCCGCCGACCTCGTGTTTGCGGGTGACGACGCCGTCCAGGTTGGCCACGACCCCGGAGGACACGTTCCTGCCGAAGCCGCCGTAGTGGGGTATGACGAACCCGACCCAGCCGGTGACGAACGCGAGGAACGCCACGGACAGTGCCGTGCCTCCGCTCAGCGTGCCCGTTGCGGCGCCGTGGATCAGGAACGCGAGTGCGGCGAAGCAGCCGATCTTCGGCACCCAGCTGTTGCGGCGCGACGAGCGCAACCGCGTGCGCAGCCGCCGCCGCTGGGCCGCGGTCAGCCGGCCCGCCCGGTTCGCCGGCAGCGCGTCGAGGTCGAAGCTGTTCGCCGCGACCAACCGGGCGGTCAGGGCGACGGGGTCGTTGTCCATGGGGACGCTCCTGTCCGCCGTCACACGCTCGGCGTCCGCCGCCGGCGGGCCAGGACGAGCGCGGCTGCCAGTGCGAGCAGCACCACGATCGCGATGGCAAGCCACAGGGTCAGGTGGGAGCCGCTGGTGGCCTGCGGATCGACCGGTCCCGCCGCGGCCGCGGAGCCCGCAGCGTTGGACCCGTCCGCCGTACCCGCCGCGACCACTCCGCTGCCCGTCGACCCCGGTCCGGCCGACGCACCCGGATCGTTCGCCGCGCCACCGCCGTTCGCGCCACCGTTTCCGGGAGCGCCGTTGCCGCCGCCGTTGCCTCCTCCGTTACCGCCGCCCGCGCCGGGGTCAGCGGCGCCGGAGGTGCCGCTCGCGGTCGAGTTCGGTCCCGGCGTCGTCGTGACATTGCCGACGCCGCAGTCACCGGCCGCATGGCCCTCGGTGCCGGAGCTGGTGCAGGTGCTGTTCGGCGGAGGGGTGGGTGTCGTGCTGCAGGTGACGATGGCGCAGGGGTTGATGCTGGGGATGAGGTACTTCACGGTGTGCTGCACCGCAGCGGCCGAGACCGCGTTGTAGTTGGCGTCGCCGGAGTACGCCGCGGTGATCGCGTGCTTACCGGGAGTGAGCTTGGTCGTGTCCAGCCAGGCCCGAGGGCTGATGAACGGCGCTCCTGGCATGACGGTGGCGAACCCGAGGGGCTGGCCGTTGTCGTAGAACTGAACCGTCCCCGTGGGTCCCGGTGCGTGTCCGGTGGCGCCGAAGATGTCGGTGAACCGCACGGACTTGCCGGAGGCGGACTCGGTCGAACTCTGGTCGAGCTTGGCCGGGAGCGAGGCCTTGGTGACGGTGAACGGCTGGTCGCGGTGGTGGGGGCTGAAGGTGTCGTCCCCCAGATAATGGGCGGTCAGCGTGTAGGTGCCCGCGGGCAGTGTGACGACGGCCGAGGCGGGAGGCGTCTGCGACTGCGCGTGGAGGTGCGCCACCGGGACGAGCGTGCCACTGCCCAGCTTCTCGGTGCGGCCGTTCCCGGCGAGCGAGAACTCGACCGTTCCCTTCGGGGTGTCACAGTTATGGACGCCGATGCAGCCGAGCGTCACGTCGCGTACGTAGGCCGCCAACGGCACCGTGCCGCCCACCGCCACGGGACTGAGCGAGGAGACGAAGTTGACCGTTGCCGGGTCGGTGCCCGTGGCATGCGCCGGCGCAGCGGATCCGATGAACTGGCCGAACATCGCGGTCGCCAGTGCGACCAGGATCACGGCGGCATGCCGAAGCTGGGTGCTCATGATCGCCAGGTTCGCCCGGTCGGGGCCGGGCCGCATCCGTGGCGCACTACGGAGATCCTGCACCGTTGTCCCCGGAGGACATCAGTTGGCGAAGTTTCGCCTCGGCGACGGTGAGCAGGTTGCTGGTCACCTTCTCGTCCAGGCCGAGGCGTATGGCGATCTCGGCGTCGCTCAACCCGAGGTCCCGGAGGAACAATGCGAACCCGTACGTGCCGGGCAGGTGCGCGATCGCCGACTGCTTGTCCATGGCACCAGACCCAACTCCCCGCAGGGGCGTCATACATCCGTGACCGACTACGGAGCCGCGGAGACCGCCGGTTCCCACTAACCTGACCGCATGGCAGCGCGATGGCCGTTGGTCGGGCGCGCCGAGGAGCTGGCGCTGGTGTCGGAGGCGCTCGGGGATCCGGCGGGGCGATGCGTCGTGCTCTCCGGCCGGGCCGGTGTCGGCAAGACCCGCCTCGCGCGGGAGCTCGCCGACAACGCCAGAGGCCAACGCTGGCAGGTCCGTTGGGCGATCGGCACCGAGCAGACACGTGAGGTTCCGCTCGGTGCGGTTGCGCCGTTGCTGCCGGGCACGATGCCGGACGCGGGTGACTCCGACCGCTTCCGGCTGCTCGGCTGGGCCCGCCGGTGTCTCACCGCCGGAGGCTCGTCGCGTGAGTTGCTGGTGATCGACGACGCGCCGCTGCTGGACGATCTGACCGCCGCCCTCGTGCAGCAGCTGGTCCGTGGTGGCGATGCGGTCCGGCTGCTACTCACCGCCCGTGACGACGACATCCCGGCCTGGCTGGCCGCGCTGGCGCGCGACGACCGCGTGGAGCACGTGCAGATCCAGGAGCTGGCCGAGGACGACGTGTCGGTGTTGACCGAGTCGGTGCTGGGCGGCGCCGTGGACGCCGCAACACTGGCATTGTTGTGGGCGCACAGCAGCGGAAACCCGCTCTGGCTCAGGCAATTGGTTGCACAAGGCACCGACGACGGAGCATTGCAGCGTCGCGCCGACGTCTGGCGCTGGGACGGCCCGATCGGCGGTGGTGGTCTCCGGCAGTTGCTCGCCGACCGGATGGATCGGCTGCCGGAGGACGAGCAACGGGCGCTGCAGATCGTCGCCGTCGGTGAGCCGCTGCCGCTCCCCGTCGGGGATGAGCTCGGGGTCGGGCGGCAGATCGACGAGCTCGCACAGCGGTCGCTGATCGAGGAGGACGGCACCGGCCGGCTGCGTATGGCGCATCCGTTGTACGGCAGTGTCGTGCGCGCTGCGCTGGGCACGCTCGCGAGGACCACCATCGAACTCCGGCTGGCCGACGCCTTCACCCGGCGCAGACTGGTGAGCGGCCCCGACGTGGTGCGGGTGGCCGGCTGGCGGCTGGAGGGCGGCGACATCTCCGACAAGGCCCTGATGGTCGATGCCGCGCAGCGTGCGTTGCTGCTCGACGCCGGCCTCGCCGAGCGGTTCGCGCGGGTGGCGGTGAGCGGTGCCAAGCCCACCTTCGAGTCCATGCACGTGTTGGGCCGTGCACTGTTCGACCAACGGCGTGGCGCAGAGGCGGACCGGGTCTACCGGCGTCTGTTGCGCAGCCCGCTGACCCGCGAGGAGCGGATGGGTGTCACGCTCGAGACCGCGATGTCCCGTGCCTGGAGTCAGCACGACGCCGCGACGGCGGTCCGGCTCCTCGTGGAGGCCGAGCACGATCCGGAGTTCGCGCCCTACGTGCCGCTGATCGCCGGCATGCGGGCTGCGGTCGAGGTGTTCCGGGGTGCTCCCAACGCCGCCCTGGACGCGGCACTCGACATCGCGCAGGACCCTGACGGCGAGGTCCGGGTCCGCGTCCTCGCCTCGCTGGCGGTGGTGCCGGCGCTCGTCATTGCCGGTCGCGTCTGCGAGGCGGTCGCGCTGGTCGAATGGGCGCGTGCCGCCGCGCCCAGCCAGGAGTTCTCCGGGGCGGTGCCGTACGGCCCGACGTACGCGAACGCGCAGCTGGAGTGGGAGTACGCGTATGCCCTGCGCTGGTCCGGGCAGATCGGGGAGGCCGTCAGCACCGCGACCGACTCGTTGCACCGTGCGGCTCTCGAGACCGCCCGGCACACCCAGTCCTACGGCTTGCTCAACGCCGCCGTGGGCGGGGCGTCGCTGGCGGCGGGAAACGTCCGGGGCGCCCTCGGCGCCCTGCGCGCCGCGGCGTCGGCGCTGCGTGAGTCGGACGCGAACGGCACCGTGGTCTCCTGCCTGGCGGATCTGGCGCGCGCGGAAGCGCTGGCCGGCAACACCGATTTCGCCAGGGAGGTGCTGGACGAGGCGAACGATCGGCTGACCCCCGCGACCTGCATCTTCGCCGCATCGGTGGCGCGAGCCCGCTCGGTGGTCCTGGCGACAGCGGGGAATCTGCCACAGGCACGGAGCGAGGCCATTGCCGGCGCCGAACGGGCAAGGAACGCAGGGCAACTCGTGCTGGAGGCGGCCTGCCTGCATCTCGTCGCGCGATTCGACGATGCCGCCGCGGTGGAGGAGCGGCTCGCCATACTCTCCGGTGCGACGGACGCGGGGCTCGTCGCGCTCTTCGCGGCGCATGCGGCTGCGTCCGCGGGCGGTGGCGCCGGTGAACTTCGAGCGGTTGCAGAGCGTTTCGCCGAGGCGGGCGCGTTGATGCTGGCGGCGCAGGCGAGTGCCGAGGCCGCCCGTGCGGAGCGTCGGGCCGGTCACGCGGCGGCCGCCAACCGGATGGCGCAGGCGTCGCGGGCGTATTCGGCGCAGTGTCCCGGCGCCCCGAAGCCGCTACTGCTGGTCGAGCCGATCGCGTTGACCGCGCGGGAACGCAACATCGTGGACCTGGCCCGGCGGGGCAGCACCAACCAGGAGATCGCCGACCTGCTGGTGGTGTCGGTGCGCACGGTGGAGAGCCACCTGCAGCACGCGTACCGCAAGCTCGGGGTGGCCGGCCGTTCCGAGTTGGTGGCGGCACCGGAGGAGCCGGGTTAGGAACCCGTCACAGCCGCCCGAGCGCCGCCTGGGCGAGGACCTTGTCCGCCGCGAATCCCTGCTGCTTGGACATGGTGGGTCGCAGGATGGTGAAGCTCAGCGCGACGTCGCCCTTCTTGACCGCGAAGACGTCCCCGACGTTCGAGCCGCTCTTGTCGGCCTTGAACGACTGGGTGAAGGCCTTGTCGCCGACGCCCGACACCTTCTGCAGCACGAACGCATCGGTCATCTGCTTGTCGTCCATGCTGCCGTAGATCTGGTCGAACTGCCCGAAGACGTCGACATACACCATCTCGACGGGCAGGTCCTTGGTCGCCTGCCAGTCACACGCGGTGGGCTGGTCCTTGTCGTGCTCGGGGGCGCGTACCGGCTCCCCGAGGGCCTTCGCCGCTTCCGCCGGGGTGATGAGCTTGCAGGTGTCCACGTCGGAAGCCTTGACGGCCACCTGCTGCGAGGCCTTCGCGCCGGTGGAGGCGGCCGAGGCGAGCGCGTGCGAAGCCGGTGGCGACGCGGCGCCCGCTCCTGACGGCGCACCGCCTCCCGACGAACCGCCTCCGCCGGAGCAGGCGCTGAGCGACATACCAAGGACGACGATCGCGGCGAGGGTGCACGGGCGTGTGTTCATGCATCGAAGGTAGGTATGCCGAGCAGGGCCGGCATCCGTGTCGCACTACGGAGAAAGCGCATCCGCGAACCCGACGGCGGTCCGTAGAAGGTGCGGTATGGCGCACTTTCTGCAGGGTGCACCGAATGGGCGAGCTCAGTCGGGTCCGGCGACCAGTTCGATGTTGACCATCGGCGACATCACCTGGCGTCGGTCGGTGGGTGCGTCCGTGAGGTAGTAGATCCGATAGGCGCGGCCTTCGACGAGTGCGGCATACCCGTCCCCGGAGACCAGGAACCTCTTGGTGCCGAGAACGTAGTAGTGCGAGCAGGACTCGCTGCTGCCCTGGTAGTCCGGCCAGCCGTCCCGTTCACGCGTCACGTGGCCCTCGGCGCAGGCGACCCGACCCGCGTCGATGTCCCCGCTCAGCCGCCGGTAGTGCGGCCGGACCAGACCGAGCCACCCGGCCACGGACGCGAGCAGCCCGATGGAGACTTCTGTGCCGGTCTCCAGGCTGCCGGTGCACAGGCTGTAGGCGAGCACGGCGAGGGCCAGCGCACAACAGGTGGTCGGGACGATACTGCTGCGGCGTGATGCGTGCAGCCGGGCCCGCAGCTGCTCCTGCTGCGTGGGGGTCAGCCGCCCGGCCCGGTTCGCCGGCAAGGCGTCCAGGTCGCAGGAGTTGGCGGTTGCCAGCCGGTGGGTCAGCGTCGCGGGGCTGCGGACGCCGGCCGCGGGTGGCACGGCGCTGTGCAACGAGGGTCTGTGGGGGACACGGTGCGCAGCGTCCCTGGCCTGCGTCGTCATACCAACGAAAATAGTTTCCGCGCAACGAAGCAGCTTCAGTAGTGAGCTACTGAGATTCGGTGAACGCAGTGGGCCGACCCGGACGGGGCGCCCAGCCCGGCCGCGTGTCCAGCGCAGAGGGAGGACGCTCCCAGGCAGCTTTCAGCAGGTTCTTGTATTCATCGAATCAAGAATTGGGCGGTGTGCCCTTCGTGGACGACCGGCCACCCGAGCGGCGATGGGACACACGATGCGGTCGGCACAATGGTGGATCAGTCCAGTCGGCGCCGGGCAGCACCATGCATAGCCTGCTGATCGCGATCGCGATCGTGGCATCGATCGGGATCAGCTACCGGACCAAGATCAACACGGGCTGCTGGCGATCGTGTTCGCTTATCTCATCGGCGTGTTCGTCCTCGGGATGAAGCCCGCCGAGGTGACCGCGTTGTGGCCGGTCCCGATCTTCTTCACGATCTTCGCGGTGACGCTGTTCTTCTCGGTCGCCATCGAGAACGGCACGCTGGAGAAGATCTCGCACCCGGATGTTGCACCGCTCGCGCGGACTCGCATGGGGGCTGGCGGTCGTCTTCTTCGTGACGGCTGTGGTCGTCGCCGGGCTGGGAGCCGGCTTCTACGCCGTGATGGTCTTTCTCGCGCCCGCCGCTCTCGTCATCTGCTCCCAGGTGAAGATCGAACCGCTGCTCGCCGGGCTCGCGGTGATCGTCGGCGCCCAGGTCGGCTCCAACCTGATGACCAGTCTCAACGGCATCGTCTTCCGCGGGTTGTTCCAGAAGCTCGGCTATTCGGAGTCGCGGGCGTTCGGGATCTCCTTCGCGATCTTCGTCGCCTACCTGGTGCTGACGCTGCTGGTGATCGTCGTGATGACGCTGTACTTCCGCAGGAAGGCGATCCGCCGCGGCGAGCAGGCACGACGTGAGGATCTGGTGGTCGCCGAGCCGGAGCCGTTCGACGGTCACCAGCAGGTGACCCTGCTGCTCATCGGGATCTTCCTGCTGCTGGCGTTGGTGCCGTCGATCCTGCACGTGCTCTTCTCGCACGTCGACGTGTTCGGCAGTTGGGCGACCAACGTCGATCCGCCGTTGCTGAGCATCGTGCTGGCGGTGGTGGCGATGTTGTGCGGCACCGCGGACAGCCACCGGGTGATCGCGCGGGTGCCCTGGGGCATCCTGATCATGATCAGCGGGATGGGCATGCTCATCCAGGTCGCCGTGGCGGCCGGGACGATCACGCAGATCGCGAACTGGCTGGGCGACGGACACCTGCCGACCTACCTGGTCCCGGTGTTCCTCGCACTGGTCGCCGCCGTCATCACGGCCTTCAGCAGTTACATCGGGGTCACCGCTCCGGCGCTCTTCCCGGTGGTGCCGACCCTGGGGCGGTGACGCACCTCAACCCGACCCTGCTGTTCGTGTGCGCCACGATCGGGGGTCTGTCGATGGCGGTCTCGCCGTACTCCGAGGGCGGTGCGATGGTGATGGGTTTCTCCCCGGAGGACCAGCAGGATGCCATGTACCGCAAGGAACTGCTGGTCGGGCTGCCGGTCATGGGCGGCTCGGCACTCGTCGCCAGCCTGCTCCTGACCCTGGTGTTCCATTAGGCCCCGATCGATCCCGCGCTGGCCGGGGTAGCCGATCCGCCGTCGCCGCGCTGGCCGAGTAGCCATGGGGGAGCGCAGCGGGGGAACGGCGTATACAGGTCGCCACCCGCGCTGGCCGAGTAGGCGAGCCGGCTATTTGCGCTGGCCGAGTAGCCGTGGGGGAGCGCAGCGGAGGAACGGCGTATCGAGGTCGCGTCCCCCGGGTGGCCAAGCAGCCGTATGCCGCGCCGGCCGAGTAGCCGATCCGACGCGCTGCTGAGTAGCCGCCCCCACGCGCTGGCCGGGGTAGCCGTGGGGGGCGAAGCGGAGGCCGAGGTCCCCCCACGCGATGGCCGAATAGGTGACCCGACGCGCTGGCGACCCGGCCATTTTGCGCTGGCCGAGTAGGCGTGGGGGAGCGCAGCGGAGGAACGGCGTATCGAGGTCGCGTCCCCGGGTGGCCAAGCAGCCGTATGCCGCGCCGGCCGAGTAGCTGACCCGACGCGCTGGCCGAGTAGCCGATCCCACGCGCTGGCCGAGTAGCCGTGGGGGAGCGCAGCGGAGGAACGGCGTATCGAGGTCGCGTCCCCCGGGTGGCCAAGCAGCCGTATGCCGCGCCGGCCGAGTAGCCGACCCGACGCGCTCGCTGAGTAGCCGATCCCACGCGTTGGCCGAGTAGGCGTGGGGGAGCGCAGCGGAGGAACGGCGTATCGAGGTCCGCGCACAGTTTTTGGCGTACTTCCGATACGTTTCAGAGCGAACGTATCGAAGAAATGTTCGCATAACCTCTGTACTTCCTGAACGCCACCCGATAGAATCATGACAACGAAACCACCCAGGGGACAGGGGGACTCGATCACCATGGCCATCGACTCACCCCTGCGCATCCCCGACCAACCGGTACCAGTGGAACCGGATACGACTTGCTGGGACGGGCCCGATCCCGCCCGGCGGCCGGAGCCGGGTTTGGGACCCCGCCTCCTGGACCAGGTGACCGCGACCGTCCAAGCGTTGGATGAGTTGCCGGGTGTGTTGGAGCAACTCGGGGACGACCAGGAGGCCGACCTCGTCGGGGTCCTGTTGCGGCTGCAGGCGAGGGCCGGGCAGGTCGCGACGGTGGCGACCGCGAACGCTTTGGACCGGGGCGTGTTGTTGACCTCGGACGCGGCGAATGCCACCCAGTGGGTCACCGGGTGCGCAGCACGGGCGGGGACCAGTATTGAACCGTCGGCGGCGTCCACCATCAGTGTGGTGGCGCAGGCGTGCCGGGACCGGCGCAACCATGTGATCGCGTCCGCGGTCCGCGACGGGTCCTGCACCCTGGCCACCGCCCGGACCGCGTTACGGCAAACCGCGAAAGTCGCCGAAGTGTTACCGACCGCGGCCCGCGAAGACATCCAGGCGTGGTTCCTGCAACTGGACCCGGCGCTGGGGTCCCGGGGCGTGACGGAACTGACCCGGCGGATCATCGCCAACTATGCCGCGGACAAACTCTCGGCCGAGGATGCGCACCTGGAGAAGGTGGAGTCGTTGACCTGGCGGACCCTGCCGACCGGGATGATCCGGTTGATCGCGGACCTGTGCCCCGCCAACGCCGCCATCCTCAAACAAGCCATCACCGCGTTGTCCGCACCCCACCCCGCCCAAACCAAGCACACCAGCACCACCGAGACCACGGGCGGGACCACCACCAGCCAGGAAAGCAACCCCACCGACGCCGCCGCCGGTGTCGCGGGCGACAGTGACTCCGGGCCCACCCACGACGCGGACACCACCACCGGTGACCTCCAGGACACCACCGGTGACACCGGTGACACCGGTGACTCGACCGGTCACGCCGGTGCCGCGTTCGGCCTGCACCCCGACGTCCAGCACGACGACTGCGACGGTGACGTCAATCGCGCGGCCTCCGGCGCCACCAGCACGGGCGGCACCAGCACAGGCGCCGCGACCGGGCGGGTGCGGGATGAACGGACCCCGGGCAAACGGCGGGTGGACGCGCTGATGGACCTGGTCGCCGCAGGCGCCAAGACCGTGTGCGGGGACGGGATGGGCATCGGCGCCGGCGCCACCGTGTTGGTCACCATGGACCTACACCGGCTCCTCACAGACTTGGACGGTGCCATCACCATCGGCGGGGAGATCCTCGACGCGGGTACCGCCCGCCGCCTGGCGTGTGACGCGGACCTGATCCCCGTCGTCCTCGGCACCAAGAGTCAACCCCTGGACGTGGGGCGTGAAAAACGGTTGGCCACCAAAGCGATACGGGCCGCCGTCGTCCACCGAGACATGGGATGCACCTTCCCCGCGTGCGACCGACCCCCGGGTTACTGTGAGATCCACCACATCCTGCCCTGGTGGGCCGGCGGTGACACCGCGTTGGACAACTCTGCCATGCTCTGCCGCCGACACCACCAGATCGTCCACCGGCACGGCTACACCGCCACCATCACTGCCGACGGGGTGCACTGGGACCTGACCGACGGCGCCATGCCCGGCTGGGCCGCCGACAAGGTCGCCTGAACATCAGACCGGACGGGACCTCGATGCGGGCTCGTTCCTCGCCCTTACTCGGCCACCGCTGAAATGGACTGCGCGGGGTGATGATTCGGCCAGCGCTGGTGTGTGCGGGACCTCGATGCGGGCTCGTTCCTCGCCCTTACTCGGCCACCGCTGAGATTGCCGCCGCTGAAGTGGACTGCGCTGAAATGGGTTGCGCGGGGTGATGACTCGGCCACCGCGGGTGTGTGCGGGACCTCGATCACGGTCTCGCCTAACGGCTCGACCTACTCGGCCACCGCGGGTGTGTGCGGGACCTCGATCACGGTCTCGCCTAGCGGCTCGACCTACTCGGCCACCGCTGCTTACTCGGCGACCGCAGAAACGGGCTGTCGGCGCCGCGTCGACATCACGGGCTGGTGACGCCGAGTTCCCGCGCGGCGAGTGCAGCCTGCACTCTGTCGCGAACCCCGAGCTTCGCCAGCACCGCTGCCACGTGGGTCTTCACCGTCGTGGTGCTCAGGTAGAGCTGGGCCGCGATCTCCGAATTGGTCAGGCCACGACCGAGCAGGCCGAGCACGTCGCGCTCACGCGCGGTCAGTCGCTCCAGACGCGGGTCCGTGGGGCGCGGCGCAACCCCGAGGTATGACGCCACCAGCCGATCCAGCACCTGCCGGGCGAGCGGGAGATCGCCGGTGACGACGTCGCGCACCGCCCGGACCAATTGGTCCGGGTCGACGTCCTTCAGCAGGTAGCCACTCGCGCCGGCACGCAGGGCCGCGACGACGTAGTCGTCGACGTCGAAAGTGGTCAACACCAACACCCGTGGCGGATCGGGCAGCGCCACAACGGCGGCGGTGGCATCGATGCCGTCGAGCACCGGCATCCGGACGTCCATCAGCAACACGTCGGGTCGCAGTTCACGGGTCCGCTCGACGGCAGCGCGCCCGTCGGCGGCCTCACCCACGACCTGGATGTCATCGTGCCGGTCCAGCATCAGTACCAGGCCGTTGCGGACCAGGGCCTGATCGTCGACCACCAGCACCCGGATCGGACCGGTCATCGCTGCTCCAGCGGAAGTGTCGCGCACAGCCGCCAGCCGGGTGCGTCACCGCGGGGTCCCGCGGTGAGCTCACCGCCATACAACTCGACCCGCTCACGCATCCCGCGCAACCCGTAGCCACCGCTCGTCGCGCCGCCCTCGCCGCCGCCATCGCCGCCGCCGGAGTCGAGCACCGTCACCTCGATCGCCGCCTCGGAACGCACGACGCGGACCCGGGCCGACCCGCCGTTCGCATGCCGCCGCGCGTTCGTGAGACCCTCCTGCACCACCCGGTAGGCGGTCAATTGCACGCCGGGAGAACTGATTCCGTCGAGGTCGCCCACAACCTCGAGCTGTCCGTCGACACCGGCGACCAGGGAGCGCAGATCATCCAGACCAGGCATCGGGTCGCCCGGACCTGGCCCGTCGGTCAGCAGGCCGAGCTGCCTGCGCAGTTCGGCCAGCGCGTCCCGCCCCGCAGAGCGCACCCGGAGCACCGGCTGCAGTGCGGGCGCGGCGGGAGGCAGCAACGCTTCGGCGGCACCGGCTTGCACGAGCATGACACTGACCGAGTGCGAGATGACGTCGTGCAGTTCGCGGGCGATCCGGTTGCGCTCTGCGGCGGCCGCGGCCGCCGCGTGGTGGTCCCGCTCGACGGCCAACTCCGCGGCGAGCTCGCGCACCCGCCGGGTCTGCGCCCGGGAATGACGCAGCAGCCCGCCGGCCAGGGCAGGCACGCCGATCAGCACGAGCGGGGTGATCCACACGTCCGCCCACGACACCTCACCGTCGCGCAGGCGGGCACTCGTGGCCACCTGGAGGATGTATGCCGCCACGAGCAACGCGAGGACGCCCGCAAGGCGTAGCCGGCCGCCCAGGTTCGCGCCCGCGGAGAACGCCAGCACCAGGACCGCCACGAATCCCCAGAGGGGAGTGGTGGTTTCGGGTAGCAGCCCGAATCCGGCGAGTCCGGCTGCGGCGACCACGCACATCAGCAGCGGCGCACGGCTGCGCAGCGCGATCGCACCGACGGAGAGCAGCACGAAGAGTTCGGTGACCGGGTGGAGCAGCTCCGGCCGCCGTGCGGTGTCGGCCAGCCCCGCCACCAGGAGCACACCGGCGAGCGCTGCATCGAGCAGCTGTGGATGCCGGCGGATGCGCTGCATTTGCACACGATAGAACCGAGGTCGGCCTGCGCGCCTCGTTCTGCAGGATGAGACCGCATCGTTCGCACGGCACCGCGATCCGTCCCGGTGGCCGAGGCGCCGAGGGCTGCGCCGCTCCTAGCGTGCTGGACGTCCCCGCTCCGATCGCGACGCAACCCAAGGAGAACCCTCATGGCCACACCCGTTGCGCAACAGGCCCAACCGATCTCGTCGACTCCACCGCCCGCGTTGCTCGGGCGTCGAGTCGGGTTGACCTGTCTGGTCGTCGCACCGCTGCTCGGGGTGACCGAGGCAGCGATCTCGCCACTGCGAGACTCCAGCACTGCGGCCGATCTTGCGGCGATCGACGCCAACCGCGGTGTGTTCGTCCTCTCCGTGCTCGTCGGCCTGCTGGGCACGGTGCTCTTCGTGCCAGCGTTCGTGTGGCTGGCACAGGCGTGCGTGGGGCGCAGCCCCGTGGCGGCGCGGATCGGTGGCGCTGTCGCGGTCATCTCGATGATGGGCTTCACCGGCGTGCGCGCCATACAAGGCGTCGAACTGCAGGCCGTGCAGAACGGGTTGCCCACCGACACCGCGGCCGGACTCATCGACGACATGTCGGGCAACCCGATCGGGGTCGTCGTGTTGCTGATGTTCCTCGGCGGCACGGTGGTCGGCGTCGTGTCCCTCGCGGTGGCGACCTGGCGGGCGCGGCTGGCGCGGCCGGCCAGCGTGCTCCTGCTCGCCTTCCCGCTGCTCGATCTGGGTCTGGCCGGCAAGGCAGGCACCGTCCTCGCGCACGTGGTCCTGTTCGGCGCGCTGTGCTGGTTCGCGGTCAGCCAGGCCGGACGGTCCGGTCGAGTCGGGCACGCATCATCGTGATGAACTCCTCGATGGCGGCGTCGGATGCCGCACGGTCGCCGTCGATGAGGGTGTCGAACAGCAGACCCTGCCCGACGGCGAGGGTGAGCCGGGCGAGGGTGCGCGCGGACGCCTCGTCGGTGAGCGTGGTGTATGCCGCCTCGAACGCCGCCTGGGTGCGCGTGACCAGCGTCCGTCCCAGCTCCTCGGCATACGGCTTGCCGTACATCGCGTGCGACGACAGCTCGAAGTAGAGCGCACCGAAGGTCTGTGCGTGCTCCGCCGCGATCCGCCAGTTCTCCCGGCCCGCCTCGAACGGGTCCGGCTCGGTCGCGAAGAGGTGGTTCAGCACGGCGGTGTCGGTCTCGACCACGGACTCGATGACTGCCACGAGCAGGTCCTCTCGCGAGCCGAAGTGGTAGTGCAGCATCCGCTGGCTGGTGCCGATGGCTGCCGCGAGGGTGCGCAGGCTCGTGTCACGCACACCGTGCTCGGCGAAGTAGCCGATCGCCTTCTGCAACAGTGCTTCTCGCGGGCTGCTCACCCCTCGGGCCGTTCGGCGAGGCCGGCGATGGTCTGGCCTTCGGACTGCATCATCCGGCGTGCCTTCGCCGACAGCAACGGCCGGATCGCCCACGCCAGCGGACCGGACCAGTCGAGGGCGAGCCGGATCCGGTTGCCGTCCCCGTCCGGCTCGATGTCGTGTGAGCCGGTGGTGGCAACTCCCGGCACCCGGCCGACCCAGGTGAAGCCCTGCTCCGGCTCCCACCGGGTGATCTCGTAGACCGCCGTGGCAACCCCGGGTTGCCGCACCTCGAAGCGACTGCCGACGTCCGTCGGGGTAGGGCCCCCGACGTGCCGGACGGACTTGAAGGTCGGCAGGTGGTCACCCCAGCGCTCGACGTCTCCCAGGTAGTGCCACAACCGCTGAGCGTTCGCGGTGGAGGGCTCGCTGATCTCCATCATGTATCAAACGATACATACGCACTGGATGCCGAGCGACCGGAATTGCGCCGTCGGTGCTTGACTGTGACGTTACGTCACAGTCAATGATCGAAGCATGCGAGTCAAAGAGCTGGCGGATCTGGCCGGCACTACCGTGCGGACCATCCGCTACTACCACCAGATCGGGTTGCTGCCGGTGCCCGAGCGGATCGGCGGGGTCCGCGACTACGGCATGGTGCAGCTGGCGCGGCTGGTCCGGATCCGCTGGCTGGTCGGCTCCGGGGTGCCGCTCGTCTCGGTGCGAGCGATGATCGAGGAGTCCGGTGACGACCCGGACGAACGCAACGCGATCCGCACCGACCTCGCGGTGACACTCGCCGGGGTGGATGAGCGCATCGGCGAACTGGGCCGGCAGCGACAGCAACTGGTCAACCTGCTGCGTACGACGGGGGAGGGCGGGCCGGTGTCCCCGATGCCGCGGGCGGTGCACGAGATGTACGACCGGCTGCTCGCCCGGGCCGGTGATCCCGAGGTGGCCGCGCTCATCGCAGCCGAACGGCAGGTGGTCGAATTCGCCTGCTACCGCACGGAGCTGCCGTCCATGATCACCGACCTCGCGGAGCATCTCACCGACGAGCAACTTGATCTGATCCTTCCGCTCTTCATCGAGTTCCGGGATCTCAGCCGGTCCGTCGACACGTTGCCCGAGGCCGAACGGCTCCGCCGGGTCGAGGAGATGGCCGAGCACTCCGTCGACTTCCTGGCAGCACTGGACCTCACACCGGGTCAGGTGCGCGGCATGCTGGAGCAGGCGTCGCAGAGCTCGGGCGAGTACGTCGGCTATGCGACCACGCAGCTCTTCCCCGAGGACCTGCAGAAGTCCTTCATGCACGAACTGGAGAGCGGGCTGCTCGAGCGCGGCCTGCTGCCGCCCGAGTCGAAAGGTGCCGTGTCATGACCACCCCGTCCACGAAGGCACGCGCCGTGGAGCAGTCGCCGACGACCAACCGAGTCATCGAGGTCGTCGGCCTCACCAAGACGTTCGGCAGGTTCCGGGCGATCGACGGTCTCGACCTGGCCGTGTCCCGCGGCACCGTGCACGGATTCCTCGGGCCGAACGGCGCCGGCAAGACCACGACCATCCGGGTGCTGCTCGGCCTCTACGGGCGGGATGCCGGGGTCGTGCGCGTGCTCGGCCGTGACCCCGCCACTGACAGCGCGACCGTCAACCGTCAGGTGTCGTATGTCGCCGGCGAGGTCGCACTGTGGCCCACGCTCACCGGGCGGCAGGCACTGGACGCGCTGGCCGGACTGCGGCGGTCCGCCGGCGGCGACTACGACGACCAGCGCGAGAGCGCCTTGATCGAGGCGTTCGCACTCGACACCAGCAAACGGATCCGTAAGTATTCCAAGGGAAACCGGCAGAAGGTCATGCTGGTGGCCGCCTTCGCGGCGAACACCGAGCTGCTCATCCTCGACGAGCCGACGTCCGGCCTCGACCCCTTGATGGAGCGCACCTTCGGCGAGTGTGTGGAGCAGGCGACCTCGCAAGGACGCACCGTCCTGCTGTCCAGCCACATCCTGGGCGAGGTCGAGCAGCTGTGCGACGCGGTGACGATCATCAAGGACGGCCGGCTGGTCGAGACCGGCCAGCTGTCCCAGATGCGGCACCTCGCGGCGTCCACGATCAGTGCGGTGCTGTCGGGGGACGTCGCCGACCGGGTCGTCGACGAGGTCCAGGACGTGCTCGGCACTAGAGTCGAGGTCGCCCGTAAGCCGTTGTCGGACGGCAAGATCCGCGTGGAGGCCAGCGTCCCGCAGGAGGCTGTCGACCGGGTGTTGCAGGTGCTCCTGGTGGCACACCCGACCGATGTGCGGTGCACACCGGCCAGCCTGGAGGACCTCTTCCTGCGGCACTACAAGGTGGCGGCGAGATGAGCGCGGCGCACGGAACCGGCCCGGCCCGGGTCGCCCTGCGGACCCACCGTCGGCGCATCCTCGCCTGGACGCTGCCGTTGCTCGGGCTCCTCGCGGTGGTGGCACCGTCATACGCCTCGACCTACCCGAAGCTCTCCCAACGCCAGCACCTCATCGAGAGTCTGGGCGACAACGCGGCGACCCGGCTGCTCTACGGTCCGCTGCCGGACCCGGGCACCATCGGGCAGCTCGCGGCGTGGGAGATGGGCACCTACCTGATCATCGCATCGTCGATCATGGCGCTGCTGCTTGGTGTGAGTTTTGTTCGTGGTGCCGAGGATTCGGGTGTCGCCGAGCTCTTGCAGGCCAGCGGTCACGACGGGCGCGACCGGTTGCGGGGTGGGCTGACTGCCGTCGCGGTCGTCGCCGTCGGCTTCGGTCTCGCGGTCGCCGCTGTCGGTGTGGCCGAGCTCCCGATCGTCGACGAGCTGACCTGGCAGGGCGCCGTCGGGCTCGGTGCCGTGACGGCATGCTGCAGTCTCTGCTTCGGGCTGATCGGTCTGGCCGCCGGGGAGTCGGCGGACAGCACCGGGCTTGCCAAACTGCTCGGATTTCTCGCGCTGGCAGTGGCTTTCGCACTCCGTGCGGTGGCCAACGTGCACGGCGTCACCGCGCTTCGCTGGGTCAGTCCGCTCGGCTGGAAGGACGTCGAGGCGCCATACACCGATGACCGGTGGTGGAGCCTGCTCGTGTTCGCCGCGCTCTGCGGAGCGGTCGGCGCAGGTGTGTGGCTGATCGGGCGCGGCCGGGAGTACGCGACCGCGCCGCTGCACGACCGGGCAACCAGCGACGACCGCCTGCAGGTGCGCTCCGCGCTCGCGTTGACCTGGCACCTGGAGCGCGGACGCTGGCTGAGCTGGACCGCGGTCTGCGCCGCACTCGCCGCGTTGTTCGGTGGGATGAGTGGCAGTCTTGTCCAACTACTGCAACGGGATTCGTCGACCGCCAAGCTGATGAGCGACCTGACCGGCGAGCACCGACTCGACGCTGCGTTCTTCTCCTTCGCCGGGGTGCTGCTGGCCCTGCTGGCCGGCTGTTACGCGGTGCTGACGGTGCTGGGCAGCGGCACCGACGAGGCCGACGGTCTGCTCGAGGACGTGCTGACCTGTGGCGTGGCACGGCGGACACCGCTCGTGGTGCGCGCGGTGGTGGCGGTGCTCGGGTCGCTCGCGATGCTGGCGGTGGTCGGCGGCATCGGCGCGCTGGTGACGATGACCCAACTGGACGACGCCGCCGCAGGACGCAACTTCGCCTACACCGTCGGCCAGTGGCCGGCGGTCCTGGCGCTCACCGGTGTCGGTGTGCTCCTGGTCGGTGCGCGCCGCACCGTTGCGGTCGCGACCTGGATCCCGGTCGCCGGCTCCGCGGTGCTCGTCCTGATGGGCTCGGTGCTGCACGCGCCGCGCTGGCTGCAGGTCAGCGCCGTCTTCTCGCACGTGCCCGACTACGCGGACGGAAACGGACCGAGCACAGGGGTTTTCGTGCTGCTCCTGTGCTTCCTCGTGTGCGTTCCGCTGGGTGTCGTATGGCGCTCCCGGCGCGACCTGATCCCCGACTGACCCAGCACGGTCCGGCGGTGCCGCCGGCTCACCGGCGCATCCCTCAGTGACTGTGCCGGGGCAGGCCGCGGCGTTGGGCGATGCGTTGGAACTCGACGGCGTCCTCGATCACCATGCCGGTGTCCATCTGACCGACCCCGGCACGGTGCAGTTGCTGCCACGGT